>NZ_JBGCUN010000001.1:641280-961921 GCF_041103235.1 Yoonia sp. R2331 | reverse complement strand
CGACACTGCCATGCAGCATCACCACGACCTGATCCGCGATTTCTGCAACCACCCCCATGTCATGGGTGATGAACATCATCGCCATGCGGCGGCTCTCTTGCAAACTGTGCAGAAGCCGGAGGATTTCGGCCTGCGTCGTCACGTCCAGGGCCGTCGTCGGCTCATCCGCGATCAGGATATCGGGCTTGCAACCAAGCGCCATGGCGATCATCGCGCGCTGGCGCATACCGCCCGAATACTCGAACGGGTATTTGTCGACAGCCAGTTCCGGATCGGTGATCTGAACTGCGCGCAGCGCCTCAATCGCAATCTCGCGGGCCTGAGCGGCATCCACATCCTGATGCAACAGGATCGCTTCGATGATCTGTTCGCCAATGGTGTGAACCGGGCTGAGCGAGGACATCGGCTCTTGGAAGATCATGGCGATGCGCGCGCCGCGCACCGCGCGAATTTCGAGCCCATCGGGATCAAGGCCGGAAAGTTCCAGCTTTTGTCCGGCTTCCAGATCGACGAGGTTGACTGCGCCGGCCCGGATCACCGCAGGTTCGACGATGTTCATGACTGCGCGGGCGGTCACGCTTTTGCCTGACCCCGATTCCCCGACAAAGCAGGTCGTCTGGCCCAGGCGCAGGTCGAAACTGACGTCCTGGATGGCAGGCGTTGCGCCGTGGCGGCTGGGGAAATCGACGCTGAGGCCACGGACTTCGAGAACGGTGTCGTGCGTGTTGGTCATTGTCTCAACCTCAGTGTGAATAGGGATCAGCGGCGTCGCGCAAACCGTCGCCGACGAAGTTCATCGCCAGAACGGCAATCACGATTGCGAGGCCGGGCACCAGTAGCCATGGGGCGGTTGCCAGGGTGCGGATGTTCTGTGCTTCCTGCAAAAGCACGCCCCAGGAAATCACCGGCGCTTGAAGTCCAAGACCCAGAAACGACAGCGCTGTTTCGGCCAGGATCATCGACGGAACTGCCAGCGACGCGGCCGTGATGATATGGCTGGTGAACGACGGCACCATGTGGCGAAGGATGACGCGCGTATGCGAACAGCCATCATAGCGCGCCGCAGCGACATAATCCTCGCCCTTGAGCGCAAGAAAACGCCCCCTGACCACCCGCGCAAGTTCCGTCCAGCCCAACAGCGACAGGATCAGAGTGATGGCGAAATAGACCTGTAACGGGGACCAACTGCTTGGCATCGCGGCCGCCAGTCCCATCCAGAGCGGGATTGTGGGCAGTGATCGGAGAAACTCGATCACCCGCTGTGTCGCGGCATCGAAGAAGCCTCCGAAATATCCGGCGAAGCCCCCGATGATGACACCAAGAACAAGGCTCATGATCACGCCGACCAGACCGACGGAAAGCGAGATGCGCGTCCCATAGGCCAAGCGGGAAAACATGTCGCGTCCAAGACGGTCGGCGCCAAGAATGAAAAGCGGTTTCCTTGGTTTTTCAGTGCCGATCAAATGGATGTCGGTCGGGAAGATACCGAACAGCTTGTAATCCCAGCTGCGCTTGAAGAACTGAAGATAGATCTTGTCGGTCTTGTCGATGACGAAGACACGGCGCAGGGCTTCTGGTTCGACCTCAACATCGTAGCCATAGACATAGGGCTTAATGCGCCAGCCGCCGTCCTCTGTCCGGTCAATAAAGTGGATGCCTTGCGGCGGCGCATAGGTATAGCGCGCCTGCACGTCATTGGGATCGTTTGGCGAAATGAAGTCCGCGAAGACTGCGACAAGCACGAAGAAGCTCAGGATCCACAGACTGATGACCGCAAGGCGGTGCTTGGCGAACCTGCGGCGAATAAGCTGCCATTGGTTCTCGGTGCCGGTCACGTGTCCGATCCGGGGGTCGACACCGATTTCATCAATGTCGCTGTCCGCGGCCGCGTCCAGATTGGTAGGTTTCTTCTGTTGCATCATTTCGCACCCACCATGCCAAGCCGGATGCGCGGATCGATCCAGGCCAGCAACAGGTCAGAAATCAGGGTGCCGACGAGCGTGAGAACCCCCATGAAAAGGATGAGCGCCCCGGCAAGGTACATGTCCTGACTCAGGAGCGAGCGCAGCAGGATCGGCGAGAGTGTCGGCAGGTTCAGAACGATAGCCGTCACGAAAGAGGATGAAATCACCGTCGGCAGTACCCAACCAACCGTCGAGATCAGCGGGTTCATGGCGACCCGAACCGGATAGCGCCAGATCACGCGACGCTTGGGCAAACCCTTTGCCCGTGCAGTCAGCACATAGGGTTTATTCAGCTCGTCAAGCAAGTTGGCGCGCAGAACGCGGACAAGTTGCGCAGCCCCCGCGGTCGAGATGACCAGAATTGGTGCCCAGACATGGGATGCGAAATCGAGAAACCGAGCCAAAGACCAACGCGCATTCATGTACTCGGTCGAGAACAGGCCGGTGATGGTGACGCCGAACCAGTTGTAGCAAACGTACATGAGCACAAGCGCGAACAGGAAATTCGGGATTGCGAGCCCCAGGAACCCGAGGATTGTGAAGGCATAATCGCCCAACGAATACTGATTGACGGCCGAATAGACCCCGATCGGAACGGCAATGGCCCACATGAAGACAACAGCAGTCAATTCAACGGCGAGGGAAATTCCGATCCGTTGTCCAAAGATTTCGCCCACCGGCTTCTGCAACTCGAAACTGTAGCCGAGATTGCCTTGCAACAATTGCATCAGCCACGAAAAATACTGAACCAGGACCGGGCTATCGAGCTTGTAGCGCTCGCGCAGGATTTCGATGGCTTCCTGATCCACCGTTTCGCCGGACGCAGAGAGGCTGGCGACATACGATGTCACGAAGTCTCCGGGTGGCAGCTGGATCACGATGAAGACGACCACCGACAGAGCGAGCAACGTCAGGATCATGGTGATCAGTCGTCGCGCGATATATGTCCACATGTTCGCCTCCTCCGCGATCAGGTTGGGTGTTTGGGGACTAGGCGGGACGCGGGAAGGGAGTGTCCCGCGTCCCCAGTGACATCACTGCTTGTAGAACAACTGTGACGTCTGCATTGGACCGGGCTGCGGGTAGAGCCAGGTATAGATCTGGCCTTCCGGCACGTTGCCCAGGTTCTTGTTCGCGACCATGTAGCCATCGGCAGGCAAGACGGTACCCATCACGTAGAACTGCTCAGCCGCGATCTGCAAGACCTGATCGAACAGCTCTTTTTGCTCGGCGGGATCACCCGTCTTCGCAATGGAATTGTACAGGTCCATCTGTGCCTGAATTGCTTCCGGCGGTGCCTCTGCAAGGTTGCTGCCAGTGCCCATGAAGTGCTGCGCCCAGGCCTGTGCGAAGGCCGACTCCAGATTGAAGGGCATGTAGAAGCGCGGATCGAGCATCGCATCGTTCATTCCGCCGTCACCCCACCAGACATGCATGTCGTGCTGGTTGTTCTGGATCTGCTCGTAAACCAAGCTGCGCTCGGCGTTGCGGGCGTCCAGATCAATGCCGATCTCTTTCCACTGCTCGGTCACAAGCTGGGCGATGTCGCCGAACTCGGATTGATCGGACGATGCCAACAGCTGAATGCGGATGGGTTGGCCGTCAAACCCCAGGCGGATACCGTCGGAGTTCTTCTCGGTCAGACCAATCTCGTCCAGCAGCGCGTTGGCGGCGTCGGGATCATACTCGGTAAATTGTTTGGCGAGCTGTTCGTTGTAGAACGGCGAACCCGGGCGTGGTGCCGCCTGATGCGGCTCACCCTGCCCCGCATAGACCACATCGATGATTTCCTCGCGATCCATACCCATCGACAGGGCCTGCCGGAACTCTTTCATACCGAAAAGCTTGCGCTTGTTTTCATCGGGATGGGTGAGGTTGAGCTGGAGGATGGCATTGTTCATCCGGGCGTCGACGGTGGATTTCAGCGTGTAACCGCCGGCTTCCTGCCCGTCGAAGATCACCGGCTTGTTCGCCACAGTTGCAAAGTGGCGGTTCGAAAAGTCGACCTCGCCATTCACGACCTTCAGCACGATGTCCTCGACACTTTCGGTCTGCACCATCTTCACATCATCGATATAGGGCAACTGCTGACCCTCGGTGTCGACCTTGAAGAAATAGGGATTGCGCTCCCACTCGACCAACTGGGTCAGACCATCGTAGTTGGTGACCTGATGCCAAGCGAACAGCAGCGGACGGTTGGCGTCCTGGAAGTTGAAAAAGCAGGTTTGTTCGATCGCCTGGCTCCAGTTGTCGAAACCGCGCTCCTGCGCGACGGCATTCGCATCAGGATTGATCTCGGGGAACAGGGGACCACAATAGTGCTCTGCGGCATTGACGATGAAGGGGCCTTCAACTGTCGCCAGTCGCTGCAGAAACAGCCCGTTCGGTTCTTCGAGCATGATCTTGAAAGTGGTCTCGTTCACCACTTCGCCCGTGACGCCGCCAAGCGGGATGTTGACCTTGCGTCCCGCATAATCGGGGCTGGTCATGACCTTCAGTGCGAAGTCGAGGTCGTCTGCCGTGAAGGGTTCCCCATCGGACCATTTGTGCCCTTCCCGCAGGTAGAACGTGAACTCGGTCGCGTCTTCATTGACTTCAAAGCGCTCCGCGACATTGGGCACCACCTCGGTCCAGTCGTAGTTGAACGCAACCAGTGGCTGATAGCCGATGGTGCGACGAATCCAACCTGTGTCGAATGACCCCTTGAGGGCGGATCGCCAGACGCCGCCATACGTTCCCACCATTTCGATAGGTTCGACGACCAGCGGATTGGCAGGCAGCCGCTCTTCGACGGGCGGCAAAGTTCCCGCCGCAACAAGCTCGGCCAATTCTGGCGCTTCCTTGTACTCTTGCGCGGTCACTGGCACCGCGAATGCGAGCGCCGCGAAGAGCGGAACCGCGCTTTTTCCAATACGTCTCATTTCTTTCCTCCTGGTTTGATTCTGTGGCCATTGGGGTGTGGCCCCGGTCCCAAGGCGTCGCTGAACCGCTTGAAATCGGAACAGTATGGAACATGCACCTGGAACCATTTCTCCCCCCACGGCTAATCACCCAATATCGGAATGACACCCGAATATCATTGGCTGTTGACGGACGTTAATCGCAATGATACTCGTATGTCAATTGATTTTCCGAACGCTCCGAAACGGCCAGCGGACAGGCGCGTGGGCGAAAGTGACAAGCGTTGTGGACCTTGGGTCAAACGCCCTGCGCAAGCGCGCCGGAATCAAGTCAAGACCGGGGATG
Source organism: Yoonia sp. R2331 (assembly GCF_041103235.1). Lineage (NCBI taxonomy): Bacteria > Pseudomonadati > Pseudomonadota > Alphaproteobacteria > Rhodobacterales > Paracoccaceae > Cognatiyoonia > Cognatiyoonia denitrificans. Next base: position 956,711 of record NZ_JBGCUN010000001.1, on the reverse strand, counting down.
CGACGCTTTCCCACGGTCCAGAGCAGGAAGAAGGCATGATCGACACAAGTTGGACAGACGATGCATGGACGGCACTGGTCGATAAGGTGAAGAAAACCAGCACGGCCATCGGACCGCGCTTCCCGACGATGACGGATGACACCGGACGTTACGTTCTCACCGACGATACGTGGCGATGGGTTACGGGTTTCTGGCCGGGTCTGCTTTGGCTGCTGCACGACGACACAGATCACGCCCCTTTCGCTGACATCGCCCTGCGCTGCGAGATGCGGATGGACGAAGCCCTGAACGCATACGTCAACCTGCACCACGACGTCGGTTTCATGTGGCAGTTGACGTCCGTCAAACGTTTCAAATCGACGGGAGACACGGAAGCGCGACGGCGGGGTCTCGTGGCGGCCAGCCACCTTGCAAGCCGGTTCAACATCAAGGGCAACTACCTGTCCGCCTGGAACGTCAATGACGTGAACGATTCCGATCCAAGAGGTTTAAGCATCATCGACAGCATGATGAACCTGCCGCTGCTCTACTGGGCCAGTGAGGAAACCGGCGATCCAAGATTTCGACATGTGGCCATCGCCCATACCGAAACCGTCATCAAACACTTCATTCGGTCCGACTCCTCGATCAATCATATGGTCGAGTTCGATCCCTTTACGGGCGAAAAAGTGAGGGTGCGCAGCGGGCAGGGATTTTCGGAAACCTCTGCATGGTCTCGTGGAACTTCATGGGCGGTTCACGGCATGGCGCTTGCGTATCGATATACGAAAGACCCCCGCTACCTTGAAATCGCCAAAAACGTCGCCGACTTTTTCATTCGCGAACTGCCTGCGGACAATGTCCCTCATTGGGATTTTCGCGTACTGCGGACCGAGGCGACACCGCGGGATACCTCTGCCGGAATGTGTGCCGCGTGTGGCATGCTCGTTCTTGCATCCCAACTCGAAGAGAGAGAGGCCCAAAAATATCTCTCAGCAGCCAACGCAATTGCCAAGTCCACATACGAGGCTTTCGGCAATTGGGATAATGAAAGCGACGGGATCATTCGCGGAGGGACATTCAATCATCCTGCGGGCTTGGGCATAGACGTCTCACTGATCTACGGTGACTACTATTACGTCGAAGCGCTATCGCGGCTCAGGCGAATTGTAACCCTCTGAAAAGACAGAGCCGCAAGCTGGAATGATAGTCTCGTGAGTTGGATGCCCCCACTCGACGGTATCGAATGCGCCCTGAAAGCACTCTGTAGACCCGTGCGATGGTGGTACCCAACTGGCACCTCAAGCTTCGTCGCGCGCCCCCCTTGATCAAGAAGTAGGGAAGCCGGATTGGTGTCGAAGTCCAAGGCTATTTCCTGCAGCGCATGAAGACCAAATGGGGAAGCTGCAACGCGAAACAGCGGACCATTCGCCTGAATACAGAGTTTGTTAAGAAACCCCGGGACTTGCTCGAATACGTCGTAGTTCACGAGTTGATTCAGATATTCGCACCGACCCATAGCCCAAGGTTCTTCGATCTCTTGCCAACGCACGATCTGAGCTGGTCCGAGGTGCGCGCTGAATTGAACGAGTTGCCAATCCCGGCACTCTGAAACCTGAACTTAGGCACTTCTTGGATCATGATGTTCTCAAACACATTCTGTAGGTCGGCTTCGGCTGTCGGCAGGCAGCGGTGTTTGCAGCAGCCGCGAACGACCGCTTCCCGCCCCTCGCCCCGACGGCCCGCCCGGTTAAACCGGGCAGGCTCAGTGTTGGTTCGCCGGAGCTTTTTTGATCCAATCGAGCGCGCGCCGACCTTTCGGACAGTGCCAGCTAAGCAGCTTGTCGTATTCACTCTGAGCCAATCCGCATCGCAGCCACGCTCTTCGAGAAGTTTTTCGGCATTTGGCAGGCTGCGGAGCAAGGCCCGCGCCCTGTTGTCGTCGCTGACCCTAAAGCCCCAGCTGAGAGGCGATCTATCAACCAGAGCAATCTTTTCATCGCCGGTCAGCTGCCTCAGGCCACGACCCTTCGAACCCGCGTTGTGTCCAAGTTCCATTCTGCGTTCCGCGTGCGTCAAAGGTCGTTGGTCAGGATGAGTATTGGCACCTCAGACCCTTCGGAAAGCCTTTGGCCAAATCCATAAGCCGAGCCATCGTGGCGACTTTGCGCGAACTCTTTATCTGGCTTATTCAGCGCGATAGATTTCGCAGTCGGATCAGATTGCGGGACGCCGATTATTTTCGCATTTCCCGTCGGGATGAAGCCGAGGCGCGTGCGGCATCGGAAAAGCAAGCCCCCAGCATCAACCAAGCGAAACGCGCCTAGTCGATGATGCCCGAAGGCACGCGCGCCGGGGCTGCGATCACGCTGCGGGTCAAGCACGTTGATTTCGAGGACACGTCGGTGCGCCAGAACCCGCGCAATGGTGCGACCAAGTTCCGTAAGAATATCGAGAGCTTCTTTCACAAGGGCGTTCCCAAAGCCGAAGAGATTTTGGCCCGTTGGATCACCTATCTGGACGCAACCGCCCTTTATGGCCCGGACGATCCTCTGTTTCCTGTATCAGAACGCGTGGCGGAAGGATCAGCGACGCTTGATTACTGGCGAAGAACGCGGTCACAACGACGCATAGACCCATTTTGCGAGTCGCGTCAGATGTGGGAGCAGGTGTGGGAACGAAAAGCGAGATTTCGAAATCTACTTTTTAACATCAAACACATATTTGGCTGATGTGGCGGAGGCTCAGGGATTCGAACCCTGGGAGGACTTTCACCCTCGTCGGTTTTCAAGACCGGTGCATTCGACCACTCTGCCAAGCCTCCGCTGAAGACGGGGTTTAGTGCCTTCCTTGCCGGTCGTAAAGACATGATCACGCTTTGTGGAAATCCGCCGAACAGACGCGCTCCGGCCTTCCAAAACGGCCCCCTCGCCGCTATTGTAGCGCTAGCCAGCCGTGGGGCAGGCACGCAAGCGGCGTGACCTGTGCTATGGGTGGCACGTGGGTGTGCAGAAAAACGGTTGATCCAACAACCTGTGGTGCGCGCCTGGGTGAGGATAAATGCAAGGGGCGAGCGATGTCAGGCGATGTTCAATTGAAGACCGGTTTAATCCGGCTGAGTGCTGCGGCTTTTGTGGTCATCGGGCTGGCGGCCTGTGACGAACAAGGCAAGTTCCAGATGCCAAGCCTACCGAACTTTGGTGGCGATGGCGCGGCTGCGGAAGGCCCCGCCGATCCTGCGGCCCCGCTGAGCGCCGGGCCCACCGTGGAACGCGATGTCGAAGCGCCAGAGGTGTTTTCCGTCAGCGAAAACGGCCTGTGGGATGGACGCCCCAGCCTTGGTGGCGTCTGGGTCGCGCACCCGGATGCCTCTGGCCCCGAACGGGTGATCATCCGCAACCCCAGCAACGACAAGTTCGTCATTGGCGCACTTTTCCGTCGCGAACGTGAAAACCCCGGCCCGGCCTTGCAGGTCTCCTCTGACGCCGCCGAAGAACTGGGCATGCTGGCCGGTGCGCCGCAATCGCTGTCCGTGATCGCCCTGCGGCGCGAAGAAGGCCCTGCCGAAGTGGCCGCTGCCGTCACCGATTTCGACAACCCGGTCGAAATCACAGCAGAACCGCTTGATCCCGTCGCCGGTGCCGCCGCTGCCGCGATTGAGACGGCAGAATTGGCCGCCGCGGCTCCAACCCCTGCCCCCGCACCTGCGCCGGCCCCTGCCCCCACATCAAGCCTTGAAAAGCCCTTCATCCAGATCGGGATCTTCTCGATCGAGGCGAACGCCACCCGGACCGCTGACCGCTTGCGCGGCGACGGCCTGTCAGCGCGCGTCCTGTCCCAGCAAAGCCAGGGCAAATCGTTCTGGCGCGTCATCGTCGGCCCTGCCCCGAATGCAGCGGACCGCGCTGCGGTGCTGGCAAAGGTCAAGGCGCTTGGCTTTGGTGATGCCTACTTTGTGACCAACTAACGCATCCAGACGGAGCTGCCACATGCCCATCGCCCTGCGGACCCTCGCCACCGCCACTGCCTTGCTTTTCGTGGCCACCTCTGCGCTGGCACAGGTGTTCGAAACCAAGGCCCGCGCCGCTTACGTCTTTGACCAGACCACCGGCACCGTCCTGATGGAGAAAAACGCAGACGAACCGCTGCCGCCCGCCTCGATGTCAAAGCTGATGACAATCTATCTGGCGTTCGAGGCGATCGCGGATGGCCGCTTTGACGTGGACACCATGCTGCCCGTGTCGACCCACGCGGCCAGCTTTGGCGGCTCGACCATGTTTCTGGACACCACCGACCGTGTCTCGGTCGAGGATTTGCTGCGTGGTGTGATCGTGCTGTCGGGCAATGACGCCTCTGTGGTGCTGGCCGAAGGGCTGGCAGGCACCGAAAGCGCCTTTGCCCAGATGATGACCAACCGGGCGCGCGAATTGGGGATGATGAATTCGACCTTCAAGAACGCCTCTGGCTGGCCCGCAGCGGGGCACGAGATGTCAATGCGTGATCTGGGTATTCTCGCTGATCACCTGATCAGCGACTTCCCCACGTTCTACCCCCTCTTTGCCGAAGAAACCTATGCCTTTGATGGCCGCGCGCCCGCCAATACGCAAAACCGCAATCCGCTTTTGTCGTTGGGCATCGGCGCGGACGGGCTGAAAACCGGCCACACGCAAGAGGCGGGATATGGCCTCGTTGGTTCAGCCAAACAGGGCGACCGCCGCGTGATCTTTGTACTGACAGGTCTCGATAGTGCTGCGGCCCGCGCCGATGAGGCGGAACGCCTTGTCAACTGGGCCTTCCGTCAGTTCGCGCAGAAAGACGTCGCCAGATCCGGCACCCGCATCGCCGAGGCGCAGGTCTGGATGGGCGAAGTTGACACCGTTGGTCTGACAGTGGGGGCCGATGTTTCCATGCTGGTGCCCGTGACCAATCAGGACGGGATCAACGCCGAGGCTGTCTTTAACGACCCGATTGAGGCCCCGGTCACCGCCGGTCAGCAGTTGGGCGAACTGGTCATCGCACTTGATGGCCTGCCAGAGGCGCGCGTGCCGCTGGTGGCCGAAAACGATGTGCCGCGCGGTGGTTTTGCCGTGCGGATGCGCACCGCGATGCAGGTGGTGCTCGACAAGATCAACGCCGCGACCGCTGACGCCCCCGCATGACGCCGCCCCGCTTTATCACCTTTGAAGGCATCGACGGCTCTGGCAAATCCACGCAGGCCCGCGCGCTGGCAGAGCTTCTGCGCGCGCAAGGCGCGGACGTGGTGCTGACGCGCGAACCCGGGGGCAGCCCGGGGGCCGAGGAAATTCGCCAACTTTTGCTGACCGGTGACCCCGACCGCTGGACCGCAGAAACCGAACTTCTGCTCTTTACCGCTGCGCGCCGGGATCATCTGGAAAAGACGATCCAACCCGCACTGGACGCAGGTAAGACCGTCATCTGCGACCGCTTTGCCGACAGCACCCGCGTTTATCAGGGGGCGACCCGTGGCGACCTGCGTGGCACCGTTGACCAGCTGCACAGCCTGATGATCGGGCGCGAACCCGATCGCACATTCATCATCGACATGGACCCTGCGACCGCGCTGAACCGGGGCCTTGCCCGGCAATCAGGCGAAGACCGGTTCGAGGATATGGGCCTGTCCTTTCAGGAAACCCTGCGCCACGGGTTTCTGGCCCTCGCACATGCCCATCCCAATCGCTGCGTTCTGATCGACGGCAATCGTGATCCGCATGCGATCACCTCTGAAATCGCAGCCCACTTATGAGCGATGACGCCCCCGAACCCGACCGCATCGCGGGGGCACCGCACCCACGTGATACGGCCCGGCTGATCGGGCAAGACAGCGCACAGCAGGACTTTCTGGATGCCTTCACTGCAGGCCGCGTACATTCCGGTTGGCTGATCACCGGGCCGCGCGGTGTGGGCAAGGCCACACTGGCGTGGAAGATCGCAACCTTTCTGCTGGCAACCCCATCCCAGCAAGATGACGGGCTCTTTGGGGCCCCGCCCCCGCCAACTTCACTTGCAATTGACCCCGATCACCCCGATGCCCGCCTTGTACAATCTGGCAGCCATCCCGGCCTCTTGGTGATCCGCCGCATGGTCAATGAGAAGACCGGCGCCCTGCAGGCCGACATCACGCGCGAGGCGCTCGAGCCGCTCAAAAACTTCTTTCACATGTCGGCCACCGATGGTGGCCACCGCGTGGTGATCGTGGATGCCGCCGATGAAATGAACCGCAACGCTGCCAACGCGATCCTCAAGGAACTGGAAGAGCCGCCCGCCAACACCACGCTCCTTCTGATTGCCCATCAACCCTCGCGCCTCTTGCCCACAATCCGTTCGCGCTGCCGCGAGCTGCGTTGCGCGCCCTTGGCCGCCACTGATCTGGCCGCCGCACTTGATCAGGCCGGGTTCCAGACCGACCAGACAGAGGCGCTGACCACGCTTTCGGGCGGCTCTGCGGGGGATGCGATCCGGCTTCTGTCGCACGACGGCCTACCGCTTTACGCGGAACTGGTGGACCTGATGTCAGGCCTGCCCAATGTCGCGCGTCCGCCTCTGCTGAAACTCGCGGACAGCTGTGCAGGCCGCAATGCAGACACCCGATTTGCTCTGACACTTGACCTGCTGGACCACCTGCTGGCCCGCGCCGCGCGCACCGGACTTATGGGCGAACCCAGCAGCCAGGGCGCCCCGGGCGAGGCACGGCTGCTGGCGCGCCTGTCGCCCAATGACCGCGCCGCGCGCGCTTGGGCCGACCTTCAGCAATCGCTTTCTGCACGCGCGCGTCACGGGCGGGCGGTCAACCTTGACCCTGCGGCGCTGATCCTTGATATGGTTTTTGCAATCGAACACACGGCGCGCGACCACGCCGCCCCCTGAAAGCGCGCCGATGATCCCTGCCCTTGTCGACAGCCACTGCCATCTGGACTTTCCCGATTTCGACGGCGAACACGGCGCGCTGATCGCCCGCGCGGCAGAGGCTGGCGTGACCCGCATGGTTACAATCTGCACCAAACTGCGGCTGGAACCGCAGGTGCGTGCACTGGCCGAACGTTTTGCGCCAGTCTTCTATGCCGCCGGCACCCACCCGATGTCTGCCGCCGATGAACCGCTCGCGACCTATGACGAACTGGTCGCTTTGACCGATCACCCCAAATTTGTGGGCATCGGCGAAACCGGGCTGGACTATCATTACACCGCCGACAGCGCGCAGATCCAAAAGGACAGCCTGCGCATCCATATCGCCGCCGCTCGCGACACCAAACTGCCGCTTATCATCCATGCCCGTGCCGCCGACGACGACATGGCCCGCATCCTGTCCGAGGAATACGCCAACGGCGCATTCACCTGCGTCATGCACTGCTTTTCCTCTTCGGCCGCATTGGCCCAAACCGCCCTCGACCTCGGCTTCTACCTGTCAATGTCAGGCATCGCCGCCTTTCCCAAGTCCGCCGACCTGCGCGACATCTTCAACGCCGCCCCGCGCGACCGCATCCTTGTGGAAACCGACAGCCCCTACCTTGCCCCACCGCCCCATCGCGGCAAACGGAATGAGCCTGCCTACACCGCCCATACCGCACGCATCGCGGCAGAGGCCTTCGGGATCGACTATGCCGACTTCGCAGCCCAAACGACGGCCAATTTCGACCGGCTGTTCTGGAAGGCCACCGCATGACGCTGCGCTTCACCATCCTCGGCTGCGGCTCGTCTGGCGGTGTGCCACGCCTTGGCGGCCACTGGGGGGCCTGTGATCCTGCGAACCCCAAGAACACCCGCCGCCGCTGTTCGCTGCTCGTGGAACGCGATGGCCCCGATGGCACCACCCGCGTCTTGATCGACACCTCTCCCGACCTGCGCAGCCAACTGCTGGATGCAGGCATCGGCGAACTCGACGCCGTGATCTACACCCATGCCCACGCAGATCACGTGCATGGGCTGGATGACATCCGCATGATTGTCTACAATATGCGCCGCCGCATCCCTGTCTGGGCCGATGGCGATACCGGCAACGCGCTTCTGGCGCGCTTTGGTTATGCGTTCGTCCAACCCGCCGGATCGGCCTATCCGCCGATCTGCGATCTCAACACCATCGACGGCGACGTGACGATCGTGGGCGCAGGCGGCCCGATCACCCTGACCCCGTTCGAGGTTGAACACGGCACAATTGACGCGCTTGGCTTCCGGATCGGTGATCTTGCCTATCTGCCGGATGTCTCGGCTATTCCCGATGATGTCTGGCCGGTGCTCGACAACCTGGCAATCTGGATTGTCGACGCGCTTCGCCGTGATCCCCACCCCAGCCACAGCCACCTTGCGCAAACACTGGACTGGGTCGCACGCGCCAAACCGGCGCAGGCGGTGATTACCAATATGCATATCGACCTCGACTACGCGACGCTCAGCGCCGAAACACCGGATCATATCACCCCCGCCTACGACGGTATGACTTTGACCCGACCCGCGCCATGACGCACCTCACCCCTGCTTCTTCTGGCCACAATAATCCCCGCCGGAGGCACCAGAAAATGGCACATTTTCTGACCCAGATTTTTTGCAAAAATCTGGCCTGCCCATGACAGCGCTGCTTGATGTCATCCTGCCGGTCTTTCTGGTGATCGGCTTTGGCTACCTCGCCGTTTGGCGCGGTGTGTTTGCACCCGAAGGCGCGGACCAGCTGATGCGCTTCACCCAAGGCTTCGCGATCCCCTGCCTTTTGTTCCGCGCCATCTCGACCCTTGATCTGGGCCAGAACTTCAATCCGGCTTTGCTGTTCAGCTACTACGGCGTCGCAGCCTTGTGCTTCTTGCTGGGGTTGCTGGGCGCGCGCGCGCTGTTCCGTCGCGACTGGGAAGACGCCGTGGTCATCGGCTTTTGCTGCCTTTTTGCCAACTCCGTCCTGCTGGGTATCCCGATCACCCAGCGCGCCTATGGCACCGACGCACTGGCGGGAAACTACGCGCTCGTCGCGATCAACGCACCCTTTTGCTACGGCCTTGGCATTACCTTGATGGAGTTTATCCGCAATCGCGGCGGCAAGCTGCGCCAGACCCTGCCCAAGGTCGCAAAGGCCATGTTCGGCAACAACCTGATCATCGGCATCAGCCTTGGCTTTGCCGTCAATCTCACAGGGCTCCCGTTGCCGGTCGTCCTGACCGACGCGATTGACATGATGATCCGCGCGGCACTCCCGGCCGCACTCTTTGGCCTTGGCGGCGTGCTGGTCCGCTACCGTCCCGAAGGCGACATGCGTGTCATCCTTTACGTCTGCGCCATCACGCTGCTGGTGCAACCGGCGCTGTCGTTCACCCTTGGCGCGGGCTTTGGGCTGCCAGTCGAGGCGCAGCGCTCGCTCGTGATCACAGCGGCCATGGCCCCCGGCGTGAACGCCTATGTCTTTGCCAATATGTATGACCGTGCGAAACGGGTCGCGGCGTCATCGGTCCTGATCGCGACCGGTCTGTCGGTGCTGACCGCCTGGGGCTGGCTTTCGGTCCTGCCCTAGGGTCCTGACCCTAAGTCGGGGACATGCCCCGCAACCGCTCTGACCGCCGCCGGAGCAGTTCAACCACCGTCAGCAGAATGATCGAGATCACCACCAGCACCGTCGCCACCGCCAGAATCGTCGGACTGATCTGCTCGCGCAATCCAGTGAACATCTGCCACGGCAGCGTCTTTTGCGCCGCAGCACCCACAAAAAGCACCACAACCACTTCATCAAAGGATGTGATGAACGCAAACAACCCGCCAGAGATCACGCCCGGCAGGATCAACGGCATCTGCACCTTAAAGAAGGTCGTGACCGGCGTCGCGCCCATGTTCGCCGCTGCCCGTGTCAGCGAATTGTCAAACCCCACCAGCGTCGCCGTCACCGTGATGATGACAAAGGGAATGCCCAAGGCCGCATGCGCGAGGATCACCTTGATATAACCCGACAACGACTTGGACATGCCCAGCGTGTTCTCCATCCATAGCCCCATCTGGCTGTAGAAAAAGAACATCCCCGTGGCCGAGATGATCAGCGGCACGATCATTGGTGAGATCAGGATCGCCATGATCCCGCGCCGAAACGGCACGTGGGATTGGCTCAACCCAATCGCCGCCAACGTGCCCAGGGACACTGAAATGATCGTGGCAAAGGGCGCAATGATCAGGCTGTTCTGCATCGGGCGCAGCCAGTCGGCGTTGGTGAAGAAGTCTTCGTAATGCTTCAGGCTGTATCCCGCGGGGTCCAGCGCCAGCATCTCGGGCGTAAAGGTGAAAAAGTCCTGCGCGTTGAACGACAAGGGAATGATCGTGATGATCGGGGCGATCAGGAAGAAAAAGATCAGCCCGCAGATCAGTTTGAAGGTATTGTGCCACAACACCTGCCCTGTGGTGGCATAGGGCGGCACGCCCGCGCGGTAGGCCCCCGTCGACAGCCAATAGGCACACCAGCCCAAAAGTGCGCCCAGGATGCCACCGGCCAGCGCACCGGGCAAACCGCCCAGCACCAGCCCCAGTGCGGCGCATACGGCGATCGCGACCCAGCGACCTGTGCGTTTGGGCAAATGCACCGCCAGCGCATAGGCCAATGCAGCGCCAATGACAGCCCCTGCCACCAGCCCGGTCAGCACGCCCAGCCCTGCGGCCTGCCCGCCCAACACCCCCAACACCGCGCCAAAGGCGGCGGTCAGCGGCACGGTAAAGCTCCAGGTGTTGTCAGCGGCGGCGGCCTTGTCGGCGGCTGTCATGAATGTGGTCATGGCTCAGCCCCCCAGCTTCACGTTATCGATGCCGACGATCTTGTCGTACATCCAGTAGAAGATCAGCACGATCGCCAGCAGGATCGACCCCAGCGCCGCGGCCAAACCCCAGTTCAGGCTGGATGAGATGTGATAGGCGATCCGGTTGGAGATAAAGACACCCTTGGTGCCGCCCACAATCTCGGGCGTGATGTAGTAGCCAATCGCCAGAATGAAGACGAGGATCGAGCCTGCGCCGATCCCCGGCACCGACTGCGGGAAGTAGACCCGCCAAAAGGCCGTCCAGTTTGTTGCCCCCAGCGATTTCGCCGCCCGCAAATAGCTGGGCGGGATCGTCTTCATCACCGAATAAAGCGGTAGGATCATGAAAGGCAGCAGGATATGCGTCATCGCAATGATCGTGCCCGTGGCGTTGTTGATCAGTGCCAGCCGGTTCTCATCCCCCACCAGCCCGATCCAGACCAGCAGCTCGTTGATGACCCCTTGCTGTTGCAACAGCACCTTCCACGCGGATGTCCGCACCAGAAGAGAGGTCCAGAATGGCAGCAACACAAGGATCATCAGCAGGTTCGCCTTGGACGCCGGCAGGTTCGCCAGCAACCAGGCCACCGGATAGCCCAGCAGGATACAGCTGCAGGTGATGACCAAGGACATCACCATCGTGCGCCAGAAAAGCGTGAGGTAAATTTGCTGATCTTCCGGCCGCCATTCGGACCCGTCGGGCGCTTTCTGGCGGTCGATGGAGTTCAGGAAATACCCGCTGGTGTAGTTCGGGCTGTAGGTCTGGATGGTTTGCCAGACTTCGACACTGTTCCAGTCTTCGTCCACATCGACAAAGGCGGCGCGCAAATCCTCGGTTTCAAATGCGCCCACGGCCCCTTGGGCATCAACCAACGGCAGCCCGGTCCCCGCTACAGCCGACAGATCGGCTTCGCCCAATTCCTGTGCCAGGACGTGGAACTGAATGGGCCAGATGTCTTCTTTCAGCGGGTTGTCTTCCTCGCTGCGCACAAAGTTTGCGTAATCCCGGTACAGCGCCACGGTCTGCGGCAGCGCCTCCGCTGCACCCGGATCAGCCTCGAACTGCGGCGGCATCCCGTCTTCGCCTGCGTTGGTCCAATCCGTCAGGGCCGCGTTCCAGTTTGCGCTGCCCAGTTGCACCGCCCAATTGGCGGGCATCTCAAAGCCGGGGTCCAGATCGACAAACTGATCCATCGCCACCTCGCCCATATCATCCACGCGGCGACCGGACTTGCGGAAAAGCGACGCGATACCTGATGTTTCGTAATTGAGCCGCGACCCAAGCCGCGTGTGTACCTTTTTCTCGACCGCGACCATCATGTCCTGGGCCAAAGCCTCAAACACCGGATCGCCGGGGGCTTCGCCGGTGCTGGCGTCCCAATCGGCAACCGCGACCACGGTGCGGGGCAGCACATCGCTGACAATCTGGTTTTCGACCGACCGGAACAACATCTGTCCAATCGGCCAGATAAAGGTCAGCAGGATGAACAGCAGCAACGGGGCGATCAGCAGCAGCGCGCGCATCTTCTGACGGCGCAACGCCCGGTTCAGCGATTTTTTCAGCGGCGTGCCGTCGGCCGCCAGCATCGGGCCTGCTGCATCAGTCATCTAGACACCTTCAACTAGAATGATTGTGCTTTCTGCACAGCGCCGCCGGATCTCGGCGACAGCTTGGTACTCGGGGTCTTCGTAGGCCGCCTTGGCGGCGGCGTAGCTGTCGAATTCAATGACGACATGGCGGCCCATTTCGACCCCCTCCGGCGTCTCGGATTGCCCACCGCGAACGACAAAGCGCGCGCCGTGGCTTTCAAGGATCGGCGTGTCCTTTTGCACATATTCGGGATACCCCTCGGGATCCGTCACTTTGATATGTCCGATGATATAACCTTTGGGCATCGTCCGCTCCTGCTGCTGTGGTGGCAAGGCGGGGTCAAACCCCGCCCTACCCTTTTTTCACGCCTCAGCGCTTATTGCGCCAACCATGCCTGGAACTTGGCGTCCAGGTCATCGCGGTAATCCGCCCACCATTCGTAATTGTTCACAAAGGTGTTCTCGGCATTGTTCGGATCGGTCGGCATATGCGGTGCCATCTCAATCCCTAGCGTGGCATGAGTGCTGACCAGCGGGGCCGACGACATCCGGGCCGGGCCATAGCTGATGTACTTGGCCTGATCCGCAAGGCGCTGGGTGTCCGTTGCGAAATAGACATAGTCCAGCACCCGGGCCAGACGGTCCTCGGGCAGACCAGCCGGGATCACCCAGCCATCCAGATCAAACATCTGCCAGTCCCAGGCCATGCCAATCGGCTGGCCCTGCTCTTCAATCGCGGCAAACAGGCGGCCATTGAACGTTGAGCTCATGAAGACCTCACCGTCAGCCAGAAGCTGGATCGCCTCGGCCGCAGAGGACCAAAAGATCGTCTGATCCTTGATGGTGTCCAGCTTGGCAAAGGCCTGCGCCTGCCCCTCTTCGGTCTCAAGGGTGTCATAGACGTCCTCATAGGCCACGCCATCACACAGCAGCGCCCATTCCATGTTGGCAATCGGTTGCTTGTTCAAACCGCGCTTGCCCGGATAGGTCTCCAGATCGAACACATCACAGGCGCCGGTTGGCGGTGCGACGCCATCAGCGACCTGATCGGTGCGATAGCCAAAGGTCGTCGAGAACACGATCTGCGGAATAAAGCAGTCAGAGACGATCATGTCGCCGAAGTCATTGCTGGCACTTGTGCCGTCCGGTGCCGCGGCCAGTACTTCGTCGTGGTCAATCTCCATCGCCAGACCCTCGTCGCAGGCGCGGATCGCGTCCGCGGCCTCAAGGTCAACCAGGTCCCAGGTGATGTTGCCCGCTTCATTCATGGCCCGCAGCTTCGCGATACCCTCGGCCGAACTATCATCGTTGATGATCGTTGTTCCGGTCATTTCCGAATAAGGCGTGTGATACGCGTTCTGCTGTGACGAGGTATAGGCCCCGCCCCAGCTTACGATGGTCATTTCGTCGGCCATGTGACCGTCTGCAAACGCAGCCGTGCTCGCCAGCGAAAGGGCGGTACTCGCCATCAGTGTTGTCGTCAGTTTCATGTCGTTCTCCCGTTTCGAAACCCGGTTTGATCTTTTTTCAAGGCGCACCGCCGGGCGCGGCGCGGCCCTATTGCGGTCAGGCGTCGAGCGCCCGGCAATCCTGTGGCAACCAGCCAATCTCGATCTGCTCGCCGGGCTTCAGGCGGGTCTGATCGGGCGCGTTGCGCGATTTGATGATGAAATCATCGGTGCCTGCGACCCGTAGACGGGTGCGGAAAATGTCACCCATATAGATGAATTCCTGCACTTCAGCCTTCAGGGTATGCGCGCCTTCCTGCAAGCGTGACTTGTCGAATTCGACCCGCTCGGGCCGGATGCTGACCTTGGTGCGCTCGCCCACGTTGGCCACGTTGACTGGCATCGCATCAATGATGTCGCCATTGTCCAACTTGACCACGCAAGTGTCGCCGGTGATCTCCTGAACAACACCTTCCAACGTGTTGTTTTCACCAATGAATTGCGCCACGAAAGAGTTCTCTGGTTGTTCATACAGCTGATCGGGCGGGGCCAATTGCTGGATTCGGCCATCGTCAAAAACCGCCACGCGGTCTGACATGGTCAGCGCCTCGGTCTGGTCGTGGGTGACGTAAACCACCGTGATCCCCAGCTCGTGTGCCAGATTGGTGATCTCAAACTGCAATGTCTCGCGCAACTGCTTGTCCAACGCGCCAAGAGGTTCATCCATCAGCACCAGTTCGGGTTCAAATACCAGCGCGCGCGACAGCGCGATCCGCTGCTGCTGGCCACCTGACAACTGGCTGGGACGGCGACCTGCAAAGTCCTGCATCTGCACCATGCCCAGCGCGCGCATCACCTTTACTTCCTGCTCGGCCTTGCCCATCTTGCGCACCTGCAGCGGAAACGCGAGGTTTTCGGCCACGGTCATATGCGGAAACAACGCATAATTCTGGAACACCATGCCAATGCCGCGCTTGTGCGGCGGAATGTTGTTGATGCTGATCCCGTCCAACTTGATCTCGCCGTGGGTCGCTGTCTCGAACCCGGCCAGCATCATCAGGCATGTGGTTTTCCCGGACCCCGATGGCCCCAGCATCGTCAGAAACTCGCCCTTGGGCATTGAAAGGTTCAGGTCTTTGACGACAAGGTTTTCGCCGTCATAGCTTTTCTGCACACGTTCGAACGCAACGAAAGCGCTTTCATGACTTGATCCGGTCACGTAGTTCTCCCCATTGGCGGCTTTGTCGCGCCATTGCATCAGACTAAAACAAGCGTTTGACGCGATTGCAACCAATTCAGCGGCATGTTGCCACTTGCAGGCGACATGGCCCCTTGGTGCCCGCAAAAGAGGCCAATCGCCTGTTTGCGGTCCAGCCACGACATTCCGCTGTGCCCGGCGCGGACCACAGGGCAGAAGCGCTTTGAAAACCAATGTGTCGAAAGGGGCGTGGTGCGGTCGGGGGGACTCGAACCCCCACGAGTGTTACCTCACAGCGACCTCAACGCTGCGCGTCTACCAATTCCGCCACGACCGCAAGTCAGGCTGCGCGTCTTCTAGATCAGGGGTCCGACCTTGCCAAGAGGGAATTCACGCAACCCGTGGCTGATACCGCCAGCCCAACCAGGCCAGTCCGCCGACAACGACAAAGGTTGCAACAAAACCCGCAAGGGGCGACGCCGCAAAGAAGGTCTCGTTCAGCGTCCGCCCCGGCAGGAATGTGAACAACCCGGCAATCGCCAAACCTTGGAAATAAAGGCTGCGCATGGCCCGCCCATGTTGGGCAAAGCGGCGGTTGATCAGGTGCCAGATGCTTTCGGCCAAAGAGATATAGGTCAGAACCGAAAACAGATGGATCGGGTTGAAGGGGCCAATAACGGCCCAACTGCTCATCATCAGGCCACTGGTCGCCAACCCGAACATGGCCAACATCCACGTGCCACCCATCATCCGATGCAGCCTGTCACGGCGTTTGCGCCAGATGTTGACCGGGCCAAGACATATCGCCAACACGGCGCAAAGCAGATGGATTTGCACCATCAGCGGTGCGGTCAGGATCGGGGTGAGAGTCATGGGTCAGGCTCCGTTGGTTGTGGTTGTCGCGATGTCATGGCACCTTTTGCAAAACGCCCCTCGCGGGGCAAAACCCGATACGCAAAAGGCAGAAAAACAACGTGGCTGACGGCGCTTTCCCATTCGCGATACGTGAACTGCGGACCACGTTTGGCGATGTGCGGATGCTTGTGGCGCTCTTGTGCACCGGCGTCATGGTAGGGCTCGCCGGTCCATTTGATACGTTTGACCTGATGGCCACCCTGCCCCGTATGGCTTATTGGATCGGGCTTGTGTTTCTCACTTACGCGGTCGGCAACTTTGTCTCGGCACTGGTCCAGCACATCCTTTACGACCGCATTCCCGCAACGCTGCCGCGCTTTGCCATTGCTGGTGTCGCCATGGGTCCACCGATCTTTGCCGTGATCGCCGCCATCAATTATGCCAGCTTTGGCTTTGTGATGGACACCCCGGCAGAGGTGCTGGTGGCCCTGTTCCATGTCACGGTGATCTCTGTGGTGATCTCGGTCCTCTTCGCGCTCTTTTTGACGACGGACGCGCCCGCCGACACCGCACCACCCGCGATCCTTGACCGCCTGCCGTTTGACAAGCGCGGCCCCCTTGTTGCGCTTTCGGTCAGCGATCACTACGTCAACGTCATGACCACCAAAGGGCAAGACATGGTGCTGATGCGACTGGCTGATGCGATGCGTGAAACCGGTGACGTGGCGGGCCTGCAAGTGCACCGCTCGCATTGGGTGGCGCTGGATCAGATCACAGCGGTCAAACGTCAGGGGGATCGCGCCGAACTGACGCTGTCCACCGGGGCCACAATCCCGGTGAGCCGCGCCAATATGCCCGCACTCCGCAAAGCAGGCCTTCTGCCCCGGCCGACCGCCCATGGTTGACTGGATCACCGCACCGGGGTTGACCCCTTACCCCGACGCACTGCGTTTCATGGAGGACCGCGCCGCCGCCATTGCCGCAGGCACGGCGGATGAATGCATCTGGCTGGTGGAACATCCCCCGCTTTATACCGCCGGCACCTCGGCCAAACTTGCGGATTTGGTCGACCCCGACCGCTTTGACGTGTTCGAGGCGCGGCGCGGCGGGCAATATACTTATCACGGACCGGGCCAGCGTGTGGCCTATGTGATGCTTGATGTCTCCAAACGCGGCCGTGACGTGCGCTGCTTCGTGCACGATCTGGAAAGCTGGATCATCGCCACACTGGCCGAATTCAACGTAACCGGTGAACGTCGCGCAGGGCGTGTCGGCGTCTGGGTCACCCGCCCCGACAAACCTCTTGCTGCAGATGGCAGCCTGCGCGAAGACAAGATCGCCGCTCTGGGCATCAGGCTGCGTAAATGGGTGTCGTTTCACGGGCTGTCGATCAATGTGGAACCTGATCTGTCCCATTTTGACGGAATCGTCCCCTGCGGCATTGCCGAACATGGCGTCACATCGCTCGTTGATCTGGGCCTGCCAGTGACAATGGACGACGTTGATGTCGCCCTTCGCCGCACCTTTGCGACCGTGATGGAACAAAGCTCTGCAAAAAGCTGCGATGCAGGGGGCGAAATTAGCGCATAGTTAAATCTTCACCTCTAGTCCGTTGCGAGACTTATGAGGTGAAAGATGCTCCCTGCCACGGCCGCCAAAAATTCCGACCGCAAGGTTTTTTGGGCCGTTTTGGGCACGGTGGCACTCGCAGGGCTTCTGGTGGTCGGAACCTACTATGCATTGCAGCTCGCGCGCGAACATGAATTACGGGCCAAGGCGCAAAGCGACGTGCGCGCATGGGGTGAACACCTTGTGGATCATACGCCGGGATTGCCGGGCCTCTTGGCGGGTCAACCCGCGTCACCAGCCCAGCAATCCGCGTTCCATATGGCGCACAGCTATGGCGGGGTGCAGGGGTTTTCCCTCTTTTCCTTAGACGGCACGCAGATCGTTGGCCATGGCAACATGCCCCAACGGCTGACCGAACAGGCCACGCTAGACGCGGTGCAGCAGGCTGCCGCAAATGGCACGCTGCACATCTGGTTTGAAGATGTTCCGGACACCAGTCTGCACAACGTGGTCGATTCCGTCGCCATCCTTCCGCTTTTTGCAGATGACGGCACTCAAATCGGCGTGGCAAAGCAGCGGACTCGGCACACCAGCACAGCCGTATCGCTGTCGACGGTGACCGGCCTTGTGGTGATGGGCGTGCCGATCCTGTCGGCCTTTGCCTTTCTTTTGCCGATGCTGATCACGATCCGCATCACCCGCAAGGCCAAACTGCGCGAACAGGAACTCGCCAATCTGTCGCGGCAGGACGCGCTCACCGGGCTGATGAACCGCAATGGCATCGCAGGCAAGATCCGACCGCTGTTTGCCGACAGGCGCGACCCGGCTGAACAGATCGGGATCATTCTGGTCGATCTGGATAACTTCAAGGCGGTCAATGACATCTACAGCCCGGCCGTGGCAGATGCCTATTTGTGCGAAACCGCCAACCGGCTTTTGCGGATCGCGGGGGCTGCAGGCTTTGTCGGGCGGATGAATGGCGATGAATTCATGCTGGTCCTGCCCACCACCACCAGAGAAGCGTTGCGCCGCTGCGCAGACGAGGTGCAGCACGCCATTGCCGCCCCCTGCCCGATCGATGGTCAGCAAGTGCAATGCACTGCCTGCATCGGGCTGCATCTGTCGCCCGTGGGCCAACCGGTTGACCGCGCGCTACATGCCGCTGATTTGGCTCTGAACAAGGCGATTTCCGACGGTTATGGCCAGACGGTCGAATACGTCGATGCGCTCGATCAGGTCACCGGGCGACACAATCAGATCGAAAGCTATCTGCGCAGCGTCGGTTTCGATCACGCGGTTGAGGTTTACTTTCAGCCCTTCGTCGATGCCGAAACCGGGCAGGTCAACGGGTTCGAGGCTTTGGCCCGCTTGCGCGATGAACAGGGCAATATTGTCGGCCCTGACGAATTTATTCCTGTTGCCGAAAGCACCGGCATGATTCACGAGTTGGGCAAGGTCGTGCTGCGCAAGGCGATGCGCGCCGCCCGCAAATGGCCCGCCCCGATCTATATCTCCGTAAACCTCTCACCTGTGCAGTTTCAGAACAGCAATCTGGCCAATGACATTATCGCTGACCTTGACCGCATCGGGCTTGCCCCGGAACGGCTGGAACTGGAACTCACCGAAAGCCTGCTTTTGCAGGACGAAGAAGGCGTCAGCGCCGTCTTGCAACGCCTGCGGCATGCAGGGATCAGCGTCGCGATGGATGACTTCGGCACCGGATATTCCAGCCTTGGCTATCTGTGGAAATACCATTTCAACAAGCTCAAGATCGACAAATCCTTCCTCTCCGGCCACGACTTTGAAGAAGGGCGCTATTTCGACATCATCGAAACCATCATCCTGCTTGGTCATAAGCTGGGCATGTCGGTTACGGTTGAAGGGGTCGAAACCCGCCGTCAGGTCGAAGTCTTGACCGCCATGTCCTGCGACCAGTTCCAGGGCTTCTATTTCGCGCGGCCTCTGACGCTCGAACAGGCCAACGCCGTCGTGCAAAGCCTTTACGCACCGATACCAAAATCCGCCTGATTTCGAACACCGGCACCCCCGCCCCTGCGCCAATATTACCCAGCACCTCGGCCACTTCGCGTGTTGCCCCGGCGCGCACAACCCACTAGAACCCCAACAAAAGCTCGGGGTGAAGATGACTCGCGCCCGGAGCAAAGGAACCAACCAAGGAGAGCCACATGGCAGACGCAGCCATCCACGGCCACGAGCACGAAGACAACCGCGGCTTCTTTACCCGCTGGTTCATGTCCACCAACCACAAGGATATCGGCATCCTGTACCTCTTCGTTGCAGGTGCGGTCGGTTTCATTTCGGTGGCCTTTACCGTCTACATGCGGCTCGAGCTGATGCACCCCGGCGTGCAATACATGTGTGCCGAAGGCGCGCGGTTCATCGCCTCTGGCGAGGTTTGCACACCTAATGGTCACCTCTGGAACGTGATGATCACCTATCACGGCGTCCTGATGATGTTCTTTGTGGTCATCCCGGCGCTCTTTGGCGGATTTGGCAACTATTTCATGCCCTTACAGATCGGCGCGCCCGATATGGCCTTCCCGCGCATGAACAACCTGTCGTTCTGGATGTATGTCGCCGGTACCGCGCTTGGTGTCGCCTCGATGCTGTCGCCGGGCGGCAACGGGCAGCTTGGCTCTGGTGTGGGCTGGGTGCTTTACCCGCCGCTGTCGACGTCCGAGGGCGGGATGTCCATGGACCTTGCGATCTTTGCAGTCCACGTTTCAGGTGCCTCGTCGATCCTTGGCGCGATCAACATGATCACCACCTTCCTGAACATGCGCGCGCCGGGTATGACCCTGCACAAAGTGCCGCTGTTCTCCTGGTCGATCTTTGTGACCGCATGGTTGATCCTACTCGCCTTGCCCGTTCTGGCCGGCGCCATCACCATGCTGCTGACAGACCGTAACTTTGGCACGACATTCTTTGATCCTGCCGGTGGCGGTGACCCGATCCTCTATCAGCACATCCTGTGGTTCTTCGGCCACCCAGAGGTCTACATCATCATCATCCCCGGCTTTGGCATCATCAGCCACGTCATCGCCACCTTCAGCCGCAAACCGATCTTCGGCTACCTGCCGATGGTCTATGCGATGGTCGCGATCGGTGTGCTGGGCTTCGTCGTCTGGGCGCACCACATGTACACCGTGGGCATGTCCCTGACCCAGCAGTCCTACTTCATGCTGGCCACGATGGTGATCGCAGTGCCGACAGGTGTGAAGATCTTCAGCTGGATCGCCACAATGTGGGGCGGCTCGGTTGAGTTCAAAACGCCGATGCTTTGGGCGATGGGCTTCCTGTTCCTCTTCACCGTGGGCGGTGTGACGGGCATCGTACTGTCTCAGGCCGGCGTCGACCGGGCCTATCACGACACCTACTACGTCGTGGCACACTTCCACTATGTGATGTCGCTGGGCGCTGTCTTCTCGATCTTCGCGGGCATCTATTTCTACTTCCCCAAGATGTCGGGCCGCATGTACCCCGAATGGGCCGGTAAATTGCACTTCTGGGCGATGTTCATCGGTGCAAACATCACCTTCTTCCCGCAGCACTTCCTGGGCCGTCAGGGGATGCCACGTCGCTACATCGACTATCCCGAGGCTTATGCCCTGTGGAACTACGTCTCCAGCTGGGGCGCCTTCCTGTCCTTCGCCAGCTTCGTGTTCTTCATCGGCGTGATCTTCTATTCGCTGCTCTACGGTCGCCGGGTGTCTGACCCCAACCCGTGGAACGAATACGCCGACACGCTGGAATGGACCCTGCCCTCGCCGCCGCCCGAACATACGTTCGAAACGCTGCCCAAGCAGTCCGATTGGGACAAGCCGCACGCGCACTGACGCCAAGGCGTATCGCAACACCGAAAAGGCCCCGGTCACTCGACCGGGGCCTTTTCATTTGTGCATCACGCAATTGCAGGGCACCGCGATACCCGGGTCGTATTGCCGCCCATAACACCCCGCGCAGCCCGACACTGCCCCGCTCTTTGGACGCAGCCGCCTGACTGTAGCAACCACCAAGCGCGCAGTAAGTCACACATCAGAACCCATAGGTGGCCCAAGGCTTCGGACCCACCGCAGCACGGGACACAGGTGCGCGTTGACTTCGCCACCACCGCTCACGGTGAGAGCGTTGCACATCTTACGCCTGTGGCGGCCCCCTGCCCCTTTGACAGCTGCAGCCATGCCGCTGTGACGGCTCTTGTTGCAGTGGTGGTGCGCATTGCTGCCATCACTGTCACCGACGACGCAACGGCATCAGCACCCATACCCCGGAATCAAAAAGCCCCGCACAATGGCGGGGCTTTCCGTATTCTGTTGGGAAGGATTAGCCCTTGCGGCGCTTCATCGCACCCAGACCGCCCAGACCAGCCAGCAACAGCAGACCAGCGGCAGGCACCGGAACCGATGCAACAACGCGGAAGTCCAGATTGCTGAAGTCTTGATTCACACCTGTCCAGGTCGCGACAAGGTACTTGATGTCGCCAGCGCTGCCGAAGCTTGCAAGCAGGCTCTGCCCAGACACAGGCTCCATGATGAACGATTCTTCGCCGGAACAGCTCGAACCGGTGACGCCCGAACACCATGAGATGCGCAGGTCATCGAATGATCCCACGTCATTGGTTGTGCTGGTGTTCACGGCGAACAGACCAGCAATGGCCGACTCAAACTTGAAAACAATCGAGCCACCGTCGCTCGACGTGCCGCTATCCAACTCACCCAGAAGGGTCGAATTCGCATCGATCAGGTTGGTTGCCATCTGGCTGTCGGAACTTGCCCCGACTTCCAGCAGCGAAGCTTCAAGTTGCGCCACGGCATGCGGCGTATAAACCATCCCACCTGCAGAAAGCGTTGCGGCACTTGCCTGACTTGCAAACGCTGCGGCCGCAAATCCGGCGACAGCGGCAAGTGACTTAATCTTGTTCATTTCAATTTCCTCGTTACCAAACAGCAGCGCACAAAGTACCGCCGACTTCTCAACATGTATCCCATATCAAAAAGGGCCAAATCAAGGCCCGTGAACGTTTCATTAACACTTTTTCGCCTCAGACCCGAAAATCGCTCCAAATCTCGCCCCCAAATGGCCCGATTTTGCCGAAAATCCTGCAATCTTTTCCCTTTTGGAAACAATCATCAGGACTGCCAGCGAATCGGTCCGCCTGATTCTCGCCACATTCAAGGCGCGGAATCAGGCGCGACGGAACCGCACATTGTCTGCCATGCACAGATCGCTAAAACGTCCCCATGCCCTACGAATGGACCCCGGAACCTCCGCAAGCCTCCGCCAACTGGCGGCTGTCGCTCTGGCCCTACCGGTCGCTTTTGCGGCGCGACTTTGTGCTTTTCATGGGGGCAACCTGCCTCCTTGTGACTTTGCCGCTGATCGTGGTTCTGGGATCAACTATCCTTTGGGGTCTTTTGCCTTTCTTTGCGCTGATGGTTGCAGGTCTGTGGACCGCGCTCAACATCAGCTACCGCAGGGGCGAGGTGCTCGAGGAATTGACCGTCACGGATGATGTCGCCTACTTGACCCGGCACAACCCCAAGGCACCGGCGCAGGAATGGCAGGCCAACCGCTATTGGGTCAGCGTACATCTGCACCCCAAGGGCGGCCCGGTCGACAATTACATCACCCTGCGCGGCGGCGACCGCGAGGTTGAAATCGGCAGCTTTCTGGACGCCAGCGAACGGCTCGCCCTTTATGACGACCTCAAACGCGCTTTGCGTCCCTAGCGCGCCACAAATTTGCAAATGCGCTTGAGACGCCCACCCGTAAACCGCTTAAACGGTCCCCCGGACCGTTTCCGAGACCCCCGGGGCTCCGCCCGTAAACCGCTGAAACGGTCCCCCGGACCGTTTCTCGAGACGCGGTTTACCCCAATTTGTCTTTGACCAACGGGCCGACCTTGCCGAAATCCATCTGACCGGTGAACTTGGCCTTCAGGACCCCCATCACCTTGCCCATATCGCGGATGCTGGTGGCGCCAACCTCGGCAATCGCGGCATCCACGGCAGCGGCGGCCTCCTCTGAATCCAGCTGTTTTGGCAGGAAATCCTCGATCACCTTGATCTCGGACCGTTCCTTGTCGGCCAGCTCCAGCCGCCCGCCCTCTTCGTAGGCGCGTGCGCTTTCGTGACGCTGCTTGACCATCCGCCCCAAGATTGACAGCACCTCTGCGTCGCCCACCTCGGCCTCGTCAGTGCCGCGTTGCGCGATCTCGCGATCCTTGATCGCGGCGTTGATCAGCCGCAGGGTGGACAGACGGTCCGCCTCTTTCGACTTCATTGCATCTTTCAGGGCCGCATTGACCCGGCTGCGCATGTCCATGAAAACTCCCGTCTCTGGCATCAGGCGAGCGCGCACCATACTGTCGCACCCGGTGGCTGACAAGCACCCCAACGCGACGTTAGCACAGGCCAAAAACAAGGGCGTTCTGGCCCTTGACCCCTGCCGACTGCGCCCTTAGTTACGGCCCAATTTTGCGCGATCTGGGGGATGCACGCGATGCCAGCGAAACCAACCGCCTGCCTTGCACTTGCCGATGGTACGATCTTCTATGGTCGCGGCTTCGGGGCCACCGGCCAGACGACGGCAGAGCTTTGTTTTAACACCGCCATGACCGGCTATCAGGAAATCATGACCGATCCGTCCTATGCGGGCCAGATCGTGACATTCACTTTTCCCCATATCGGCAACACAGGCGTGACCCCCGAAGACGACGAAACCGCAGACCCCGTTGCCTGCGGCATGGTCGTCAAATGGGATCCAACTGGACCTTCGAACTGGCGCGCGACCGAGGAAATGACCACATGGCTGACCCGCCGGGGCCGGATCGGCATTGGTGGTATTGATACCCGCCGCCTGACCCGCGCGATCCGCCAGCAGGGCGCGCCGCATGTGGCGCTGGCCCATGACCCGGACGGCAATTTTGACATTGATGCGCTTGTGGCCGCCGCCCGCGGTTTTTCCGGCCTCGAGGGACTGGATCTGGCGAAGGAAGTGACCTGCGCGCAATCCTACCACTGGAATGAAATGCGCTGGGCCTGGCCAGAGGGCTACGCGCCACAAACCGCCGCCCGGCACAAAGTTGTGGCGATTGACTATGGTGCCAAGCGCAACATCCTGCGCTGTCTCGCCTCTGCGGGCTGCGACGTGACCGTCCTGCCTGCCACGGCCACCGCAGAAGAGGTTCTGGCGCTTAACCCCGATGGCGTCTTTTTGTCCAATGGGCCGGGCGATCCGGCGGCCACGGGCACCTATGCCGTGCCGATGATCAAAGGCGTGCTTGAAACCGATCTGCCTGTGTTTGGCATTTGTCTGGGTCACCAGATGTTGGCACTCGCCCTTGGCGCGCAGACGATCAAGATGAACCACGGCCATCACGGCGCCAACCACCCGGTCAAGGACATCGAGACCGGCAAGGTCGAAATTACGTCAATGAATCATGGGTTTACCGTTGACAGCCAAACCCTGCCCGACGGCGTTGTCGAAAGCCACGTCTCGCTCTTTGACGGGTCAAACTGCGGCATCCGTCTGGCGGACCGTCCGGTCTTTGGCGTGCAATATCACCCCGAGGCATCGCCGGGGCCGCAAGACAGCTACTATCTGTTTGAGCGTTTCGCAGCGGCCATGGACGCCCGCGCTGCGTAAACTTTTCGCGGCTTTGTTAATCATCCGTTAAGGATGCTGCCGTCATCTTGGTCTTCGGGACAACCGGACGGGCCAGATGACGCGACTGACGCCCCATTTGACACCAGACCCAACTGCGCAGGTGATGCACCCCCTGCGCAGCACGTTGCGTCTTGACCTTTCGACGTCCGATGGCGCGGTGTCGTCCGATGCGCTCGATGATGCGCAACATGTCGCGACCCGGCTGGGGTTGCAGCTGGATGACGTGCTTTATGCGCAGCATGGATTGTCCCGCCGCACACTGGTCGAGGCGCAGACCGATTTGACGAAATCGCAGTTGATCGACCCGCTGCGAGACCCGCCTGACCCCCGGCTGGTGGCCCAACTTGGGCCTGCGCTGGCGCTGCGCCACGGGGTGTTGCCGTGGCGGCGCATGGGCGGCTGCGTTGTGGTGCTGGCGCCCACGGCGCTGCATTTTGACCGCCACCGCGCTTCGCTGACGGCGCTGTTTGGTCCCGTCCGCATGGCCTTTGCCACGACCGATCAAATCACTCGCTGCATCAGCACACAATTCGCCACGCAACTCGTTCGCCGCGCCGAAACCCGCGTGCCCGACGCCGAAAGTTGCCGCAATTGGGCGGCTCCGGCGGCGCTACGCCTTGCCATCGTTTTCGCCGGCCTCTTGCTGCTGGCCGCCTTTGCCGCCCCAGTGCTGACCTTCACAATCCTGACCGCCCTGACGGTGCTCTTGCTCACACTCGCAACCGGCGTCAAAGCCGCAGCCGCCATCGTGGGCCGCGCGCCCTTGCCCGAAGGCCCCGGCGCGCATGACGCCACACCTGCGCGCCTGCCCGTGATCACCCTGCTGATCCCGCTCTACCGCGAAAAAGCGATTGCAGATCACCTTCTCAACCGCTTGGAAGCGATTGATTATCCACGCGAATTGCTTGACGTCTGCCTTGTGATGGAAGCCAGTGATCACACCACACGCGCCGCTGTCGGCCGCGCCCGGTTGCTCACGTGGATGCGGCTGATCACCGTGCCGGACGGCACAATCAAAACCAAACCGCGCGCCCTGAACTACGCGCTCGATTTCGCGCATGGGTCGATTGTCGGCGTCTACGACGCCGAGGATGCCCCCGCCCCCGATCAACTGCGCCGCGTTGCCCATCACTTTGCCAATGCCGATCCTGCGGTGGCCTGCCTGCAAGGCATGCTTGATTACTACAACCCGCGCGCCAACTGGCTGACCCGCTGCTTCACCATCGAATACGCCGCCTGGTTCCGGGTCATCCTGCCCGGCTATGCCCGTATGGGGCTGGTCGTACCGCTCGGCGGCACCACACTCTTTTTTCGCCGCCACGCGCTCGAACGGCTTGGCGCCTGGGACGCACACAATGTCACCGAAGATGCCGATCTTGGTATCCGGCTGGCGCGCCACGGATTCCGGACCGAATTCGTCAACACAGTGACCGAGGAAGAGGCGAATGGCCGGTTCTGGCCGTGGGTCAAGCAACGCTCGCGCTGGCTCAAGGGCTATGCGATCACTTACGGCGTGCACATGCGCCACCCTGTCCGCCTCTGGCGCGATCTGGGTCCATGGCGGTTCTTCGGACTGCAAGTGCTCTTCGCGGGCACGCTGGCGCAGTTTCTGCTTTCCCCCCTGCTCTGGTCCTTCTGGCTGATCCCTTTTGGCCTGCCGCACCCGATTAGCACGATCCTACCTGCACCTGCCCTTTGGACACTGGCCGGGCTCTTTCTGGCGACCGAACTGGTCTCACTTGCCATTGCATGGGTGGCCCTTGGCCGCGCGGGAAAGCGGGGCCTCTGGCTTTGGGCCCTATCCCTGCAGCTCTATTTTCCGCTGGCGACCATCGCCGCCTACAAGGGTCTGCTGGAACTGACGTGGAAGCCGTTTTATTGGGACAAGACCGCCCACGGCGTGCTCTTGCCCGGCACTACTCGGCGGCTTCGACCTTGGCAGCGTCCAGCTTCAAACGGGTAACATAGGCCTTGGAAATATGGTCGTGCAGCGCGCGATACGCCGCATCACCATCGCCTTTTTCAATCGCACGCACGATTTCCTCATGCTCTTGCAACGTGTCGGCCCCTCGGCCCTCGGCCGAGATCGACGTTGTCGCCAACAGCGCCATGGACCGATGCACAAGATCCAATTGCCGGACCAGAAACCGGTTGTGTGACGCCAAATGGATCTGCTTGTGAAACCGCCGATTGGCACGGGCCAGCGCCTGCGCGTCATCCTTGAGCGCCTTGTCCGCCTCCAGCATGTCACGCAACACGGCTACCTCTTCGGGCGTCGCGTGCCGGGCTGCCAGCCGGGCCGCCAACCCTTCCAACTCTCCGCGCACCACGTAAAGTTCGGACATCTGGGTATGGTCCAGTGACGCCACAATCAGCGACCGCCCATCGCGCGTCAGCAGCCCTTGGGTCTCCAACCGTTGCAATGCTTCGCGCACCGGCGTGCGCGACACGCCCAGACGTTCCGCCAGATCGCTTTCCACCAACCGGTCGCCCGGGGTGTAGATATGGCTGTCGATCGCCTCAAGGATCAGATCATAGGCATCCTTTTGCGGACGGGGTGGCACGGGCATCAGGCTTCCTTTCGCGCGGACGTGATCCGACCCTAACGATCCGTTCCCGTTGGCGCAATTCGCCACATCCCCCTTTCCCGCGCGCCTTTAGCCGCCTATGTCGCAGGGTATGGAAACCGACATTCTGATCTCGGGCGGCGGTGTGGCGGGTCTGACTGCTGCTGCGGCCTTTGGCACCGCTGGCTTTGATGTGGTCATTGTGGACCCCGCCCCGCCTGTCACACAGGCCGATACGCCCGGGGCTGATTTGCGCACGACCGCATTTTTGCAACCCGCGCGCGCCTTTCTGGACTGCGCCGGGCTTTGGGACATGCTCGCCCCCCATGCTGCACCTTTGCAGATCATGCGCATCGTTGATGGCGCTGCCACGCCGCCGGTTGTGCGCGACTTTGACGCCGCGGACATCTCGGACCAACCTTTTGGCTGGAACCTGCCCAACTGGCTGTTGCGCCGCGAAATGGTCGCGCGTCTCTCTGCCCTGCCAAACGTCGACTTCCGGCCCGGCACGGGCTTTGCGCGGATGCTGACCCGCACGGCAGAGGCGCGCGTGACGCTGACAGACGGGCAAAGCCTGCGCGCCAAACTGGTGATCGGCGCCGATGGCCGTGGCTCACCTGTGCGCGCCGCCGCCGGGATCGACGTCAAAACAACGCGCTACGGGCAAAAAGCGCTGACCTTCGCGGTGACCCACGCGGCCCCGCATGACAATATCTCGACCGAGGTGCACCAGACCGGCGGCCCGTTTACGCTGGTGCCGCTCCCCGATCACAACGGCCAACCCTGTTCCGCCGTCGTCTGGATGGACAGCGGGGCCGAGGTTGCGCGCCTCGCTGCCCTTTCACCCGCCGACTTCAATGCCGCCGCCACCGCGCGCAGCGCAGGCGTCATGGGCGATCTTGCGCTGGTGGCAGGCCGGTCCAGCTGGCCGATCATCAGCCAAATCGCCAATCGCCTGACCGCCCAGCGCACCGCATTGGTGGCAGAGGCTGCGCATGTGATGCCGCCGATTGGCGCGCAGGGCCTCAACATGTCGCTCAGCGACCTCGCCAGCCTGCTGGATCTGGCCGAAGCGCACCGCGCATCCCTTGGCGATACTGCCATGCTGGATGCCTACCAGGCTGCGCGGCATACCGACATCCGCCTGCGGGTCACCGGGATCGACGCGCTCAACCGTGCTTCCATCGCGGGCTCATCGGTCTTGCGTGACCTGCGGCCCTGGGGCATTCGCGCGCTGGCCGACACAGCGCCCGTTCGCCGTCAACTCATGAAACTTGGCCTCGGCGCGGGCTGACTCTTCTTCTGGCCAAAATAATCCTGGGGGAGTCCGCCCAGCGGACGGGGGCAAAGCCCCCAAAAGGGTGGGTGGGCGGGCACCGCCCTACCCGCCTACCACCTGATCCACCACCGGCAGCAACCGCGCCAGCGTCGCGTCCACATCGTAAAGCTTATCCAGCCCAAACAGCCCCAGCCGGAAGGTGCGGAAATCCTCTGGCTCATCGACGGCAAGCGGCACACCTGCGGCAATCTGCATGCCTTGGGCCGCAAACTTGCTGCCGTTCTGGATGTTCGGGTCATCGGTATAACTGACCACGACACCCGGCGCGCCGAACCCTTCCGCCGCGACAGACCGCACGCCCATGCCCGCCAAATGCGCGCGCACCGCGTCACCCAGCGCCCATTGCGCGTCTTTCAACCGGTCAAACCCATAGTCCCGCGTTTCAATCATCGTGTCCCGAAACGCCCGCAGCCCATCCGTTGGCATCGTCGCATGATAGGCATGGCCACCGCCTTCATAGGCCGCCATGATCCCGTGCCATTTCTTCAGATCTCCGGCAAAGCTGTTGGATGTGGTGTCTTGCATGCGCGCCGCCGCGCGGTCCGACAGCATCACCAGTCCCGCACAGGGCGTCGCTGACCAGCCCTTTTGCGGGGCAGAGATCAGCACATCAACGCCCACATCCTTCATATCGACCCAGACACAGCCCGAGGCGATGCAGTCCAGCACCATCAATGCGCCCACCTCATGGGCAGCCGCTGCCATCGCGCGCAGATAGTCATCCGGCAGAATGATGCCCGCGCTGGTTTCAACGTGCGGGGCAAAAACCACATCGGGTTTCGCCGCCTTGATCGCATCCACAACCTCGGCAATGGGGGCAGGCGCGAACGGTGCGCGGCTGTCATTGCCCGCCTGCCGCGCCTTCAGCACCGTGGTCTGCGCGGTAAATTGGCCTGCGTCGAAAATCTGGCTCCAGCGGTATGAAAACCAGCCGTTGCGCAGGATGAACGTATGTGCGCCGGCGCCAAACTGCCGCGCGACCGCCTCCATGCCAAAGGTGCCGCCACCAGGCACAACGGCCACGTGATCGGCGTTGTAGACCTCTTTCAGCATGGCTGAGATGTCGGTCATCACACCTTGAAAGGCCTTACTCATGTGATTGAGCGACCGGTCCGTGAATACCACCGAGAATTCCATCAGGCCTTCGGGATCAACCGAGGATTTCGCTGTGCCGTCCATGCATGCCTCCTGCGCTGGGGTTGCCTTTGGCTACCTTCCGCGCGGGCTGATGGCAAAGTCTATTTGGGTATGCAAACAGCTATCGGCCCAGTCGCGGACCGCATTCATCTTGCGCCAGCCGCCGGGCACAAAGCGACCCTTTGCCTAACCTGCCGCTTTCCAGGCCTCCCCGGACCCTTGCTGATCGCGATGAAAAACCACCCCGTTGCGACCCTGCGCTTTTGCCAGGTAAAGTGCTGCATCCGCATCCCGGATGGCGGCATCAATGTCCGCGCAACGCGCCTGCAAGGACCCGCCAATCGACACCGTCACTGTCAATGGCTTACCTTCAAAGGTGACCACCTCTGCCGCAACCGCCTGCCTTATGATTTCGGCCACGGTGGCCGCCGCCTCGACAGAGCTTTCGTGCAAGAAGATCACGAACTCTTCACCCCCGAACCTGCAAACCATATCCTGCGGCCCGACAGAGGATTGCAGCACGCGCGCCACTCGGCGGATCACCGCGTCCCCTGCGATATGCCCATGTGTGTCGTTGACCGCCTTGAAGTGATCAATATCAACCATCAATGAGACACCATAAGCATCCGGCGCATCGGCCATGACTGCGTAAAAGTGGTCGCGCGTTGCCACATCCGTCAGCCTGTCGCGCGCGACAAGTCGTTGAAGCTCGTCTGACAATTCATTGATATGCACAATTTTCTTGCCGATGAAAATCATCAACGACATGGTAATCGAGACGGTCAGCAGCAAACTTAACGACAACTCCCACAGCCATTCTTCGCGCGGGTACAACAGCATGATCACAGGGACAACCACAGCGCAGGCAAACGCTGTGGCGAGCATGGAAAAGCCCAGGATATCAGAGTTGGTTTTCAGCTTCATGACGCCCTCTTATAGCACATATAGCCGCGATAGGTGCCCAAGGGGTTAATCTGCCTCTGTCATGCAGCCTGCGGTGACAGCCACTCCATCACCGTGCGGTTCCGACCGCTTTCCTTTGCGCGATAAAGTGCGGCATCTGCTGTGCCAATGGCTTCGTCGATGTCCTCAGTGGCGTCTTTGAGCGATCCGCCAATGGACACGGTTACCGCCACGGTCAAATCGCCCACCCGCACCGGGGCTGCAGCCACAGACCGGCGCATCCGTTCGGCAATATCGCGGCCCTGTTCCGGCGTGACCTTGTGCAGGAAGATCACGAATTCCTCGCCGCCAAACCGGCAGACAATATCAATCTCGCGGCAATTGGCGCGCAGCACTTCGGCCACTGACTTGATCACCGCATCACCGACCATATGTCCGTGGACGTCATTGACTTTCTTAAAGAAATCAATGTCCACCATCAGCGACACACCATAGGCATCCGGTTCGGCCGCAAGGCGTTCATAAAAGAAGTCCCGCGTTGCGGCCTGGGTCAGCCGGTCACGTTCGGTCAGCGCTTTCAACTCTTGCTTGCGCAAGTAGTTTTCGTGCATCTGCCCGCCCAGATAAAGGCATACAGGCAAAGAGATAATCAGCGTCAGCAGCGGTTCGCGCGCCAGAATATAGGCGTGCATTTCGGGCGGGTAGTACAACACCTGCACGATCATCAGAAACGCCATTTCAAGCGCCGAAAAAAGGATCGCGAACTTCCAAAGATCACTGCGTTGCCGGACTTCCATCAGGGGGCCTCTGCTTTGTTGCGCAGTCACCTTACGTAAATCTTCCCCAACAGAATCTTAATTGCCCCGGTTTCTTTCCGCACAACTCATAACAAGATTTTAACAAATCAAAGCGGTCCGGGGCGGCGTTCTTCGCTCAGCAGCACATTGGCCTCCACGTCACCGACACCCGGCAAGGTCATGATCCGGCGGCGCAACACCCTCTCAAAATCGGCCAGATCGCGCGCCACGACCCGCAGGCGATAGTCATATAGCCCCAGCACGTGTTCAACTGATTGCACCTCAGCGATACCGCTCACTGCCCGCTCAAAGTCTTCCAGACTGACGCGCCCCTTGGTGGCAAGTTTCACCCCCAGAAACACCGTTACACCAAATCCCAGCGCCTCATGGTCCAGCCGCAGCCTGCGCCCCGCGATCACCCCCGCCTCTTGCAGCCGCCTGATCCTCCGCCAAGTGGCAGGCTGGCTCAGCCCTAGTTTCTGGCCCAACCGCTGCGTCGATTGCTCTGCGTTTTCAACCAATTGCCGCAACAGATCGCGGTCCAGATCATCCAGCGTCATATCGGCAACGTCCTGTCATCCTTGACACTTGCCACGGTCATCAGCGCCTCGATGTCCGCGATATGTGGCAGGGTCAAAACCTCTTCGCGGTATATCCGCTGATAATCCGGCAAATCCTTCGCGATCAGCGACAGCCGCACATCGACCCGGCCCAGAAAGGTCTGAATTTCGACCACCTCACGCACCGCCCGAGCGGCCACCAAAAAGGCATCGAAGGCGCGCGGTTGGGTCTTGTCCAGCGTGATCCGCAGACTGACCGCCACCGCATAGCCAAGTGCTGCCCAGTCAATCACCACACCCACGCCTTGTAACACGCCGCTTGCGCGCAGCTTCTCTAACCGGCGACTGACCCGCGCAGGGCTCAGCCCCGTGGCTGCCGCCAAGTCTGGCACGGCCATCGCCGGATCATTCTGCAATCGGCGCAAAATGCGTCTGTCATCATCATCAAGCATGAATTTCGCAATATCCCGACTTTTGGCGAATAACAATTACCATATCGACCCAAATAATTGCGCAACCAACACTGCGCTTCCGGCCAAAGGGGCCTATAAGCGCTGCCAGACACGATAACCAAAGGAAAAGACCATGCGCGTTTACTACGACCGCGATTGCGACGTGAACCTGATCAAGGACAAGAAAGTCGCCATCCTCGGCTACGGCTCTCAGGGTCACGCCCACGCCCTTAACCTGCGCGACTCCGGCGCCAAGAACCTTGTCGTCGCCCTGCGCGAAGGCTCCCCTTCGCAAGCCAAAGCCGAAGGCGAAGGCCTGCAGGTCATGGGTATCGCAGAAGCCGCCGCCTGGTGTGACGTCATCATGTTCACCATGCCCGACGAACTTCAGGCCGAAACATACAAGAAATACGTCCACGACAACATCAAGCCCGGCTCGGCCATCGCCTTTGCCCACGGCCTGAACGTCCACTTCGGCCTGATCGAGCCAAAAGACGGTGTCGACGTCATCATGATGGCCCCCAAAGGCCCCGGCCACACCGTGCGCGGCGAATACACCAAAGGCGGCGGCGTCCCCTGCCTTGTGGCCGTTGACACCGACGCATCCGGCAAGGCGCTGGAAATCGGCCTGTCCTATTGCTCCGCCATCGGCGGCGGCCGCTCCGGCATCATCGAAACCAACTTCCGTCAGGAATGCGAAACCGACCTCTTTGGTGAACAGGCCGTGCTTTGCGGCGGTATCGTTGAACTGATCCGCATGGGCTTTGAAACCCTCGTGGAAGCAGGCTACGAGCCCGAAATGGCCTATTTCGAGTGCCTGCACGAAACCAAGCTGATCGTGGACCTGATCTATGAAGGCGGTATCGCCAACATGAACTACTCGATCTCCAACACCGCAGAATACGGCGAATACGTCTCTGGCCCGCGCGTGCTGCCTTACGCCGAGACCAAGAAGCGGATGAAGGACATTCTGACCGACATCCAAACCGGCAAATTCGTGCGTGACTTCATGCAGGAAAACGCCGTGGGCCAGCCCTTCTTCAAGGCGACCCGCCGGATCAACGACGAACACCAGATTGAACAGGTCGGTGAAAAGCTCCGTGGCATGATGCCTTGGATCTCTGATGGCAAAATGGTCGACAAATCCAAGAACTGATCTTTGATCTCACACATGGCTGGTCCCGCCCTTGCGGGGCCAGCACACCACCGGGGGCCAGATGTCCAATCTTGAAATCCGCCCCGCGCCCGCGTCACTTCTCCCACAAATCCAGACCGCCCTGCGCGCCACGTGGGAAGCGCACCGCGCCCGCCAACCCTTTGCTTTCAGCACCGGTGATCTGGAATCCCTCGTGATCCCTGGCCTTGCCCAGTCGTTTCAGGACCATGACGGCCAACCGCTTGAAGAAAGCCCAAGCATCTTTGCGGCCTACCTCGACAACCGGTACGCCGGCTACATCGCGCTCAGCCCGCTGACCCTGCCCGATGGCAGCACGCCCGCCTTTATCAATATCGACGACATTCACGTGCAACCTGACCTGCGTGGCCAAGGCATCGCCCGTGCGCTTGTCGATCACGCCAAAGCCTTGGCTGATACGAACGACTGGGACAACCTCACCGCGACCGTCTGGTTCGGAAATGACAGCTCGGCCCGGCTTTTCGCCTCCGCAGGTTTTGCACCGACCTCAACAACCCTGCGCTATGGCCCCGCGCGCCAGGTGCGCGATCAACCTGCCCCACCAGCGACCCCAAGCACGCGCCGCCAAGGCCACGGCGACGTGATCCTGGCGGTCGTTGCCACATTGGCCCTGGTCAGCCTCGCCGTCTCCTGCGCCGGGCGCTGACCGCCCCCCCGCATCAAATCGGCAAAGTCTTGCACCCTTGCGGCCATGCTCCTGCCGCATTGCCCCGGCAAAGTTCACTCAGATCGAACCAAAGGTGACCACATGCTGCGTTTTTCTCTGCCACTCGCACTCTGCCTTTTTGCAGCGCCGCTGAGCGCCAGCAACCTGACCGATGACACGTCAGGCCCCTCTCTGGCCGTGCCCGCCCCACAGATCGCCGCCCTTGACGATCTGATCCCACAGCAGACACCGACGCTGACTGCCACCATCGGGGGCAGCGCCATGCTGCCCGGACTTGGCCTGCTAACCCTCGACGGCGCGCAAGACCTGCAGGCCATCACCCAGCCCGCCACCGCTGTCCAGCTGCTGAAATAATCGGCCTTCCGCTGGCGCACGCGCCGCGCCCGGGCTAGCAAGGGGCACACCACCCCAACCGCTGGCCCCATGACACCGCATCCCACCCCTGCAAACTGGCTCTCGATCTTCGCCCTCGGCCTGATCTGGGGTGGCACCTTCATGGTGGTGACACTGGCCCTGCGTGGCTATGGCCCACTGACCGTGGCCTGCGCGCGCACCACGCTCGGTGCTCTGGTCCTGCTGGCGCTGATGCGCTCTCTCGACCGCCCTTGGCCGTCCTGGACCCCGCGCCTGACGCTCTATCTGCTGGTGATCGGCACGCTCAACACCGCCCTGCCTTTCGCGCTGCTCAGTTGGGGTCAGCAACACGTGGCCTCTGCCTTTGCTGGCATCTCCATGGCCGCCCTTCCGCTTTTTGTGCTGCCGCTGGCGCATGTCTTCTCGGATGAACCGCTCTCAGCCCGCAAAACCGCCGGTGTTCTTCTGGGCTTTGTCGGGGCCGTCACCCTCATCGGCCCCGGCGTGCTGGACATGGGGCAAAGCACGGCTTCCTTGGGGCAACTGGCCTGTATCACCGCCTCGCTATCTTACGCGGTCTCTTCGATCCTGACCCGCCGCTGCCCGCCGATTGACAGCATTGCGCTGGCCACCATCGGGCTTTGTGTCGGCATCGCCTACCTGATCCCCGCGATGCTGCTGGTCGAAGGCGTGCCCACCCTTGCCGACCCGCGCAGCACGCTCGCGATCCTGTTCCTCGGGCTGGTCCCTACCGCACTGGCGGCACTTTTGCGGGTCGCCGTGATCCGCAGCGCGGGATCGGTCTTCATGACATTGGTCAACTACCAGGTCCCGCTCTGGTCGGTCCTCTTTGGCGTGCTGATCCTGAACGAAGTCCTTCCCCTGCGGTTCTTCGCCGCCCTCGCCCTGATCCTCACCGGGCTGGCGATCAGCCAATGGCCCAGCCTCAAACGGCTCTTTGCCCCTTTCTTTTGAATGAAAATATGCCGGGGGAGTCCGCCTAGCGGACGGGGGCTGGCCCCCATGCAACACCTGCCACACGCACCGCCGCCGGGGCCTGTCACACTGCCACCACCCCTCGGGACACGAAAAATGTCGTGCGGCGCAGCCGCGCAATGACCTCAGGCCGCGGCCTCAACCTCGGCCACGATCCCGTCAACCACCGCTTCCAGCAACACAGGATCCTCGCATTCTGCCATCACCCGCACAAGCGGTTCGGTGCCGGATTTGCGGATCAACAACCGCCCCTTGCCCGCCAGCTTGGCCTCCGCATCCGCAATCGCCGCGCGCACGGCCTCTGCCTCCAAGGGTGCGGCCTCTGCCCCGAACCGGACGTTCTTCAACAACTGCGGCACGGTCTCGAAACTGCGGCTCAGCGCGCTGGCCTTTTGCCCGGTCTGGATCATCGCCACCAGAAACTGCAACCCCGCCAACAGCCCATCACCGGTGGTGGCATAATCGGTCATCACGATATGGCCGGACTGCTCTCCGCCCAGGTTAAAGCCACCTGCACGCATCCGTTCCACCACGTAACGGTCGCCGACGCCCGTGCGCTCCAGCCGCAGGCCCTGCGCCTCAAGATAACGCTCCAGCCCAAGGTTCGACATCACCGTCGCCACCAGCGCCCCGCCTGCCAACCGCTCTTCTGCGGCCCAACGGGTCGCCATCAGCGCCATGATCTGATCGCCGTCAGCCACTTGCCCGGTCTCATCAAGGATCATCACCCGGTCGGCATCGCCATCCAGACAAATCCCCACATCCGCGCCATGGGCCAAAATCGTCTCGGCGGCGGTCTGTGTTGCCGTGGATCCGCAGCCTGCGTTGATGTTCACCCCATTGGGGGCAACACCCACCGGGATCACAGTCGCCCCCAATTCCCATAACACCTCTGGTGCGACTTTGTAGGCCGCCCCATTGGCGCAATCGATCACCACCTTTAATCCATCCAGCCGCATGCCCGCAGGCACCGTCGATTTCACCCGCTCGGCATAGCGGAACCGCCCGTCATCAATCCGCTTGGCGCGACCAATGTTTTCCGCCTGCGCCAGCGCAATCTCACCCGCGACCAGCCCCTCGATCTCGGCCTCTGCCGCATCCGACAGTTTGAACCCATCCGGTCCAAAGAACTTGATGCCGTTGTCATGGTGCGGATTGTGGCTCGCGCTGATCATGATGCCCACATCTGCGCGCAGGCTTGTGGTCAGCATGCCGACCGCAGGCGTCGGGATCGGCCCCAGCAGAAAGACATTCATGCCGGTGCTGGTCAGCCCCGCCGTCAGCGCGTTTTCGAACATATAGCCCGACAGCCGCGTGTCCTTGCCGATCACCACCCGATGACCATTGCTGCCGTCATTGCGGAAATAGCGGCCCGCAGCTGCCCCGATCTTGAGCGCCAGTTCCGGCGTCATCGGCCATGTATTGGCCTTGCCGCGTACCCCGTCAGTTCCGAATAATGCCTTGCCCATCGCCCCACGTTCCTTGCATCGCCAGTTGCAGATCAATCGCCTGCTTGGTGGCAAAGGTATCGTGAACCCGCAGGATTTGCACCCCCTGTCTGACCCCTTCAAGCGCCACAGCAAGCGATCCGCCCAACCGGTCCTTGGCCGCCTCTGTGCCACTGATGGTGCCAATGAACCGCTTGCGCGAGGCTCCCAGCAGAACCGGACAGCCCAGCGCCTGAAACCGGTGCAGCCCTTTGATCAGCGCAAGGTTATGCGCCAGGGTTTTGCCAAACCCGATGCCGGGGTCCACCACGATCTGTGCGCGCGCAATGCCTGCCGCCTCGGCGACGGCAATCCGCTCCGCCAGATGGTCATAAACCTCTTGCACCACATCGCCGTAAGCCGCCTGATCCTGCATCGTCTCTGGCGTGCCAATCGAATGCATCAGACAAACCGGCACACCCGCCTTGGCCACCACACTTGCCAGATCAGGATCAAAGCGAAAGGCACTGACATCATTGACAAAAGTGGCCCCGGCTTCCAGCGCCGCCGCCGCCACTGCCGCTTTGCGGGTATCAATTGAAATCGCCACCTCGCTCTGCGCCCGCAGCGCTTTTATCACCGGCACAACTCGTGCAATCTCTGCATCCTCGGGCACCTCTGCTGCCCCGGGCCGCGTGCTTTCGCCGCCAATATCAATAAACGCAGCGCCCTCGGCCTGCATCCGCAGCGCCGCCTTCACAGCGTCATCAACGGCCAGATGATCCCCCCCGTCGGAAAAGCTATCGGGTGTGACGTTCAGAATGCCCATGACCTGCGGGCGATCCAGCGACACACCGGCAATCATTGCGCCGCCTCCGCTGCGCCCTCGCCCACCATGACCAGCTCCACCGCCTGCATTTCAGTGGCAAACCAATCCGCCAACGCGGCGGCATCGCGTGGGCTGGCGCTGGGGCCATCAACCGCGTCCAGCACGATCTTGCTGGGTGCCCAGATGCAGATCTGGCCGTTCTTCATCGCCCAATCCAGCTCTGTCCGGGTGCCCACCACCTGACAACGCGGGTCGCGCGCGGCCAGCACCCAGGCGTTCTGCTCTATCGCCAGCAGATCAATGCGGCGCTGCGCCAGCGGATGGCTCGCCTTGGGTGCGGCCACCTCTGCGGCACCGACACAAATAATCACCGGCGCACCGCGCGCGACAGCAGCCGTGATCCGCGCCACTACATCGCTGGCGGCAATTGCGGCATTGGACAGATACAGCACACGCGGATGCGGCGCCTCTTCATGGGCCTGCCCAGCGGGGGCAGCCCCATCGCGGCTGCGCACGATTTCCACCCCCAGTGAGAACGGCCCGCGATCCAGCTTTTCGATCCGCACAAACACCCGCACCGCTTGCGGTTCAAGCAAGATGCGTTCCGCCACCCGCGCCGCCAATGTCTCAAGCAGATTGATCCGCTCCGCGCCCAACTCGTGGCCAATCGCCTCAGTCACCCGGTCATACGACAGGATCCGGTCCACATCGTCATCAATCGGCCCGGTCAGCGGGCTGACCTCGACCACCACGTTGAACCGCACCCGCTGCAAATGCCCGCGCTCCTGCTGAAACGCACCGATCTCAACCTCAACCACGTAATCACGCAGCGAAATGCGGTCGCACGGGGTGGTCGCACTCGCCTCGGCCCGTTCAGATGGATGGGCAAAGGCCTGCCGGATTTCGTCGCTCATCAGGGTCCCCCGGTTATTCGGGACCGGCATATTGCCCCGCCCCGCCCACTGCAAGGCAGGTCACGACGGCGCAGGCGGCAAAGGCGACCTAGTTAGACGCGCTGCGGGTCGGCTGACGGTAGAAGATATGCACACCATACTTCGCTGTCTGCGGGAAACGCCGTGCCCAGGACGGGCTGACGGCAGTGGTGTGGTAATGTGTGGCCCCGGCGGTCAATTCGCGCGGCGCGCCATCCATCAACAGCTTTGCCACTTTGCCCACGCGGTTGAACGCGCTGCGGTTGTTGATCGCGTCTGAGCGGCCATCGCAAGTCCATGTGAACTGGCAAGCATACTTGCGCCCCGTGCCCTGATGCACCACGCCACAAATGCTGTTGGGATAGGCGGCGCTATCCACGCGGTTCATGATGACCTCGCCCACGGCGAACAGACCCTTGGTGCTTTCGCCGCGCGCCTCATGATACAGCGCCTCGGCCATGCAACGCCATTCGGCACCGCCGCTCGGCGCCGACATCGAGGACAAGAACGCATTGTCATAGGAAATCGTGGCAGGCGACGTGGTGATCCCGCGGTCCTCGGCAGAGGGCAACGTGGTCAGCGCGTTCAATCGCGCATCGGGGACAACGGCAATCGATTGTCGCTCTTGGCCCAGCAACGCACCAAGGCGGCTCGCCAGAAGATCTTCGGCAGAGACCGCCGTCACATTTGCAAAAATCGCAGCTGCACACAGCGCAGCCTTCGTCCCAATGCTTGAAAAACGCATCACATCACCCCAACCCAAACGCGGTAAGCTCCGCGCTAGCAGCGGCTCTTTACGGAATCTTTACGCTTAGGTCCACCCACCCGCTGGCGCTGTTTCCGGGATGGAAACAATACTGCGACAGTTCCGGGATAATAAACGCCTATAGTGGGTTAGCAGGCGATCTTCACTCTATATCTTGGGAAAGCTCCGTGCCTCAATGGCAAGCTGCGCGGCGGAAAGTCGCGCAAGCGGAACCCGGAATGGCGAGCAGCTGACATAGTCAAACCCCTGTTCGCGGCAAAACGCGATGGCCGACCGTGACCCACCATGTTCGCCACAAATTGACAAAACCACCTCCGGGCGACCCTTCCGACCGCGTGCTGCACCAATCGCCAACAGCTCTCCGACACCGTCCAGATCAAGGGTGTGGAACGGGTCTTCTTCATAGACACCCTGCTGCACATAGGCGCTCATAAAGCGGCTCGCGTCATCGCGGCTCAACCCATAAGTCATCTGGGTCAAGTCATTGGTCCCAAAAGACAAAAACTCTGCATGCTGCGCGATATCCTCGGCCCGCAGCGCCGCGCGTGGGGTCTCGACCATCACACCCAGCTTGTAGTCAAAGCTTTGCTTCAACTCGGCCTGCACAGCCGCGGCAATCGCGTCAGCACGGCCCTTGACCAGTTCCACTTCGCGCATCGCGCTGATCAATGGAATCATGATTTCGGGCACCACAGTGATTCCCTCGGCCGCCATCTCGGCTGTGGCCTCAAAAATCGCGCGCGCCTGCATCTCATAGATCTCTGGCACCGACACACCCTGCCGCACGCCGCGCATCCCCAGCATCGGGTTGTATTCGCTCAGCGCCTCGACCCGCTCGGTCACCTTGGGCACCGGCAACGCCAGTTGTTCGGCCAATTCGCGCTGCCCGGCTTTGTCGTAGGGCAGGAATTCATGCAGCGGCATGTCAAACAGCCGGATCGTCACCGGACGCCCGGCCATGATCCCGAACAGCGCCTTGAAATCGGCCCGCTGCATCGGCAGCAACCGGTCCAGCACCACGCGGCGATCTTCCGGCGTTTCTGCAAAGATCATCTCGCGCATCACACCCAGCCGGTCCCCTTCAAAGAACATATGTTCCGTCCGGCACAGACCGATCCCCTCGGCTTTGAAGTTCTGGGCGGTCTGCGCATCCGCAGGTGTGTCGGCATTGGCCCGCACCCCGATGTCGCGGCACTCATCGGCCCAGGACAGAAGCGTCTGAAACGCCTCGTCCAGCGCCGCCTCCAGCATA
Source organism: Yoonia sp. R2331 (assembly GCF_041103235.1). Taxonomy (NCBI): domain Bacteria; kingdom Pseudomonadati; phylum Pseudomonadota; class Alphaproteobacteria; order Rhodobacterales; family Paracoccaceae; genus Cognatiyoonia; species Cognatiyoonia denitrificans. The sequence goes on along the minus strand of NZ_JBGCUN010000001.1, from coordinate 915,441 downwards.
TCGGGCGCACCGGCCAAAACATCGCCGGTGGTGCCGTCCACTGTAATCACCTCGCCCGCGGCAAAAACACGGCCGTCAGGGGTCACCACCCGGCCCTTCTTGCGATCAATCACAAGGTCAGAGGCGCCAACGACGCAGGGCAGACCCAGCCCCCGGCCAATCACAGCCGCATGGCTGGTCACGCCGCCGCGCATGGTCAGCACCGCTTGGGCCGCGTGCATCCCGCGGATATCCTCCGGCGTGGTTTCGCGCCGCACCAGCACACACGGCTCGCTGCGCGCCGCACTGGCCTGCGCGTCATCGGCGGTCAGCACGATCCGGCCCGTGGCAGCACCCGGGCTGGCAGCAATGCCCGTCGCCAACACATCGCGTGTGGCCGCCGGGTCCACCTGCCGGTGCAACATTTCTGACAGCGCCCCCGCTGGCACGCGCATGACGGCCTCGTCCTTGGGGATCACCCCGTCGGCGGCCAATGCCACCGCAATCCGCACCGAGGCCCGGCTGGACCGCTGCACGCGCACCGCGTCCAGCACCGATAAGGCCCCGTTTTCAATGGTGAATTCCACCTGCATCTCTTCACGCAGGCGCAGCCTGCAGACATCGCCATAGGCCAGCAGTTTGGCAAAAGCGTCCGGGCAGGCCTCTTCCAGCGATGGCCCGCGCGGGTCTGTCGTCAGGTAGAATGCACCCTCCGCATTGCTCAGCGCGTCGCGCCCCTGGCTTTGGCTCAGATAGCGGCCCGTGACCTGCGGCGCGCCGGTCTCTCCATCGACATATTGGATCAAACCGGACCCGCATTCGCCGCGCCCGACGCCCAGTGCCATCGCCTGCACCACAAGGCCCAGCCCCGCATCCGCCGGTGCGCCCTTGGCCTCGCGCAGCAGCCGCGCCGTTGTGCCATCCCAGGCCCGTGCCATCGACCGCAAGACCTCGGCCAACTGCACCGCCACATCCTGCGGGAATGCTGCGTCGGCCTCTTCCTCGTAGGCTTCCAGCGCCGCCATCAGCGCGTGTTCGCCGCTCAAATGCGGGAAATCGAACGCCTCAGGGTCCAGCCGGGCCACATGGGTCGCATAAGACTGCACAAACCGCAGATAAAGCGCAAAGGCCGCAGCTCCGCCCACCTCTGCCTTCATCTGGTTCAGACGCGCATCGTTCATCCCGATGTTCAGGATCGCCCCCGGCCCGCCCCAATCGGGGTCCTGACTACTGGGCCGGACCGACAGTAGCGGCGCATCCCCAAAGGGTGCCAGAACCTGCGCCATATCAGGCATTTGCCCCTTGGCGATGCGGTTCACGGCATCAAAACTCAGCGCGACTGTCGTCGGCACCGGCATGTCCAGCCGCACCAGCCGCTGCAAACACTTCGCCCGCCCACCATGCACAGCCGGTGACATGGGCGCGGTGTTGGTGATCAGCGTCACATCTTGAAATGTCGTCGGTTGCTGCACTGCGGCGATCCTTTTTCACGCGCAGCATAGGCGCATGGACAGCCTTGTGTAAACCTAAAGCGACAAGGGAGTGTTAACCATTGATCAGCGTCAAATCCGCCACAGCCAAACAGGTGCTCCGAATACGGCTCAGCAGGTTCAAACGATTGCGCCGGACGATGTCGTTGTCGGCATTGACCTGCACCGCTTCAAAGAAGGCATCAATCGGTGCGCGCAGCTCTGCCATTGCGGCCATCGCGGTGCCAAAATCCTCAGCCTCCATTGCCGGTTTGATCACCCGGTCCGCCTCATCCAGTGCCGTAAACAGCGCCCGTTCAGCGTCATGCTCCGCAAATTTCGGATCGGCCCCGTATTCGTACGACACCCCATCCTTGTCCTCGGCCTGAGACAGAATGTTATTGGCGCGCTTGAACCCCTGAATGAGGTTCTCGCCATCATCGGTTTCCAGCGTCGCCTGCAAGGCCTTCGCCCGCTTCACCAGCAAGGTCAGATCATCATTCCCCGGCATCGCAATGCAGGCGTCAATCACATCGTGCCGCACGCCTTGGTCGCGGAGGTAAACCTTCAGGCGATCATGGAAGAAAGACAGCAAATCCTGCGCCCACGAATTTTCGTCGAAAATTCCCGCCAGCGGCACTGTCAGCCCATTCTCCAACACCAACCGAATAACACCCAGCGCAGCCCGCCTTAACGCAAACGGGTCCTTCGACCCCGTCGGTTTCTCATCAATCGCCCAAAACCCGGTCAGCGTGTCCAGCTTATCAGCCAGCGCCACGGCAACCGACACCGGCGCGGTCGGCACGTCATCAGACGGCCCCAACGGCGCGTAATGTTCTTGCGAGGAGCGCGCGACAGCAAGCGACGAGCCCGCCGCTTCCGCATAATATCGCCCCATCAGCCCCTGCAATTCGGGGAACTCAAACACCATCTCGGACGAAAGATCGGCCTTGGCGATCCGGGCCGCCTCTGCCGCCTCATCCGCATCAGCACCCACCACCGGGGCCAGCTCACGGGCCAGTGCCGTGATCCGTTCCACCCGGTCCTTCTGCGAGCCCAGCTTGTTGTGGAACGTCACATTGCCAAGCGCATCCAGCCACGGGTCCATCCCCGCGCGAGCCACGCGCAAGTCATTCTCCCAAAAGAACTTTGCATCCGACAACCGCGCAAACAGAACCTTCTGATTGCCCTTCAGGATCGTCGCCCCACCATCCGCCGTCTCGGTATTGGCGACGGTCACAAACTGCACGATCCGGCCCGTCTTGTCCTTCACCGAAAAGAACTTCTGGTGCTCCTTCATCGACGTCTGCAAAACCTCTGGCGGCAGGTCCAGAAAGTCATCGGCAATCTTGCCCAACAGCACCACCGGCCATTCCACCAGCCCCGCAACCTCGGCCAGCAGCCCGCGATCCTCGACCACCTCAAGCCCTTGGGCAAAGGCCTGATTTGTGGCCTCGTGCCAGATCATCTCGGCGCGTTCTTCTGGCCGCAAATAGACATACGCGCGCTTCAGCTTGGCCTCGTAATCCTCAAACCCGGTGACGGCAAAGCTGCCCTGCGACAGAAAACGGTGGCCCTGCGTTTCCGCCCCGGCCTTGATTCCGTCGATCTCCAGCGGCACAACGCTTGCCCCGCCCTCGTCACTTAGCAAGCAGATGATCGAATGCAGCGGTCGCACCCATTTCAGGCTGCCCGCGCCCCAACGCATCGACTTGGGCCAGGGGAAGTTCCGCACGACCCCTTCCAGCACCTCTGCCACAATCTCTGCCGCGTCGCGCCCCGGCCGCTCGATCACTGCGAAATAAACCTCGCCCTTCTTGTCCGCCCGCACTTCCAGCGCGCTGACCTCGACACCCGCACCACGGGCAAAGCCGTTCACCGCCTGCTCTGGCGCGCCCACCTTTGGCCCTTTGCGCTCTTCGCGCACGGGTTTTGACGCCTCCGTCAGCCCCTCAACCGACAGCGCCAAACGGCGCGGCGTGGCAAAGGCGGCAGCCCCGGCATAGGTCAACCCGGCCTCGACCAGACCATCGGTCACCAGCTTTTGGAGGTCCGCACTGGCCTTGCCCTGCATCCGCGCGGGAATTTCTTCGGAAAAGAGTTCGATCAGAAGATCAGGCATTATCTCAACCCTTCGGGTGGTGTGGGGCAATCTGCGGGCACGGGATCACCGTCAAAGACGACCTCGCCGCAGCGGTTAATCTCGTGCCAGGCAAAAGCCCGGCCATCGGGGTAGACGGCGACAATCCGGTCAATGCCGTAGGTCACGTTTTCCTGCCCCAAAAACGGTAGCGCGATCCCGGCTTCAAGATCAGCGCCGATCTGGTCGGCGTCAAAGCAGTCAAACCAGCCCGGTGCGACCAGCGGCGTCGCCGCCTCCAGAACCACATAGGTTTCGGTCATCATCGCCAGCGATCCGACCACATCGAAACAGGCGCGATAGCGCAAAGGGCTGCTGTCGCTGTCGATACCCTTGAAGTTTTCGAACACAATCGGTTCGGCTTGCCCGGTCACCACATTGGTCATTTGCACATTTTCAACTTCGGCCGAGACCTCGTCATAAAAGGCATAGACCTGAAAGTAGTACATCGCGACGCCCGCAATCAGTGCACTCATCAGCAACAATCCTATGATAATCCGCCCCAGCATCAGTGCCAGTCCCAGTTCACAGCAGGTCGGGTCCGCCCCTTGGTCCGCGCCTTCAACGCAGCAGTCCGGTCCGCCAGCGAGGGGATCGCGCGCTCATGGGTCTCGACAAAGATCTGGGTTATCCGTGCTGCCACCGGATGGTCCAGCAGCGCCTCCATCAGATCAACCTCTGCGCCCTCAATGTCCATCTTGATCACCGCGACGTCACGGTCCCGCCCCTCCAGAAAGGCCACGAAATCAACAACTTCGACCGAAATTCCCGCCTCTGCCGTCACATTGCGCTTCTCCGCCACCAAGGACGACGACGTCGAATGCCGGTCCGGGTCGCGGTCAAAATCCGCCGTCCGGTATAGCGTCATGGTGCCCGCTTTGGCCGCAGCGGCAGCATTCAGACACGTTACGTTCCCAGACTCCCCCACCGCTGCACGCAACGCTGCAAAGGCATGCGGGTCCGGCTCAAACGCCACCACATCCGCGCCGGTTTCAGCCAGCTTTTGGGTGAAAATCCCTCGGTTCGCACCCAGATCAATCGCCAGATCGCCCGCGCCCAACCCCGCGCAGGCCACTGCAAAGGCGTCCTGTGCTGCACGCTGTGCCGCGGCCTTCTGGCCGGTCACATTGCGCCAGTGATGGGCAAAGGTGCGGGCAAGGCTCACGCAGCGGCACCCCCGGCGGGCGTGGTGACAAAGGCATCGGCACAGGCCTTGGCCAGCGCGCGCACCCGCCCGATATAGGCCTGCCGTTCGGTCACGGAGATCACGCCGCGCGCGTCCAGCAAGTTGAACACATGGCTGGCCTTGATTGCCTGATCGTAAGCGGGATGCGCCATCACGATGGTCTTGCCGGTCTTGGGGTCGACGGCGGGCTCTGCCAGAATGCGGGCGCATTCGGCCTCTGCATCCTTGAAGTGCTGCAACAATGTGTCGGTGTCAGCCACATCAAAGTTCCAGCGCGCGTATTCTTCCTCGGTCTGCTTGAAGACATCGCCATAGGTCAGCGGGATCGGGCTTTGCGGGTCATTGAACGGCATATCCATCACGTGATCCACGTTCAGAATATACATCGCCAGCCGTTCCAACCCATAGGTCAGCTCTCCGCTGACGGGATGGCAATCGTGGCCGCCCACCTGCTGGAAATAGGTGAACTGGCTGACTTCCATACCGTCGCACCAAACTTCCCAGCCCAGCCCCCAGGCGCCCAGCGTCGGGCTTTCCCAATCGTCTTCCACAAAGCGGATATCGTGCAGGCTGGCGTCAATCCCGATCGCCTCAAGCGATCCCAGATAAAGCGCCTGCAAATCCGGTGGGCTGGGTTTGATGATCACCTGATACTGATAGTAGTGCTGCAACCGGTTCGGGTTCTCGCCATAGCGCCCATCCGTCGGCCGGCGCGACGGCTGCACATAGGCCGCCGACCAGGCATTGCTGCCCAGCGCGCGCAGGGTTGTGGCCGGGTGGAACGTGCCAGCGCCCACCTCCATGTCATAGGGCTGCAACACGGCACAGCCCTGACGCGCCCAATAAGACTGCAAAGCCAGGATAATTCCCTGAAAACTGCGTGGTGTCTCGGCCATCTCGCCCTCATTCCTTGGTCCCGCGTTCAATAGGCCCGCGCGGATTGAGGGTCAATGAGCACAGCCCCCCTAAAAGGACAGGCCACACGACGATTTGTGCTGCAACCCATTGCTTTTTTGCTAGTTTGCCCGCCAAACGCCGCGCTGCCAGCGGCAAGGGGATTCTGGAACTGAAATGTTGAAGTCAATTCGTTACGCGTTTTTTGTGATCTGGTGGGCTGTAGCCGCCACCGCCCAAAGCCCGGTCTGGGTCCAGGTCGAGGCACAACCGACCCTGACCGCCGCGCAGGACCGCGTGCGGGCCTATGCCGCCGCACTTGATAACGTGGCGGGGTTCTATCTGGGCTCTGGCTGGTACGGGATCGTGCTGGGCCCCTATGCGCCCGATGACGCGGACGCGCTTCTGCGGTCCCTGCGCGGGCAGCGGTTGATCCCGGCGGACAGCTTTATCGCCTTTGGCAACAACTTTCAGCAGCAGTTCTGGCCCGTGGGCGTCGGCGCTGAAACCACAGCCCAACCCCTGCCCGGCGCGACAGAGGTGACCGACCCCGTGGTCGCTGAACCCCTGCCGGAACCGACCCCGATCGCCATCCCAGATGAAACCCCGCGTCAGGCCCGCGCCTCAGAGGCGTTGATGACCCGGCCTGAAAAAGAGCTGCTGCAAGTGGCGCTGAAATGGGCGGGGCACTATCAGGGCGCGATTGACGGATCATACGGACGCGGCACGCGCGGGGCGATGGAAAGCTGGCAAATCGCCAACAACCAAGAGGCCACCGGCATCCTGACCACCGCGCAGCGGGCAGAACTGATCGGCGCCTACAACGCGGTGCTGGACGGGATGAACCTGCAACTGGTGCGCGATGATGTGGCGGGCATTGAGATCGCGCTGCCCACCGGCGTGGTGGCCTTTGCCGAATATGAACCGCCATTCGCGCGCTATGATGCCAAAGGCGACATCCCCGCGCAGGTGCTCTTGATTAGCCAGCCCGGCGATCAGAACCGCATGTTCGGACTTTACGAGATTCTGCAAACGCTAGAGGTCGTACCGACCGAGGGCGAGCGCGTGCGCCGCAACCGCGAGTTTGAAATCAACGCCCAAGGCCGCGATCTGGTGTCCTATACTTACGTCAATCTGCGCAACGACCGGATCAAGGGTTATATGTTGGTCTGGCCTGCGGGCGATGACGAACGCTTTGGCCGCATCCGGGACGAAATGAAGGCAAGCTTTGACCGGATCAACGGCGTGCTCGACCCCGCAATTGCGGCGCCCGACGAAGATCAGGCCACGGACCTTGTTGCCGGTCTGCAAGTGCGCAAACCGCGCCTGTCACGCTCTGGCTTTTTCATTGACGGCACCGGCAGCGTGCTGACCACGACCGAAGCCATCGACAGCTGCGAGCGGCTGACCATCGACACCGACACCGATGCAGAGGTGGCGCACCGCGACGACGCGCTGGGGCTGGCCGTGCTGCGCCCCACCACACGTCTGGCGCCGATTGCCGTGGCTGCCTTCCAAACCGGCGTGCCGCGTTTGCAGTCCGAAGTGGCCGTCGCGGGATACCCCTATGGCGGCGTGCTGGTGACACCTTCGCTGACCTTTGGCCGGCTTGCCGACCTAAGGGGCCTGAATGGCGAAGAAGAGGTCAAGCGTCTGGCCCTGACCGCCCAACCCGGCGACGCCGGTGGCCCGGTCTTTGACAACGGCGGCGCTATCCTTGGTATGTTGCTGCCGCGCAGCAGCAATAGCGGGCAAGTGCTGCCGCCCGAGGTCAGCTTTTCTGTTGATGCCGATCAGATCGTGGCGTCCTTGACCGGGGCGGGCATCGCCGTGGACACCACCGACACGGTCGCCTTTATGCCCCCCGAAACCCTAACCCTGCGCGCCGCAGACCAAACCGTGCTGGTGAGCTGTTGGTAACGTCAGGTCGCACCGCGACCTGACGCGTGCGGGTTAGCTCGTCTGCGTCGCGCAGCGACCTGACGCGTGCGGGTAAGCGGCTTTGCTTGCAAAGTTGCGGCCGTCACCCGGTGGCAATATTGCGCCAGCACCCGTCACCCGGTGGCGGTGATGCGCCTGCACCCCCATTTCGACCCATGCGGGGCATGGGCCGACCGACCGGGGGGCTAGCCCCCGTCGCCATTGACGCTTGAACCAATGGCGCGTCAAATGGCGACCCGCCCGCATATTGCCACACAAAAGAAAGCACGCCTTGGCCGGTAGCACTCTGGTCTGTGCCTTCAGATTGCAATGTCGTTTTGCACATGGATCAGCGTTGGCCGCGTGGCGTAGAATGCCTTGTCAACCGCGGACGCGAGTTCTTCCACGGATTTCGGGCGCGCGGCTGCCGCGCCATAGGCCTCCGCCAGTTTCACGAAGTCAGGGTTCTTTTGCACAACCGCATGCGGCGCGATCTGGGCGCGGACCATGCTGTCTTCGATTTCACCCAGTTTGCCGTTGTCCCACAGGATGATCGGCAGGGTCAGCTCCAGTTCCACAGCCACCGCAAGTTCCTGCAGCGTGTATTGAAAGCCATAGTCCCCCGCGATGGCAAGGACCGGGTTCAACGGATCGTTGCGGCCTCTGCCGCGGCGCGCGATTGCACCGCCGATGGCCGCAGGCAAGGCATAGCCAAGCGTGCCAAACCCGGTTGGGTGATGCCAGAAACCGGGATGTTTCATGGGCCAGATTTCCTTGGCCGCATAGGCGATCTGGGTCATGTCGGAATAAATCATGACCCTGTCATGCAGCGCCGCGCGCAGGGCTTTGATCACTGGCCCGAGTCCCGGCCGTTCGGTCTCGACTTCGGTGCGCCAACGGCGTTTTTGCGCGGCGATGTCCTTTGCAAGCCATTGCCCCTTGGGTCGGTGCTGCGCCGCCGCACTTAGCAGTTGGGTCAGGTAGTCAAACGCATCGCCATGAACATGGCGCATGGCCTGCGGGTGAAAACCGCTGGCATCGATGTTGACAGAAAGGCATGTGCCCGTGATCCCCGCGTCCTCTCGCCAGAGGTCGGTTTCAGCGAGCTCTGTTCCCACCAGGACCACCACATCGGCTTGCGCGATAACATCGCGTGATCCCGGACGGGCCAGATAGGCCCCAAAGCTAAGCGCTGAACCTGTCGATACACCGCGCCCCGCATAGGTGTCAAAGGCGGCTGCATTCAGCGCCTTCAAGACGTCCTTGGCCACATAGCCGCAGGCCCTGGCCCCGCCTCCAAAGATGAACAGCGGGCGCTCAGCATTCAAAACGGCTTCAAAATCCGATGCGGCAAATTCAGGAGCGGTCACAAAGCCCATCGGCTGCGTCCCGGGAAACGGATCGGCCATGGCTTCCAACACCGCGATCGGCACCTGAATGTGCTTGGGTCTGGCCCTGCCATGACGAAACTCTGTCAGCGCTCGGTCAATCAGGGCATAGGCGGCCTGTGGCGTGCGCGCGGTTTCGGACCAGTCGCAGACCGTGCGTGCAGCCCCTTCCTGATCCTTCATCTGGTGCAACTGCCCGCGCGTCGCCGAAGTCTCATCCAAACAACTGGAAATCACCAGCATCGGCACGCTGTCGGAATAGGCCTGCCCCATCGGCGTCATGATATTGCACAGCCCCGGCCCGGTGATCACATAGGCCACGCCCGGACGCCCCGTTGCGCGGGCATAGCCATCGGCCATGAACCCCGCCCCCTGCTCGTGCCGCGCCAGCACATGGGTCAGCCCCGCCTCTTCGATGCCGCGATACATTTCCTGATTGTGTACGCCCGGAATGCCAAAGATCACCTCGACCCCGCGGTCTTTCAGCATGTGCGATATCTGCGCGCCCAGCGGTCGTTGCATCAATCCCTCCAGAATTTGCGGCTGATCACCACCAGCACCACCATGATTTCCAATCGGCCCACAAACATCCCCATCGCCAGCAGCCACTTGGCGCTGTCCGGCAGGGCCGCAAAGTTGCCCGCGGGCCCGATGATCGTGCCAAGGCCCGGCCCCACATTCGCCAGCGCAGTCGCCGCACCCGACACGCTCGTGATGAAATCAAGTCCGGTAAAGCCCAGCAGCACCGACAGGATGCCAATCGACAAAACGAAAGCCACGAAAAACGCCATGACAGAGTTCAGCACGTCCTCTGTCACGGTCTTGCCCTGATAGCGCGGGGCAAAGATGCCGTGCGGGCTGTGGATCTGGCGGATTTGGGATTTGATCGAGGCAAACAGCAGCTGATACCGGAACACCTTAACCGAACAGGCCGTCGACCCCGCGCAGCCGCCGATCAGTCCGATGAAGAAAAACACCACCACCGGGAACGTCCCCCATGTCATGTAATCGGCATTGGCGTAACCGGTGCCCGTGGTGATCGAGGTCACGTTGAACAGCGCCTCGCGGAACGCCACCTCTGTCATCACCCCGTCGCGGCCCCAAAGCCAGGAACTTTGCAGCAGGACAACCGTGAAGATCACGTAGAAAAAGCCGCGGATTTGGCTGTCGCGCAGCATTGGTTGTGCTGTGCCGGCCAGCAGTTGCACGTAGCGGACAAAGGGCAGTGCCGCCATCAGCATGAAAAAGACCGCCGTGTAATGCACCCCGGCCCCATAGAACCCGAAAGAGGCATCGCTGTTGGCCATGCCCCCAGTCGCAACCGTGGTCATCGCATGGACCATCGCGTCAAAGGGCAACATGCCAAAAGCGGTATAGGCCAGCGCACAGGCCAGCGTCAGCGCCACATAGATCACCGAAATCCGGGTGGCGATCTCACCCGCGCGGGGCAAAATCTTGCCCATGGTGTCAAAGGCCTCGGACCGGAAGATCTGCATCCCACCCACGCGCAGCTCTGGCAGAAACACCATCGCCACGACAATGATGCCCACACCGCCCAGCCATTGCAGAATGCCGCGCCACAGTTTGAGCCCCTCAGGCAACGCCTCAAGCCCGCTGAACACCGTTGATCCAGTGGTGGTCAGCCCCGACATCGCCTCAAAGAACGCGTCCGTGAAATCGGCATTGGTGGCGCCCAGCACAAACGGAATCGCGCCAAAAAGCGGCAGCGTCAGCCAGACCAGCGTGGTCAGAAGAAAGGTCTGCCGCAGGCTTAGCCCTGCGCTGACCCCGTTGGCGCAGGCCCCGGCCAGTACCGCCCCGGTCAGCACCGTGACAATTGCGGATTCCGCAAAGACCGGCCAATGGCCGTTGCCGACCCACAGGTCTGCCACCAACGGCGCCAGCATGGTCAGGCCCAGGGCCGCGACCAACAGGCCAATCACATATCCAATCGGACGCAGGTCAATCATGGGCTATCGGTGGCGAATGGGACCTGAGGTGTCAAGCGATGTCACCACCCTGCCCGCACCTGCAGTGTCGACGGGGATCGTTCAAGTCAACAAAACAGTCGCAAAACCTTTCGAAACCTGTTTCGATGTCCGCCACGTCGCGTAACCAGAGACATAGATGCCCGCTATCCCGGTTCCAGATCCGCACTTCGACTGCCCCGTTGCGGTCTCGGACTATCTGCTGGACATCACCCGGCGCGCCTATTTTGAGCGTGACCGCACCGGGTATGCCGCCCGCTTCATACTGCCACAAGTGATCGACACCATTGACGGCGTCCGCAATCTGCAGACGGTTGCCGACCTGATGCATGTCTATGACGAAATGTGTCGCATCATCCAAACCAAAGGTGTGATCGACTTCAAGCGGCACACCCTGTCAGCCGTTTTTGAGGCCCCAGACACTGTGCGGTGCACCTCGATTTCGCAGCATCTCTATCAAGACTATCGCCTCAGCGAAGAGATGATGATTCACAGTCTGCTCCGCCGACGGAACGGCCGGTGGAAAATCGCAAAAAGCCAATACGTGACAGCCGACTCAAGAATGAACGCCGCCCTCATTGCAGGAGGGCGAAAGCTGGAAAAGAAGTGAAGACCGCTTACGTCCGCCGCACGAAAAGAGTGCCACGCTTGGCCAAATCAGTCACCCAAACACCCCCATGCGCTGCGATGACACGTTTGTAGCCCGCCATGTTGGATGGCTCATCGGCGATCAACACCCAGCCCGCCGGTGCGACGTGATCCAAAAGCCGCGACAGCACCTTTTGCGCCTCCGGCGCGGCAAGCATGTGCAAGGTGCGGTCAATCAGAACGACGTCAAAGTCGCCCTGCGGCGCATAACCGGTGATGTCGGCCACCACACCTGTAACGTCCAACCCCTCCGCCTGTGCCGCCGCGTTCAGATCGCGGATACCATGCGCGGCCAAGTCCACGCCCACCACGCTGTGGCCCAACCGCGCGATGAACAACGCATCCCGTCCCTGCCCGCAGCCGACGTCCAACACCCGCGCGCTTTGGGGCGTAAATGACGCAAAGAAGTCCACAAAAACCTGCGTCGGCGCGCCCAGCGCATCCGGCGTTTCCGCATAAAGTTTGTCATAATCATAAGCCATGCCAAATGCGCTAATAGATTTCTACGCGCTTGGCCAAGTGTTTTTCGCCCGCGCATCTTGGGTGCAATTCGGCACGCTATGCGTGGCGCAAAATCCTTGGAAAGGATTTTGGCAAGACCTTTTGAAAAGGTCTTGGGCGTCGCGGCGGTTGGTGATGGGCCGCTTTGGAACAGAACCAATCCTTCGATTCAAGTTTCAGCAAGGGCGGCTTTGCGGGACAAAGCCGACCTTCTCTGCATTTGCGCTAATGACTGCTTCCAAACAAATACTGACTTTGGAACGTCGCAGTCTAACTTCTCCAACTAAACCTTTCATCGCGAGCATCGGCAAGACGGTCTCTTAGTCCCATGGTCTCGCATGGAAAACTTGTGTCCATGCAATTTCGTTAGGTGGAGACATCCGATCCTCGTACACAAGCCTAGGCAATACAAAAAGGAGCTTGGAAATGAAACTTAAGGAAAAGCTTGCAAACCCGACTTACAAGATATGTTCGGAACTTTGTGTCATCCCGTCCGCCACCGTTACCCAAGCTCTCGCCTCCACCGGCATCGACAGCATGATCATTGATCAGGAGCACGCCGCAACAAACCCAGAAACGTTACATGCCATGATTGCTGCCACTCAGGGCACCGATTGCGCACCATTGGTACGGGTCATTGATCACAACCCTGCAAACGTAAAACTTGCCCTCGATCTCGGAGCAGAGGGTATTGTGTTTCCACTGGTCCGAACGCCGGAAGAGGCCGCTCATTGCGTGGCTACAATGCGTTATCCGCCCGAGGGTGTTCGTGGTTGGGGTGCATTCGTCGCGCATTCGCGGTGGGGTACATCAGTGCCCGAATACTTGCCGGAGTATGGCGATAAAACTGTTTGTTGTTTGTTGATAGAGACCCCGGAAGCGGTAGAAAACATCGACGCAATTTTCGCCACAGAAGGGGTTGATATGGCAGTTGTTGCACTCTTCGATTTGTCCACGACGCTTGGCGTCTCTGGTCAATTTCAACATCCCAAGGTCCTAGAAGCCGTTGATAAGATCGAAAGAGCAGCAAAGCGCGCCGGGATGCCGCTTGGAGGCCCCTTTGCGTCAACCAAATCAGAGGTCGACGCACTGTTCGTCCGTGGGTACCGGATCGTAGCAGGTGTCGACCTCCTACAACTTAAGGGAATTGTCGCGAACCTTGTTGCTAACGTTCGCTCCAATCCAGAAGAAAACCTTAATGAAACTGGCAAAGCGCCCTCTCAGTAAAGCAGACTTTGGTCACTTCAAGTCTGGAAAGCACTTTGGGCTCATACCGGACATCCGCTCAAACAACGGCCCGACATCAACCCGGTACGCGCCACCTGATCACCCCACGTGGAACAGGCTCGCAAACAGCTTGGGATCAAGCGAGTTTGCGGCAAAGGTCGGCCCTTCCGTCAGCACGCTGACCGCATCATGGGAATGCAGGCTTTCCTGATGGCTGGCGATCACGCGGAAATCGCTGATCCGGGGATCAATCTGCAGTTGCTCGGTGAACAGCCGGGCCGCATCTTCCACAAAGATCGGGTTCGCCGCGTTCAATTCGGCAAAGGCCTGCTCATCCTCGCGCTTGACCATCACTTGGGTCTCTGTCGGCACGGCTGTGCGGGCGCGGTCAATCAGGTCCTCGAACCACAGCGTGTCCTGCCCCTCTTCCAGCAGCACCGAAATCCGCGCCACCGACCGCTGGCTATGCGGTGTGGCCAATTGCCCCCGGAACTGCCGCGCATGTTCGCTCAGCTCAAGCGAACAGGGACAAGTGCTGGAATAGACGTAATCGAGATGCACGATCTTCTTGCGCACGCCCGCCTGCTCGATCAGCTCCAGCGCGATATCGTAGTATTGATACCCCTCCAGCCCCGACCGCAGGCTTTGCACCTTCATCGGAAAGGAAAACCGCATCTGAATGCGGGCGTCAAAGCTTTCAAGGTCGGACTTATAGGCATCCAGCGCCCGTTCGATCACGTCAAAGCTGAACGTCTGCTCGGCATGTTTGTAGAACGTCCGCATGATCCGGGACATGTTGATGCCCTTCTTTTCGGCCTCCAGCGACACCGTGCCGGTCACGCTGGTTTCCAGCGTCAGATCACCGTTGTCACGGGTGTGAAACCGGATCGGCAGACGGAAATTGCTGATCCCCACATGCTGGATCTGCTGCTTGGCCCCTTTGATCAGGCTCGACGGCCCATTCTGCAAATCCGGCATGGTGGCGCGATAAGCCTCATCCACCTCAAAGGCATCAGGGTATGCGCGGGCCAAAGCGGGGTAATTGCTGACCTCCTGGCCAGGGATCAAGCGGCTGACCAGCGGGTCCAGTGTTGCCACTTCTTCGGCGCTGACCTCGCCCGCCCAGCGACGCAACAGCGCAAGCGCCGCTTCTGCCTCGTCCCGGCTGGGTTCACGATCAAAATCTTGGGAATGAACATTCATCGATGGGGCCCCCTCCGGCACATCCGCATCCCCGATATGGGGCATTCCTTCACGTTTTCCAACGTTTTCCCAATAGATACGTGACAACTCTGCCCGTGGATCAGACATATCAAGTGGCCCCCCGTCTGCGCCGCATCCCACCTTGCCCATTTGGCCGGAGCAAGGCAAGCGGCCGGGCCGACCCTTAGCGCCGCCAAACCGACCGGCGCTGCGGGTTAACAGAACCTTTCATTTGACCTGACGCGCAGCGCCCTTAAAGCCGCGAGCGCCCCGTTAAAGGCCTCTGTGGCGAACATAAGCAGCCCGCGATGTTGCCGCGATGTGCATGGTTTGTGCATGCGTTAACCTTTGACCCGGACATCGGTTAACGCATTGATTCGTTTGGCGTTTCAGCCCAATGCTTGCTGCAAATCCGCCAAAAGGTCCGCCGGGTCCTCCAACCCCACCGACACACGCACCAATCCCGGTGTGATCCCCAGCGCGGCCTTTTGGGCGTCTGGCAGGCGTTGATGCGTGGTGGTCGCCGGATGGGTTGCGATGGATTTGGCGTCGCCCAGGTTATTGGAAATCAATATGATTTCCAACGCGTTGAGCATCTCGAACGCCCGCGCCTGACTGCCGCAGTCAATCGACAGAACCGTGCCCCCGGCGCCCATCTGCGCCATCGCCAGATCGTGCTGCGGGTGATCTTTCAGGCCGGGATAGATCACCTGCGAAAGACCCGCATGGCCCTGAAGCGCAGCGGCCAGAGCGGCGGCACTGCGCGCCTGCTCTCGCACCCGTAAATCCAATGTCTCCAAACCCTTAAGCATCAGCCAGGCGCTGAACGGCGACATCGCCCCGCCGGTGTGCTTCATATAGGGCTCAACCGTTCCGCGGATGAATTCTTGCGTCCCAAGAATGATCCCGCCCAACGCCCGGCCCTGCCCGTCAATATGTTTTGTCGCAGAATAGACAACAACATCAGCACCTTGCGCGATCGCATCCGAAAAGACAGGTGTCGCAAAAACGTTGTCCACAATCACCTTTGCCCCCACCGCATGGGCCAGCTTGGACACCGCCGCGATATCAATCACCTGCAAGGTTGGGTTCGACATGCTTTCAAAGAAAATCGCCTTGGTGTCTCCACGAATCGCGCTGGCCCACTGATCAAGGTCGGTGCCATCCACAAACGTCACCTCAACCCCGAAACGGGTTAACACCTCTTCGAGGATATAAAGACAGGATCCAAACAACGCGCGGCTGCTGACCACGTGGTCACCGGCCTGCAACATCGCGGTCAGCGCGCCATTGACCGCCGCCATACCAGAGGCGCAGGCGAACCCGTCCTCGGCCCCTTCCAACGCGGCGATCCGGTCCTCGAACATTGCCACCGTAGGATTGCCGTAACGGGCATAGATGAACTCGTCTTCGCCGGCCTTCAGGAACCGGGCTTCGGCAGCCTCGGCCGTATCGTAAACAAAGCCCTGGGTTAGGAAAATCGCTTCCGAGACTTCATTATACTGGCTCCGTCGAACGCCGCCATGAACGGCCTTTGTGCGCTTGTTCCACTGTGTCATTCTCGGCCCCTTTCGCCAAAACAAAACCCCGACACCGGTCACAGGTATCGGGGTTACGCCCTGACCCTTTTAGCGGCATGTTTAACGTGGCCCGCAATCCGGTAACAAATCGCCACGGGCAATCGCATACGCCGCCCTCGCCCGTGCGTCAAGCCGCATCGGATTTTAACCATTTTGAGCGCTTCGGCGTTCACCGCCTGTTTACCCGATCCTGCTATTTCATGACGAAACAAGGGTAAATATGATGCAACAGTACAGACGCCACCGTTATCCCACCTCTTTCCCGGTGCAGGCAAAGACGCCGTTTGGTGTACTGCCGGGCAAGGTTCTTGACGTCAATGAACACGGCGCGCAGATCAAGGGGCTTGATGACCTGTCCCCTGGTGACAAGGTCATGCTGCAAGCGGGCGGTGACCAGATCATGTCCGTTGTGCGCTGGGTCGCCAAGGATCGGGTCGGTGTAATGTTCCGCCCCATGCTGACGATCCGGCAGGTCGACGCGCTGCGCTATGCCAAACGCAGTTCTTCCGCGTCCCGGTTCAGTTCCGTCGGTCTGATGGAAATGCGCTAGGTTTCGGGCTGTTTTTCCGGTTCGATCAGATAGCGTTGCAGCAAAACGATCTGAGCCCACAGGAAGACGAACAACACAGCCGGGAACGCAAAGGTTTCAAGCTTCACCCAAAGCTCTGTGCTTTGCGTGCGCCAAATCAACTCGTTAGCGACCGCAAGTGCGAGGAACATAAGGGCGACGCGGCGCGTAAAAATCATCCAACCTTCTGATTTCATGGGCAAAAACTCACCCATAATCCACTGAAGATAGCTCCTGCCGCGCATCAACCCGATCCCCAGAACGACTGCAAAAAAGCCGTAGACGATGCTCGTCTTCATCTTGAAGAACCGCTCGTCGTTGAACCACGCGGTCAAACCACCAAAGAAAATCACCATGAAGGCGGTGAAAATCTGCATCCGGCTCAGCGTCCGGGTCAGCGCCCAAAGGATCGCCATCGCCACCAGCAAAATCGGCACAAAGATCAGTGTCGCCACGATGAACCCGGTGTATTCAGTTCCACCCAGCGTGTAGGTGTTGTCCTTGATCCGCAAATAGATCAGGAAAAACAAGATCGTAGGCCCCAGTTCAAGGACTTGACGCAGGATCGGATTGATCTTTTTTTCGGCCATGTGGTTCTCCCTCAGCCCCCCGTTTCCACGATCACAGCGCCCAGTGCAACCAGTGCCATCAGAAAGGTGCGGCGCGGTCCGACTTTCTCGCCCAGAAACAGCCAGCCGATCAAGGCCGCAAACACCGTGGATGTTTCGCGCAACACCGCCGCCTCGCCGACTTTGTCCAACCGTGTCGCCAGCATCACACCGCCAAAACTGACCCAAGCGATTAGCGCCCCAAATAACCCCCGCCACAACAGCGGGCCAAGGTCAGGCGCGGCTTCCATTCGCCGGTACCGCCATGCGGCAAGCAGCGGAAAATCCAGCGCGGTGATAAAGAAGAACCAAGCCAAAAACGTAAACGGATCAGCGGCTTGGCGGATGCCGTAGGCATCATAGGTCGTATAAATCGCCACCAGAACCCCGCCCAATACGGCCCAGAACAACCCGATCCGCACCGCGCTTGGGTCCAGCACCTCTTCGGTCAAATTGCGCACTGCCAAAAGCAGGATGCCCCCCGACAGACACGCCACGCCCAACCATTGTTGCACGGTGAAATGTTCCTGAAAGATCACGCTGGCGGCCAGCACCGTCACCAATGGCCCGGTCCCGCGCACCACTGGATAAACCACCGTATAGGCGGCTCTCTCATAGGCCAGCGCCATCGTCAGCTTGTAGCCAAAATGGATCACCAGCGCGCCCGCCAGGATCCACGCCACATCCCCCGAGGGCCAGGGCACCGCAAACAGCGCCACCGGCGCCGAGATCACCACAAGCCAGCCGTCAATCGCCCCGCGGGTCAGCCACGGGTCATGCCGCCCCTTCTGCAACGCGCCAAATGCGGCATGGGCCACAGCCGAGATCAGCGCCAAAATCGTCGCCAGCCGCGCCCCATCCGGCGTGCCCGCAATCGCGACGATCCAATCGCTCATCGGGCCGCAGCCGCCCAATCAACCGTGACTGCAGCGCCATGCAAAGCCACTGACACCACATCGGCGAATGATTTATCCTGCGCCTCGAACGCATTCGCGGCCATCGCGTATTGCAACAGTCCTAGCCCTTGCTCAGAGCTGAGCGTGACCGTCAGAACCCCTTTGGCATTGGGCAGCACGCCCATGAAATACCTTGCGGATTCAAAGGATTGCGCGTCAAATTGCGCTTCGCTCAACCCATCGCGCAATCCGCGCAGAAAGTGGGTCGCGTCCCGTTTCACGGACCCACCGTCCAGATCAAATGCGTCCAAGATCGCCCAGACGTCGTCAACCCGCGCCGTGACGCGATGCAACCGCAGGCTGCCAAGGCTGAGTGCTGCACTGGCGCGGGTGTCAAAATAGGCACCACCCAGCGTGCCTGTCACCTGCATCCCCCGTCCTTCGGTTGTCAGCAGATAAAGTGCATCCAACCGCAACGCCGGATCGCCGTCTTCGCGGCTTAACCCGATGCTCAAATCAAAGGGCCGCTTGCCCACGCGGCCATCCAGCATCACATCATCGACCGCAATCCTGATCCGGGATGGAAAACCTTCGCCCATCAGATATCGCGTCACACCATCCGCCTGCCAACGTATTGATGAAAAAGGTAAATCGCGAAGATCGCGCGTGGCCGTCACCCGGCACCAGCCGTCGCGGTCATCGGAGACGCGCCAACCACGGTCCAGAATGGTCCCCGCAGCAACAGCGCCGCCACGCCCTGCAGTGCGGCGCAGCTCGGACAGATCGCCGACAAAACGGTCCCAAAATGCCTGACATTGTGGTGGCGCGGATTGGGCGCCCGCTTGACTGGCCAGCAAAACCGCCAGAGCCGCGCCAAGCCACCAGCGCATCAGACGTCGCGCCCGACCAGCGCGTTGGCAAAGTCCTCTGGGTCGAACGGGGCCAGATCGTCGATCTGTTCGCCTACGCCGATGGCATGAATGGGCAGGCCAAACTTGTCGGCCAGCGCCACCAGCACACCGCCCTTTGCGGTCCCATCGAGCTTGGTCATCACAAGGCCGGACACATCCGCAAGTTCTTGAAAAACCTTGACTTGTTGCAGGGCATTCTGGCCTGTCGTGGCATCCAGCACCAGCAGCGTGTTATGCGGCGCATCGGGGTCTTTCTTGCGGATCACCCGGACGATCTTGGACAATTCCTCCATCAGATCGGCGCGGTTTTGCAGCCGCCCGGCAGTGTCGATCATCAGCAAATCCGCGCCGTCGGCCTGGGCCTGGGTCATCGCATCAAAGGCGAGCGAGGCCGGGTCCGACCCTTCGGGCGCGGTCAGCACCGGAACCCCTGCGCGGTCGCCCCAGACCTGCAATTGCTCGACTGCAGCCGCGCGGAACGTATCGCCCGCCGCAATCACCACCGATTTGCCCGCGGCTTTGAACTGGCTGGCCAGCTTGCCGATGGTCGTGGTTTTGCCCGACCCGTTGACACCGACCACCAGCACCACCTGCGGTTTGTGGGCGTAAAGCGGCATGGGCCGCGCGACGGGGTCCATGATGCGGCTGACCTCATTCGCCAAAAGCGTTTTGATTTCGTCCACCGACAGTTTTTTGCCCAAGCGTCCCTCGGCCATATTGGCGGTCACCCGCAGCGCCGTATCCACGCCCATATCTGCCGTGATCAGCAACTCTTCAAGCTGTTCGAGCATGTCGTCATCCAGCGTGCGGCGGACAACGGTCTTTTGTTCGCGACCAAACAGGCGCCCCAAAAGGCCCTTCTTTTCAACGGGTTCCTCCGACGGCTCGTCCAGTGGCGAGGGTTCAAGCCGTGTCATCGGCGCGACGACGGCCTCTCTGATCGGGGGCGCGCTGGCCGCCTCTGCCGCGGCCTCGACCTGGGCTTCGATCTCTTCGGCGAGCGCGTCGATATCCTCGTCAGACATCGGGTCCGGCTCAACCATTGCTGCCAGCCGCGCGTCTTCCTCTGCCGCAAGGCGTGCCTTTTCTTCGGCGGCCAAACGCGCCGCTTCGGCCTCTTCGGCGCGGCGCTCTGCCGCGGCCTTGCGCGCGGCCTCGGCGTCTTGCGCGGCCTGCTCTGCGGCCTGGTGTGCCGCCTCGGCGCGGCGTCGTTCTTCTGCGGCAGCGGCTTGCCGCGCGGCCTCAGCCCCTTCGGCTTGCTGCCTTTGCGCGGCCTCCAGTGCGCGTTGCGCGGCTTCGGCCTCCTCGGCGGCCTGCCGGGCAGCTTCCGCTTCGGCGGCAAGCCGCTTCTCTTCTGCGGCGTCAGCGGCGCGTTGTTGTTCTGCGGCCAGTCGCGCGGCTTCGGCAGCGGCCTCTGCTTCGGCCTTGGCAGCGGCGGCGGCTGCAGCCATCTCGGCTTGGCGCGTCTCTTCGGCCTGACGGGCGGCGTCCGCTACGCGGGCCGCTTCGGCAGCACGCGCTTCTTCAGCCAGACGCGCTTCTTCCGCCAGACGCGCCTCTTCCGCCAACCGCGCCTCCTCGGCCAACCGCGCTTCCTCAGCCAACCGTGCCTCTTCGGCCAACCGCGCCTCTTCCGCGACACGGGCCGCCTCGGCCTCTTGCGCGCGGACGGCTTCAGCGTCTGCCGCAACATCCGCCTCGATCACGTCCTCTACGCCGCCATCACTGACGATCGCGTCCAGACCCTCATCAATTTTCGAGGATGACCGAAACATCCGGTCCTTGAGCTTTTTGAAAAACGACATGCGCGGGCCTTCACAACCTTGTTGCAAATGACCTAATGCCGAATGCCGCGATTTGAAAGCCCGTCAGGCCGTGCGACCATAAAACCCAAGCTGTTCGGCCTGAGAAAACCGTGCGCCGGGGCGTTCATAATAGGTCAGCACCGCAATCATCCGCGCCCGCGCGCCCTGCACCGGGGTCACCCGATGCGGCGTGTTTACCCCGCGAAAAACGTTCAATGTTCCGGGGATCACGTTCATGCGCTGCATGTCGGGATCATCCCCCGCCAAAAGCCGCGCAACACCGTCATAATTGGGGTCATCCGCCGTGCGCAAATCCGTGCGATATTCAAATTCCCCCCCGCTTTCAGGGGCTTGCAGCAAAAGCGTCACGGTAAACTCGGACCGGTCAAAGTGCCAGTTCAGCGCCTGCCCGGCCTGATAGCGCATCACGTTGAACGCCGCCAAAGGATCATCCATCGGGTATAGCGCCGGTTTGCCCATCACCCCTGCCAGAAACCTGCGCAATGGTGCCCAATGGTAGATCTGCTCAACCACCGACCCACGCAGCTGATCATTGCAAAGCGTGTTGTTCGAGGTCTCGAACTCCTGCAAGGCCGGGTGATCCGGGGCCAGACCGGGCACGTCTTTCTTGAAATAGACATTGTGCCGCCGTTTGTGGTTAAACGACGCGGTATCCATCAGCGGCGTATGCGCCTCTGCCTCGGCCTGTGCCACCTCGGGCCGCAAGAACCCATCCAGATTGAACAGGCCATCCGCCGCCATCTCTGCGCGACATCGCGCTACAAGCGCCTGATAAATGGCACTTTTTGGCGCATCCAAAGGAAACGCTGACAGGTTCAGCGCCTCCTTCATACCTCGTCCGGGAAATGCTCCATCACCAGCTTGATCGGGTTTGGCGCGGCCTGCCCCAGCCCACAGATCGAAGCATCGGTCATCGCGGTGCAAAGCTCGTCCAGCAGGTCCTGATCCCAGCTGTCTTTTTCCATCAGTTTGACCGCTTTTTCACAGCCCACGCGGCACGGCGTGCACTGGCCACAGCTTTCGTCTTCAAAGAACCGCAGCATGTTCAGGGCCGCGGCCTTGGCGCTATCTTGATCCGACAGCACCACCACAGCGGCAGAGCCAATGAAGGTGCCAAGCGGTTGCAGCGTGTCAAAATCCAGCGGCACATCATTGATCGATGCAGGCAACAGGCCAGAGGACGGACCACCCGGCTGATAGGCCTTGAAATTATGCCCCTCCGCCATGCCACCGGCGGCCGCGATCACATCCATGATGGTTGACCCCGCAGGCAGCAGGTGCACGCCGGGATTGGCGACGCGGCCCGAGACGGAATAGGACCGCAAGCCCTTACGCCCATTCTTTTCGGTGCCTGACAGAACCTCCGGCCCCTCGCGCAGGATGCGCGCGACCCAATGCAGCGTTTCGACATTATGGACCAAAGTCGGCTGCCCAAAGATACCGACCTGCGCCACAAACGGCGGGCGGTGACGTGGCAATCCACGCTTGCCTTCGATGCTCTCGATCATCGCGCTTTCTTCGCCGCAGATATAGGCCCCGGCCCCGCGACGCAGATCGATATAGCCCGGTTCCACGAGGCCCGCATCTTCCAAGCCCTTGATCTCGCGCGCCAAAATCGTCAGCACGGCAGGATATTCGTCGCGCATGTAGATAAAGACCTTATCAGCCTCCACCGCCCATGCGGCAATCAACATCCCCTCAAGGAACAGATGCGGCACCCGTTCAAGATAATAGCGGTCCTTGAATGTGCCGGGCTCGCCCTCGTCCCCGTTCACGGCCATATAACGCGGGCCGGGGTTGGCACGGACAAAGCCCCATTTCTTGCCTGACGGGAACCCGGCCCCGCCCAGACCACGCAGGCCAGACGACAACACCGTGTCCTGCACGGCTTCCCAATCGCCACCGTCCTTCAGTTCTGCCAACTTGGCATAGCCACCTTCGGACCTGTAGGCCGCAAGCCCTTGATAATCCGGAATATGTGCGTGCGTTTCGCCAGCGGCGATTGCCGCTTTCACCTTTTCGGGCGTGGCGTGGTCGATATGCGCATGGCCCAGTTCCAGCACCGGTGCAGTGTCGCAACGCCCCATGCATGGCGCGCGCAGCACGCGCACCTCTGAGGCGTCCAACCCGTCTTCCAAGGCGGCCTTCAGTTGCTGCGCCCCTGCCAGCTCGCACGACAGACTGTCGCAGACCCGGATAGTCAGCGCAGGCGGCTTGGACTCGCCTTCTTTGACCACATCAAAGTGGGCATAGAACGACGCGACCTCGTAAACCTCTGCCTGTCCCAGGCGCATTTCTTCCGCCAAGGCGCGCAGATGCGCGGCAGACAGGCAGCCATAGGTATCTTGAATAAGATGCAAAAACTCGATGAGCATGTCGCGGTCACGTGGTGTGTCACCCAGCAAAGCGCGCACCTCATCCCAGGCGGCATCATCCAACTGACGGCCTTTGGGCGTATGCCGCCCCTTGCCTTTGCCCGATTTCCAGACACCCTTGCGTTCATCCAGCGCCATAACATCCCTTTCACTTCTGCGCAGACAATAGCCGCGCAGACCGGGCACGGAAATCGCAAAAGCGACATGGCAAAGCAAAGATGCGCGCGTCCGGTCCATTAGCCGCAACAGGACTGGGCTGACCGCGCGCAAACTTCGTGCTAGACCCTGCGAAATCGTGCCGGACCCGTTATGTATTTCTTTGCCTTTGCCACCCTTTTTCCGATCCCGGTGATTGCCGCCGCTGCCGTTTGGGGCGGTGTCTGGGTGCTGACGGCCTTGGCCGTCATGACAGCACTTGTCGCCGGGTTGGACCATCTGGTCCGCCGCACCTCGCCCGCGCTGCCCGATCAGGAATTTCCTGTCGCCAACGCCCTGTCTGTCATTCTGGCGCTGGCGCATTTTGCGTTGCTGGGGGCTGTGGTCTGGGGCCTGGCACAGCCGCAGCTGTCATTGCTTGGTAAGGTTGGCGTCTGGTATGCGGCGGGGCTCTACTTTGGGCAGGTCAGCAACGCCAATGCGCACGAACTCATCCACAAATCTGGCCGGATTCTGCATCGCCTGGGCATGTGGGTCTATATTTCGCTGGCCTTCGGGCATCACACGTCGGCGCACGTGTTGGTGCATCACCGGCACGTGGCAACCGCGCAGGACCCGAATTCGGCCCGGCAAGGCGAAGGGTTCTATCGCTACGCTGCCCGTGCATGGCGCGGATCCTTCGTGGCAGGTTACACAGCAGAGGCCGCGCGCCTGTCACGGGTCGACCGGGGCATCCTGCACAACCCCTACCTGCTTTATCTGGGCGGGGCCGCGCTAATGCTGGGGATCGCCATCGCCTTGGGCGGCTGGCAGGGTGCTGCGGCCTACATTTGCGTCGCCGGGCTGGCGCAGGTCCAGCTTTTGCTGTCGGACTACGTGCAGCACTACGGTCTTACGCGCGCGATCGGTCAGAATGGCAAGCCAGAGCCTGTGGGCGACCGCCATAGTTGGAACAGCCCGCATTGGTACTCGTCTGCCCTGATGCTGAACGCACCGCGCCATTCCGATCACCACGCACATCCCGGACGGGCCTTTCCCGCCCTGACGCTGCCCGCAAATGGCCCCACCCTGCCGCGCGCCATTCCGGTCATGGCAACCGTCGCACTTGTGCCGCCACTTTGGCGTCGCGTCATGGACCCACGGGTGGCGCGATGGTCCGCCTGATCCTGCTGCTGATCACCCTTGCCGCCCCTGTCGCGGCAGAAACGCCGATGACAGCCAAGGAATTTGACACCTATGCCACGGGCCGCACCCTGACCTTTGGGCTGGCCGATGGGACCGTCTTTGGTGTGGAACAATACCTGCCCGACCGCCGCGTGATCTGGTCGCGCATGGATGGCACCTGCACCGATGGGTTCTGGTACGCGCACAAGTCAAACATCTGTTTTGTCTACGAAAACGACCCCGAACCCAAATGTTGGGAGATCTTCCGCACCGCCAATGGCATCCGCGCGGATTTCGCAAACCAACCCGGCACAACGGTCCTGTTTGAAGCCATCGAAGACCCCGCCGCCCTGATCTGCGGCAACCTGTTGTCCTAGAACAGGCTGCCCTGATCGTCCGGCTTGGGCTTTGACGCCTTGGCCTTGCCGCCCAGCGTCAACCGGCCATCGGCAAACTCAACCTCAAGCGCCTTCGCCTCTTTCGCGCGCGCCACATTGGTCACCACATCGCCGTCACCGCGCACCACCGCGTATCCCCGCTTCAGCGTTTCCTTGTACCCCAAGGTCTCGCGCAGCCGGTCAAGTGCAACCAGCCGCGCGGCATAGGCATCCTGCTGGCGATTGGCGCGGTCCGACAAGCGGCGCAACAGGCCATCCAAGCGTTCGCGCGGGCGGGTCACATCAGGTGGGCGCAGCCCCTGCTGACCAAGCGCACGCCGCGCATCCGCCATGCGCCGCGCCATCGCGGGGTCCAGCCGCGCGCCCAATCGGTCCAGCCGGTCGCGGTTCACCGCGATCCCGCGCCGCAACAGGCCGGGGCGCATGTCATTCTTGGCCAGCATGACCCGCTTTTGCGCCGCCGTCGCGCGCAAGGCCGCTGGCAGGCGCTCAGCCAGCAAATCCAACCGTTGCTGCGGCCCATTGGTCAGGCTCTCTGGCCGCGGCAGCGCGCGGCCCAAATCACGCACCCTTTGCGCGCGCCGGTCGACCGCCCCCGACAAGGCCCGATGCAAGCGCGCGCCCTGTTCATCGACCCACCCCAGCAACTCCATCCGCACCGGCACCGCCAGTTCCGCCGCCGCCGTCGGTGTCGGCGCGCGTTTGTCGCTGACAAAGTCGATCAGCGTGGTGTCCGTCTCATGCCCCACGGCAGATATCAGCGGGATCTCCGATGCCGCTGCCGCCCGTGCGACTACCTCTTCGTTGAACCCCCACAAATCCTCGATCGACCCGCCGCCGCGCGCCACGATCAGCAAATCAGGCCGGGGCAAGGCGCCCCCCGGCGTCAATGCGTTAAAGCCCGCAATCGCGCGCGCCACCTCAGGTGCTGCGTTCTGCCCCTGAACAGCTACGGGCCAGACCAATACCTTACGCGGAAACCGGTCCCGCAGCCGGTGCAAAATATCCCGGATCACCGCCCCACTGGGCGAGGTCACAACCCCGATGATCTCGGGCAGGAACGGCAGCGGTTTCTTGCGTTCCGGCGCAAACAGCCCCTCTTCGGCCAGCTGCGCCTTGCGTTGTTCCAGCATCGCCATCAGCGCTCCGGCGCCCGCGACCTCAATGCTGTCAACGTTGATACTATAGCGCGATTGCGGGCCAAAGGTGGACAGCTTGCCGGTGACGATGACCTCCAGCCCCTCCTCGGGCTTGACCCCCAGCCCCGGCACCTGCCCTTTCCAGGTGGTGCAGGAAATCACGTTCCGCTCGTCCTTGACGTCGTAATAGATGTGTCCCGACCGTGCGATCATCACGCGCCCAACCTCACCACGGACGCGGACCCGGCCAAAGGACCCCTCAAGCGTCTTCTTGATCGACCCCGTCAGCTCTGAGACGGTGAATTCAGGTGTGTTGCCGCCAGGTGCGTCGTCTTCAAAAAGGTCCATGGGCTGCCTTGTGATCTGTGCAGTGCGACCCTAGAACGACCGCCAACAAAGGCCAAGCGGGGGTGCCACATGAATATCCTGATTTTGGGCAGCGGCGGGCGCGAACACAGCCTCGCTTGGGCGGTCAAGCAGAACCCGAAATGCGACCGGCTGATCGTGGCCCCTGGAAACGCGGGTATCGCCGATCTGGCCGATTGCGCCGATATCGACATCCTCGACGGCCAAGCCGTGGCGACGTTTGCCGAAGAAAACGCCGTTGATTTCGTGATTGTCGGGCCAGAGGCCCCGCTCGCCGCCGGCGTCGCGGACGTGTTGCGCGATGCCGGACTTTCAGTTTTCGGACCTTCGGCGGCAGCGGCACAGCTCGAGGCATCAAAATCTTTCACAAAAGCGATCTGCGACGCCGCAGGCGCCCCCACCGCGGCTTACGCGCATTTCACCCACCCTGACGACGCCCGCGACTACATCCGCACCACCGGCGCGCCCATCGTGGTCAAGGCTGACGGGCTCGCCGCAGGCAAAGGCGTGGTGGTCGCCATGTCCGAGGCCGAGGCACTCGCCGCCATTGACGATATGTTCGACGGCAGCTTTGGCGATGCTGGCACCGAAGTGGTGATCGAGGAATTCATGACCGGCGAAGAGGCGTCGTTCTTTGTGCTCTCTGATGGTGAAACGCTGCTGCCCGTCGGCACCGCCCAGGATCACAAGCGCGTCGGCGAAGGCGACACCGGCCCCAATACCGGCGGCATGGGGGCCTACTCCCCTGCGCCAGTGATGACCGACGCCGTAATCGCCAAAACCATGGACCAGATCGTGCGCCCCACAATGCAAGCGATGGCCGCGCGCGGCACACCGTTCCAGGGCGTGCTATTTGTCGGTCTGATGATCGAAAACGGCAACCCGCGGCTGGTCGAATACAACGTCCGTTTCGGCGATCCCGAATGCCAATGCCTGATGATGCGTCTGGGCGGTCAGGTGCTGGACCTGTTGCAAGCCTGCGCCGAGGGCCGCCTGTCAGAGGCGCAGGTGAACTGGGCCGACGACCACGCGATGACCGTGGTACTGGCCGCCACCGGCTACCCCGGTCCTTACGAAAAAGGCAGCGTGATCAAGGGCCTGTCTGACCTGCCCGAGGACAGCCACCAGATGACCTTCCATGCAGGCACCGGCACCCGCGACACATCCATCATCGCCACGGGCGGTCGGGTTCTTGCCGCCACAGGCCGTGGTGCCACCTTGGCAGAGGCCCACGCCCGCGCCTACGCCCAAGCGCACCAGATCGACTGGCCGCAGGGGTTCTATCGCCGTGATATCGGCTGGCGCGCGCTCCCCTCTTCTTCTGGCTAAAAATATCCCCGCCGGAGGCTCCGACCGCAAGAAAAAGAACGGGCCGCGCCATTGCGCGACCCGGTCTCAACCATCCCCGATTATTCGTCGAATAATCGCCGCCCCCGCGTCAAGCGGCGCGCGACACCAGAACGCTGTCGATCTCTTCAGCAGCCGCTACCTCGTCATTGCCGGCAACCGCCGCAATCTCACGCGTCAACCGCTCCAGCGCGGCTTCATACAGCTGACGTTCCGAGTAGCTTTGTTCGCGCTGATCGTCCTGCCGGTGCAAATCACGCACCACTTCGGCAATCGCGATCAAATCGCCAGAGTTGATCTTTTGCTCATATTCCTGCGCCCGGCGCGACCACATGGCCTTTTTCACTTTGGCCTTGCCGCGCAATGTCTTCATCGCATGGCTGACCACATCCGGCGTCGACAGCGCGCGCATCCCCACTTCGGTCGCCTTATGTGTCGGCACCCGCAGGGTCATCTTGTCCTTTTCGAAAGCAATCACAAAAAGCTCCAGCTCAAAACCGGCGACTTCCTGGTTCTCGACCGAGACGATCTTGCCCACGCCATGCGCGGGGTAGACCACGAAGTCATTGGGCTGAAACTCTTTTTTCTTCGACTTGCTCATGGCATTCCTTTCTGTCCCGCAGGGCGCTCAGGCGACAAAAAAACCGGCGGGGGCGCGGGCCTCCGTCAGCTTTCAATATTGCAACAATCCTGTCAGGTCTTTGGCATCATTCCCAAACATCATACCACAAAAACGCCGCGCCCGCCAGCGCGGCAAGGAGTTTGGATTTCTGCAATAAAACGAATGGCTTAGGCGCAGCACTTTCGCCGAATCAACCGCCCTCGCCAGCGGCTTCGGAAAACAGCTCCATCTTGCCCTCTTTGCCGTCCATATCGTCGGCATTGGGCAGCGGATCTTTCTTGGTGATGATGACCGGCCACTTTTCGGAATACTTGCGGTTGAACTCGACCCACTTTTCCATGTCCGGCTCTGTATCGGGGCGGATTGCATCTGCCGGGCATTCAGGTTCGCAGACGCCGCAGTCGATGCATTCGTCGGGATGGATCACCAGCATGTTCTCACCCTCGTAGAAGCAATCCACAGGGCAGACCTCGACACAGTCGGTGTATTTGCAGGCGATACAGTTGTCGTTGACGATATAAGTCATTGTCTCTTCCGAAATCTCACGCGCGCCTTGCTAGGCTGATCGCCCCGGTCATTCAAGCCCGAACGGACCGTCACCCCCTGTTCGGGACGCCATGTCGCGCCGATCCTTCTTGGTCGGGCGACCTTTCCCGTCAAACCGCGGATTCGCAGGACGTTTGATCTTTTCGGGCGACATGTCCTCGTAAAGCGCCTGTGCCTCAGGCGCCGGTCCGCGCCGGTCGCCACAGGCAAGGATTCGCACAACCCGCACATCTTGCTGTTGCGTAAACGTCAGCACCATGCCCGGCCCCACGGCACGCGCTGGTTTGCTCACCGGTGTGCCATCAACCCGCACCTTGCCGGCGCTGACCACACCTGCGGCGATCGAGCGCGACTTGAAAAACCGCGCCTGCCACAGCCATTTGTCCAGCCGGATTGTCGGGCTCTCACTCAATCGGTCTTGAAGCCCGACAGGGCCGCCGCAAAGGGATTGTCAGGATCAATCCTCTTTTCGGCCTTGGGCTTGGATGTGAACTTTTGCGGCTTGTCACCGCGCGGCCCACCCTTGCCCTTTGGCTTGCCTTTGCCACGGGGTTTTTGCTGGCCTTGTGGCCGTCCACCCTGCCGCTGCGCGCGACCACCCCAAGTGAAGGTGTAAAACACCTCCATCTCGGGACCGGTGTCCGGGGCGTCCAGTGGTGTTTCCGCCGGGGCCGCATCGGTTGGGGGGACAATTTCTGTCGGGGCCTCTGCTGGCACCTCGACGGGTGCATCCCCTTCGGCTGCAGGCGCTTGTGCCACAGCCTCTGTCGCGACGGCCTTGACCTTTTCGCGCTCGCCCTTGTCGGCTTTGTAGCCCAGACCGCCCATCAGATCAGCAAATTGGTCCAGCGTCATGCCGGTGATCGACAGCATGTCGGCTGTCGCTTCAAACCCACCGCGCGAATCCTGATCGCGCAGCATATCGGCCAGCCGTTCCAGCATATCAATGCGGATCGCCCGTTCGCCCGCCGCGCGATAGCCCGCCATGGCGTAGTATCCCGGCGGCACATCCTTGGACGCAGGCACCGTCACCAGACCCGGTGGCGGGCTTTCGGGAAACTCCGACAGGTTCTTGGCCAAGGACCACAGCACCAGCCGCAACCGTGTTGGGGCGGGCTTCAACAAAAGCGGCATGAAAATCGTAAATTGCCCAAACCGCACGCCATGCTTGCGCAGCGCGCCGCGCGCGTCCTGATCCAGCGCCTTGACCTCGTCAGCCACCTCACCACGCGGGATCACGCCGAACCCTTCGGCCATCCGAAAGGCAAAGCCTTTGGCAGCCCCTTCCAGCGCCTCATCATTCTTCAGCGCCAGCAGCGGTTCAAACCCGGCGGCAATCTTGCGTTCGATGAAATGCTGCAAGCGGCGCTGCACCTTGGCCGCCACATCGGCGCCGGCCTCGTCATCGACAAAAGCCACAACCTCGGGCTTCAACGGGTCAGCACCCGCCGTCAGCTTGCCCACCGCGGCATCGCCCCACATCAGACCGCCCTGCTCGGTAAAGTCCATCTCGGGGTCGGGCGCGTTATAGAACCGGTCCGCCATCAGGTGCCAATGCGGCACCAGTGCCGCGACAGAGGCCTGCCGCAGCGTCTTGGCCTCATCAGGGCTGCCCGCCTTGTCCATGCGGAACCGGAACCCTTCCAGCTTGCCCACAAATTCACCTTCGACGGTCACTTCGCCTTTGTCGTTCACCTCGGCCACAAGGCTCTCCTTCTGCTTGAGCCGGCGAAGCAGGACACTGGTCCGCCGGTCCACAAATCTTTGCGTGAGCGCGCCATGCAGCGCGTCTGATAAACGGTCTTCTACAGCGCGCGTCGCATCGCGCCAATGCAATTCGTCACGCAGCCAGCCGCCCCGCTGCGCCACATAGGTCCATGTGCGGATATATGCCAACCGTTTCGACAGCGTGTCGATATCCCCGTCATGACGGTCAATCCGCGCCACCTGCAGCGCGAACCAGTTTTCATCAACCCGCCCCGACTGATGCAGATCGGTAAAGATCCGCGTCAGCAGATTGGCATGTTCGCCCCGGCTGATGCCCCGGAAATCCGGCACCCTGCAGACATCCCACAACAACCGCACCGATGGCCCATCCGTGGCCCGTGCGGCGACCAGATCATCCGCCGCCAACGCCTTGAGCGCGGCCAGATCGTCACTTTCGCGCACCCGAGTCAGCCAGGGGTCATCGGTCCGCGCCTCCAGTGTCTGGATCAGCCGCTTGGGCGATCCAAATTGCAGATCGGTGTTGCGCCACTGCAGCTTTTGCACCGGGCGAAACCGGTGCTCGACAATGGCCTCGGCCAGTTCATCATCCAGCGCCGGGGCCTCACCGGTGACGCCAAAGGTGCCGGGTTCCATATAGCGCCCCGCACGGCCCGCAATCTGGCCCAGCTCTTCGGGGAACAAATGTCGCATCCGCACACCGTCAAACTTGGACAACGCCGAAAAGGCCACATGTTTGACGTCGAGATTCAGCCCCATGCCGATCGCATCGGTGGCGACCAGATAATCCACATCGCCGTTTTGATACATCTCGACCTGCGCATTGCGCGTGCGCGGGGAAAGCGCGCCCATCACCACTGCCGCTCCACCCTTTTGGCGGCGCAGCAGTTCAGCCATCGCATAGACGTTTTCCACCGAAAACCCGACAATCGCCGCGCGGGCGGGCATCCGGCTCAGCTTCTTTGACCCCGTGTAGGTCAGCGTACTGAACCGCGCACGATGCATAAACTCCACACCGGGGACCATCGCAGCGATTGCCCCGCGCATGGTGTCGGCCCCCATGAACAGCGTTTCCTTCTGCCCGCGTGCGTGCAGCAACCGGTCGGTAAAGACATGACCCCGCTCAGCGTCAGCACAAAGCTGGATCTCATCTACAGCCAGAAAATCGCAGCCCATGCCCTCTGGCATCGCCTCGACCGTGCAAACCCAATAGGCCGCGCGCGGCGGCACGATCCGCTCTTCTCCGGTCACAAGTGCCACAACACCCGGCCCCTTGATCGCAACGATCCGGTCATAAACCTCGCGCGCCAACAGGCGCAGCGGCAGGCCAATCACGCCGGTGCGATAGGCCAGCATCCGGTCAATTGCATAATGCGTCTTGCCGGTATTGGTCGGGCCCAGAACGGCCGTAATGCGACTGGCTTGCATGGGGCTTTCCGATCTGGTCGCAGCTTACAGCGACTGGCCTTCCAATTGAATGTCCAACCGGTCCACAGCCTCGTTCACGCCTTCCGCATGCGGATGCAACGCCAGCACCTCGCGGTAAACCTCCAGCGCGTCTTCCGGCCGCTCCAATTCCTCCAGCATGATCGCCAGCCCCCGCAGCGCCCCAAAGTGGCGCGGGTTCAGGCGCAACACCTGGCGGATGTCTTCCAGCGCAGGCCCCATCATGCCGGACAGGTAATAGGCCGTCGCGCGCCCGTTGTACCCTTCGGCAAAGGCCGGATCATGATCCACCAGCGCGCTGAAATGCTCCAGTGCGGCCTGCACATCGCCCGCTTCCAGCGCATCCTCGCCCCGACGCAACAACAGATCCATCGCCGGTGACCCGCTGCGGCCCCATGCCGTGTTGATCTGCCCCGCAATCCGGTCCGCATCCTCCGGTGCCGCCTGCGCCAATTCATCGAACAACCGGTCCAGCTCCGCATCCTGCGCCCAGGCAGGTGACGCAAACGTCAAAAGTGCCGCGACGGAAAAATTGATGATGGTGCTGCGCGTGTTCATATGTTGAATGTAGCGTATCACACCGCCGACGCCAGTAGGTGTCGGTCACAATGAGATGAAAAGGACACATCAATGAGCGACGTCATCACCCAAGCCGTAGCCACCCTGAACGACAAGATTGCAGGCGGCTTTGACGGCACCGCGAAATTCAACATTGATGGCGAAGGTTCGATCATCATCGACAGCGACGGCGCGCGCGCAGGCGACGACGAAGCAGACGTGACAATGACCGCCTCGGCTGACACCTTCAAGGCGATCATGGACGGCGAACAGAACCCGACTGCCGCCTTCATGACCGGCAAACTCACCGTTGATGGCGACATGGGTGCGGCCATGCGTCTGGCTGGCTTGCTGGGCTAACCCATGGAAAAGGCACCGTTCTTTGCGGACGTCGCAGACGGCCCCGATGGGGGTGTGGCCCATTGGCTGACCACCGGCGATGGGTTGCGTATCCGCGCAGGTTATTGGCCGCAGGACGGCGCAAAAGGCACGGTGCTCCTGTTCACCGGGCGGACCGAGTTTATTGAAAAATATGGCCGCATCGCACGCGAAATAGCCGCGCGCGGCTATGCGATGGCCGCCGTGGACTGGCGCGGCCAGGGCCTCTCGGACCGAATGGCCGATGATCGCGGGCTGGGCCATGTTGAGGCATTTGGCGACTATCAGCACGATGTGGCCGCCTTTGTGGACTATGCCCGCGCCTCAAACCTGCCAAAGCCCTTTTACCTGATCGCTCACTCGATGGGCGGCGGCATCGGACTGCGCGCGCTGATTGACGGCTTGCCCGTCAAGGCCGCGGCCTTCTCGGCACCGATGTGGGGCATTCAGGCCTCGCTCAGCCTGCGTTCGGTCATGTGGGGCGTCACAACGCTCAGCCGCCGGTTCAACCTCGATGGCAACATCACCCCCGGCCAGACCTCTGACATCACGCTGGGTGAGACACCGTTTGCTGAAAATGAGCTGACCAACGATCCCGAAATGTACGCCTACATGCAGGAACAGGTCCGCAAATACCCCGACCTGGGCTTGGGCGGCCCTTCCTTACGCTGGGTGAACGAGGCGCTGTGGGAAACCCGCCGCCTCGCGGCCCTGCCCGCCCCACCCACACCGGCGATCACCTTTCTGGGCACGGATGAGACCATCGTCGACCCCGACCGGATCAAAACGAAAATGGCGCAATGGTCGAACGGCACATTGACCGTCATACCGGGCGGCAAACACGAAATGATGATGGAAAGCCCGGCGATCAAAGACCCAATCCTTGACGCAATTGCTGCACATTTCAACGCCCATCCCGCGTGACACCGGACGCTGCGTCGGGTGATGGGGCGCGGGCGCTATTGCCACCGGGTGACGGCCGCAACTTTGCAAGCAAAGCCGCTTACCCGCACGCGGTTGGCCGCTCGCGCGTCCCACCGTTCTTCTGGCAAAAAATATCCTCGGGGGAGTTTGAGGGGGCAGACAGCCCCCTCATCCGCGCCGCCAAAGGGCGGCGCAAAACATCGCGCGCGGCGCAGCCGCACCGCTCGACAGCAGCCGATCATGCGCTACCCTGCGGATCATGGCCGATGTCCTGACTTTTACCCCGCGCGGGATCTACTGCCCCGCAGGCGATTTCCATATCGACCCCTGGCGCCCGGTGGACCGCGCGCTCATTACCCACGGCCACGCCGACCATTCCCGCCCCGGCATGGGCACCTACCTCGCCACACATGCCGCAGCCCCCGTGATGCAACACCGGCTCGGCCCTGACGCCCGTATCGAAACGCTGGATTTTGGCGCGACGCGTCAAATTGGCGGTGCCACGGTCAGCTATCACCCCGCCGGCCATGTCCCCGGCTCCGCCCAGATCAAAGTCACCGTCAAAGGGCAAAGCTGGGTGGTCTCGGGCGATTACAAAACCGTCGCCGATGGGCTGTCCGAACCCTTTGAACCGGTCGCCTGCCACGCCTTCATCACCGAATGCACCTTTGGCCTGCCCGTGTTCTCATGGACCCCGAAAGACGTTCTGACCCGGCAAATCAACGACTGGTGGGCCACCAATGCCGCCGCCGGACGGTTTTCGCTGTTGGGGGCCTATGCGCTTGGCAAGGCCCAGCGCCTGCTGACCACCGTCAACGCTGACATCGGCCCGATCCTGACCCATGGTGCCATTGAAAACACCAACGCCATCTTGCGGGCCCAAGGCATCACCCTGCCTGACACGATCCGCGTGACCCCTGATATTAACGTCAAGAAATACCCCGGCGCGCTGGTCCTCGCCACACCGGGTGCCATGGCGCAACCCTGGGCGCGGCAGTTTGGCGTTGCCGCCACCGCCTTTGCCTCAGGCTGGATGGCCCTGCGCGGCGTGCGGCGCAGGCGCGCCATGGATCGTGGCTTTGTCGTCTCGGATCACGCCGACTGGGACGGGCTCAACACCGCAATCCGGGCCACAGGCGCCGAAAAAATCTTTGTCACCCACGGCTATACCGGCCCGTTCCGGCAATGGCTGACCGAACAGGGCTATGACGCCCATGTGGTCAGCACCGAATACACCGGCGACGACGCCGACCCGTCACAGGACCCAACATGAAATTCCTCGCCTTTCTCATCCTCACGCTGTCATGGGCCACGACAGCCTCTGCCCAATTCTGCCCACGCGGGCAGCTCCTCAGTCTGCTTCCATCAATTGACAGCTGGTACATCCCGCAATCAGGCATGTTACCAACGCTCAAGCCGGGCGACTGCCTGACCACGCGCACCATCACGGACCCTGCCGAGATTGAATCGGGTCGCATCGCGGTGTTCTCCGAAGGACCGACCAAAACCATCTTTCTGTTTCGCATTGTCGCCACAGCCGGACAGACGGTCCAGATGCGAAACGGCGCGCTATGGATCAACGGGACACCCGTACCACGCACCGCCCTCTCGCCGTATTTGCATATTGTGCAATTGACCAATGGCACCCCAAGCCGATGCCCAACACCCACTGCCGTCGGTGACACCTGCGAAATCAAGCAATTTCAAGAGGTTTTGGGCAATACCACCTACGCCACGCTCGATCTTGGAAAGTCCCCATACGATGACACAGACATCTTTGTCGTCCCCCCCGACCACGTCTTTGTTCTCGGCGATCACCGCGACAACGCCACTGACAGCCGCATGGCCCGCGACATCGGTGGTCGCGGCTTTGTGTCCATCGACCGGATCATCGGGATTGTTTCGCGGAAATGAAACACTTCGCCGCCCTCTTTGCCCGGATTGACGAGACGACCAAAACCAGCGTCAAGAACGCTGCACTGGCTGACTACTTTCGCAGCGCCCCGGACGACGACAAGCTTTGGACCATCGCCCTCTTCTCGGGCCGCAGGCCCAAGCGCACGATCACCGCAACCAAGCTGCGGGAATGGGCCGCTGCGCGCGCGGGCCTGCCTGATTGGCTGTTCGAGGAGTGCTACAGCGTTGTCGGCGATCTCGCTGAAACCATCGCCCTGATCCTGCCCGGGTCAAACGGCACCAGCGACGAAAGCCTCAGCCATTGGATCGGCCAGATCAAACACCTCACGACCTTGGAAGAGGATGATCGCCGCCGCGGCATCCTCGCGGCATGGGACAGCCTGCCAACCCGCGAAAGGTTCCTGTTCACCAAACTGCTCACCGGCGGCTTCCGCGTCGGCGTCAGCCAGAAACTGATGACCCGCGCACTGGCGCAAGCCACTGGTCAGGACGAACCGGCGCTGACCCATAAACTGATGGGCAACTGGACCCCGGACACCACCACTTGGGCGCAGCTGATCGAAGCGGATGACCCCACCGCCGATCTCTCAAGGCCTTATCCTTTCTATCTGGCCTACGGGCTTGGCACGCTGGATGAACTTGGCCCGCCAAACGACTGGAATGCCGAACGAAAATGGGATGGCATTCGCGGCCAATTCATCCTGCGCAGCGGTGAGCACCACTTGTGGTCCCGCGGCGAAGAGCTGATGACTGACCGCTTTCCGGAACTGGCACAACTGCGTGACTTCCTGCCCGATGGCACGGTGATTGACGGCGAAATCCTCGCCTTTGCCGATGAAACCCCGCTCAGCTTCAGCGCGCTGCAATCCCGCATCGGACGCAAGACCGTGCCAAAGAAACTTCTGGCCGAAGCACCGGTGATCCTGATGGCCTATGACCTGCTCGAAAAGGACGGCGACGACATCCGCACAGAGACATTCACAACGCGCCGCAACCACTTGGAAACGCTTATCAAAGCCACTCCCGAAACCGCTCCTATCCGCCTCTCCGCCTCCGTCCCTTTTGCCGACTGGCCCACTCTGCAAGCCGAACGCGACCGATCCCGCGCGCTGCACGCCGAAGGCCTCATGCTCAAACGCCGCGACAGCCCCTATCTCTCTGGTCGGAAACGCGGCGACTGGTGGAAATGGAAGGTCGATCCCCTGACCATCGACGCGGTGATGATCTATGCCCAAGCCGGATCAGGCCGCCGCGCCAACCTCTTCACCGACTACACCTTCGCGGTCTGGAACGGCAACGAACTCACCCCCTTTACCAAGGCCTATTCCGGCCTCACCGACGCCGAGTTCCGGGAAATCACCGCCTGGGTCCGCAAAAACACCCAAGCGAAATTCGGCCCCGTCCGCCAGGTCACACCGCACCACGTGTTCGAAATCGCGTTTGAGGGTATCCAGGCCTCACCGCGCCACAAATCAGGGGTTGCGCTGCGCTTTCCCCGCATGCTCCGCTGGCGCAAAGATAAACCCCTGGCAGAGGCGAACACGCTTGCCGACCTCAAAAAGATGCTCGCCACCTATGGCTGACCCAAACCACCAACAGCACCTGCCCCCTTCTGCGGGCCAAAAATATCCTAGGGGGTCGCCATTGGACGCGCCATTGGTCCAAGCGTCAATGGCGACGGGGCTGGCCCCCCAATCGGTCGGCGCACAATGTGCGTCGAAATCCGGCATTTCACCCCACCGGTTTGCAGACACACCAATCACGGCGAAACCGAAACCATGACCAAGCCCATTGCCCCCCTACCGCCCGCACCCCAACCCGCGCGCCAGGCACCGCCCGGCGCTTGCGACACCCATGTCCATATGCTTGCAGGCCCCGAAGAACTGCCGCTCTTTGACGGCCGGACAGAGGATCCCGCCCAGCCCTATGCCGCCTACCTCGCGGGCTACAAGGCGCACTTGAACGCCATCGGCATCACCCGCGGCGTCATCGTGCATTCAATCTTCTATGGCCTCGACAACACCGTGACCGCAAACGCCGTCCGCGACATAGGCGCAGGATTCAAAGGCATCGGCCTTTTGCCCAATGACGCGACGGCTGCGCAACTCGACCAATTCGCGCAATGGAACTTTGCCGGTGTGCGCCTCAACTACGTCCACGGCGGTGTGCTCACATGGGATGGAGCCCGCGCAATGGCCCCCGCGCTGGCCGACCGCGGCCTGCATATCCAGATGCTCTGCCACGCTGACCAGCACATGGAAACGCTCGCCGCTGACATCGCTGACTGCCCAGTCCCGGTGGTCTTTGACCACATCGGCTGGCCGACAGACATCTCGGCAGGCCCTGACACGCCGGGTTTTCAGGCGCTCTGCCGTCTGCTGTCGGGCGGCCACACCTACGTCAAGCTCTCCGGCCTCTACCGCCTGACAGACGCGCCCTACACCGAAACAGACCGCTTTGTGCAGGCGCTTGTCGCCGCCAACCCCGAACGTTGCCTCTGGGGCTCTGACTGGCCGCACATCATGCTGAACGGCGCAGAAATGCCCCCTGCGGGCGCGCTCTGGGATGCGTTCTTTCGCGCCGTGCCTGACCCCGACACGCGCGCCCGCATTCTGGTGCAAAACCCCGCGCAACTCTATCGTTTCTGATCCGACGTTCTTTCACTTTGGCGCTGCCGCGCCTATCTATGCGCAACACGCAGACAAGAGGTTCCCCATGCAGCATCCCACACCCGTCTTTGACGCCAACGCATCCGGCGGCAACGCCTTTGGCGATCTGCCCGAATGGGACCTTTCGGACCTCTATGCTGGCGAAGACGCGCCAGAACTTGCGCGCGATATGGAATGGCTGGAAACCGCCTGCGCCGATTTTGCCGACGACTACGAAGGCAAGCTGGCTGAACTGGACGCCGCGGGCTTGCTCAAGGCCGTGCAACGCTATGAGGAAATCGACGTGATCGCGGGCCGCATCATGTCCTTCGCGGGCCTGCGCTATTACCAGAACACCGTGGACAGTGACCGCGCCAAATTCATGGCCGACGCGCAGGACAAGATCACCGCCTACACCACGCCACTGGTGTTTTATGGCCTTGAATTCAACCGCTTGGACGACGCCCACCTCGCAGGCATGATCGCGGAAAACGCAGACCTTGCCCGCTACAAACCCGTCTTTGACCGCATGCGCGCGATGAAACCGCATCAGCTGTCGGACGAGTTGGAAAAGTTCCTGCACGACCAATCCACAGTTGGTGCCGCCGCCTGGAACCGCCTCTTTGACGAGACGATGGCGGGCCTCGAATTTGACGTCGAAGGTGAGGCGCTGAACCTCGAAGCAACGCTCAACCTGCTCACCGATCAGGACCGCGCCAAGCGCGAGGCCGCGACCCACGCCCTTGCTGCCGTGTTTCAAGAGAACATCAAAATCTTCGCCCGCGTTCACAACACGCTGGCCAAGGAAAAGGAAATCGAAGACCGCTGGCGCAAAATGCCCACGCCCCAGACCGGGCGGCATCTTGCCAACCATGTAGAGGCTGAAGTGGTCGAGGCCCTGCGCAATGCCGTCGTCGCCGCTTATCCGCGCCTGTCGCACCGTTATTACAAGCTGAAAGCCAAGTGGCTTGGCCTTGAAACCATGCAGACTTGGGACCGCAACGCGCCCCTGCCGATGGAAGACGACCGCCTTGTCGATTGGGAAGAAGCCAAGAAAACGGTCATGGACGCCTACGGCGACTTTGACCCCAAAATGGCAGAACTGGCAGAGCCGTTCTTTACCAAAGGTTGGATCGACGCGCCCGTCAAACCCGGCAAGGCCCCAGGCGCCTTTGCCCACCCCACCGTCACCACCGTCCACCCTTACGTGATGCTCAACTATCTGGGAAAACCCCGTGATGTCATGACCTTGGCCCATGAATTGGGCCACGGTGTGCATCAGGTGCTGGCCGCCGAACAGGGAGAGCTCCTCTCCTCAACGCCTCTCACCTTGGCCGAAACGGCAAGCGTTTTTGGCGAAATGCTCACCTTCCGCAAACTTCTTGATGGTGCCAAGACCAAGGAAGAACGCAAGGTTCTGCTCGCGGGCAAGGTCGAGGACATGATCAACACCGTTGTCCGCCAGATCGCGTTCTACGACTTTGAATGCAAACTCCACGCCGCCCGGTCCGAGGGCGAGCTGACACCAGATGACATCAACGCGCTTTGGATGTCGGTGCAGGCGGAATCACTGGGCGAAGTGTTCGATTTCCAGGAAGGCTATGAGACCTTCTGGGCCTACATCCCGCACTTCGTTCACTCGCCCTTCTACGTCTACGCCTACGCCTTCGGCGACGGCCTCGTGAACGCGCTCTACGCAGTCTACCAAGAAGGCGACCCCGACTTCCGCGAGAAATACTTCGACATGCTGCGCGCGGGTGGCTCCAAACACCACAAAGGGCTTCTGGCCCCCTTCGGCCTCGACGCCTCTGACCCCGCATTCTGGGACAAGGGCCTGTCCATGATCGAAGGATTCATCGACGAACTTGAGGCGATGGAAGACTGATCAGCTGGCGCGGCCCGCCATAGGGCCGCGCCCCTAGTACATTGAGGATTTGTAGCGCTCTTCCAGATCATCATCGATGGCTTTCATCGTGTCAGCGTCCTGTGGCGCCCCATCGGTTTGGTCCAACATGATCTGCATCAGGGACGGCATAACGGACCTGTCCTGAAACTGGGTCGGGTCCCACAAATGCGATCGTCGGAACGCCTTGGCGCAATGCATGAACACCTCTGTCACCTTGACGACAATCGCCAAACGCGGCGCGCGGTCATGCACCTTCATGCGGTCCAATAGCCCAGGATCAGTCACCAATGACGCCTGCCCGTTCAGGCGCAGGGTGTCGTCGTATCCCGGAATGATGAACAGAACCCCGACGTTCGGGTTGTCGACGATGTTCGCCAGACTATCCAACCGGTTATTGCCCGGCCGATCCGGGATCGCGATGGTCTGATCGTCCAGCACCTGCACAAAGCCCACCGGGTCGCCGCGCGGGCTGACGTCGGCACACCCATCGCGGTCCTGAGTCCCCAGACACAAAAACGGCGACCGCGCGATAAAGTCGCGCGCATGTTTGTCGAGCTTGCTCAGGCTCTTGCGGCTCGCCAGATCATGGGTGGCCGGGTAAAGCGCGCGCAACGCCTTTGCATTGCTGATCTGGTGTTCGGGACGGATGGTAAATCCTGTCATGGTGCCGCCTTTCGGTTCCGGGTGGCACAGCGCCGGGTTGCCAAGCCCCCGAATTACCGCCACTTTCTGGCCAAACCTTAAAGGCAAACGCGCCATGCTCAACCCTATTACCCTTGCGCCGTTGGATGACGCGCACCACAACGCATTGCGCGCGGTCACCGTCAAACCGTTCCAAGTCGTCTTCTCCGGCCAACCGGCCGAGGCTTTGGACACCCCCGAAGACACCGCGGACATCCATGTCATCCTGCACAAGGGCGACGTCATCGGCATGTTCAAAGTCGACCGCGCCTACCATATCGCCCACACCTTTGCCCCCGCCGACAGCATCGGCATCCGTGCGATGATCATTGATCAGGACCGCCAGGGCGCTGGGTTCGGGGCTGCGGCCTGCCGTCTGATGCCTCACTATCTGCCACCGCTTTATCCTTTGAAAACAGCGGCCTACCTGACTGTGAACACCCGTAACGCGGGCGCCTACAAATCCTACCTCAAAGGCGGCTGGACCGACACGGGCACCCAGCACATGCTGGGCCTCGCCGGACCACAGCACATCCTGCGCCTGCCCTTGGTGTAAATCAGCCGGGGCGGGAAAACCTCCATAGGCCGCCGCACCCCCTTGCCGCATACTGTCCCCATTTCAGCAGCAAGGAGTTTCCCATGTCCGTCACACTCGACATCCAACAACCCGCACCCTTTGACCTTGTGGGCCCGACCATCCTGATCGCCGGCAACGCCACTGCGTTCGAAGGCTCGCTTTCTGTCTCTGTTACCGAAGGCCACGATGAATACAGCGCCATCGCATCTGTCGGGTCACTTGGCCTGCGCCAGTTCCAGGCCAGTATCGACATTCCCGACACCAACCTGTTTCAGCTGGATCGCGTGTTCCTGACGTTGGCCGATGACGGTGCAACAGCCGACGGCCCGCGCGTGATGATCCCGCTGCTTTACGGCCCGCGAATCATGCCCGGCTATCGCGGTTGGCAGCCCTACACGGTGCAGTCAGGCGACACGCTCACCAGCATCGCCAGTGCGCAATACGGCAGCGCAGATTTTCAACCCATCTTTCGCGCCAACGCCCATATCCTGACCAGTCCCGACCTGATCTTTCCCGGTCAGGTGCTGCGCATCCCGCGCGACGACATCTAAAGCGCGCGGCGACGCGACGACATCTAGTCCAGCGTCGTCCACGGCCAAGGCTTCACCTCGCTCGCACCGGTCTGATAGCGCGCAGCCTTGGCCATCCAGACGCCCAGCGTCGTGCCCATCTCGGCCAACTGCTCATTCGGTTTGCGCTGGTTGACCAGCATCACGACGAACTGCGCAATCGTCATCAGACCCAGCAATGAGCTGGCAAAGCTCAGCATGATCCACACAATCACCATGTTGATCAGCCGCATCCAAAGCGGCTCCAGGTCGTCTTTGTTGACCTCTTGGCCCTCGTTCTCCATCATCATTGCCCCCCTGCGGCAAAGACCATATCCATCATCTCTTGTGTGCCACGAGAGAACTCAAGCGGGCAAGGGTATGCCGCCTCGCCCCGTGCTGCGGCGCAGAAGTTTTCGACCTGCAGGACGTAGTGGTTCACCCCCGGCCAACGCTCGGTGGTTGTGACCATGCCATCGTTTTCCAGCACCAGCTCTGCGGCGCCAAAAACATTGGCGTTAAACGGACACGTCAGCGTCAGCAGCCCTTTGTCGCCGTGAAAGGCAATATATTGCCGCGCAAACATCCGCATCGACACCATCGCGGCATAGCTGAACCCGGGGAATTTTGCCGCCACACGGGCTATCACGTCCACCCCGTTTTCCGTCGTCAGATCAGCGTGCTGGATCGCTTCCGGCTCTTGCCCGGTGACAAAGCGCGCGCCGCCAAAGGTATAGACCCCGATGTCGCGCAAGCCGCCGCCACCTTTGGCAGGGTCCTGCCGGATGTTGGTCGTGTCAGCCGCATTGTTGAACGAAAATGCTGCATCCACGTGCCGCAACCGGCCAATGGCCCCGCCCTGTACCAGATCGCGCGCGCGCTGGAATTGCGGATGATGCACGATCATGAACGCCTCAGCCGCCAGCTTGCCTGCGGCATCGCGCGCAGCAATCAGCGCGTCAAACTGATCGGCCTTCAGGGTGATCGGCTTTTCGCACAAGA
This sequence comes from Yoonia sp. R2331, assembly GCF_041103235.1. Classification (NCBI taxonomy): domain Bacteria; kingdom Pseudomonadati; phylum Pseudomonadota; class Alphaproteobacteria; order Rhodobacterales; family Paracoccaceae; genus Cognatiyoonia; species Cognatiyoonia denitrificans. The sequence goes on along the minus strand of NZ_JBGCUN010000001.1, from coordinate 872,086 downwards.
CATGCTTGCCCGCCTCCAACGCCTTGATCGTCCAGTCCACATGCATGTGGTTCGGCAGCGGCACGTAGACCGCATCAATCTCCGGGTCGGCCAACAGGGCGTCATAATCGGTCAACACCCGCAACCCGGGTGCAAATGCGGCAAATGGCGCCGCCTTGGCCGCATCCGATGTGGCAATCGCCGTCAGCTCTGCCCCGCGCGCTGCATGGATCGCAGGCCCCATATGTTCCCGCGCGAACTTGGCCGCGCCCAAGATACCCCACCGCATCGCCGTTCCTCCTGATGACTGATAGCGCAATCATTTCCGATCCACGCGCAAAGGTCACCCCTTCTTCTGGCAAAAAATATCCCCGCCGGAGGCTCCGACGGGGATCATCATTGCAGCACTCTGGTCAGGCTTACGCCGGTTCCAGCATGCCCTTGGCTTTCGCCAGTTCCTTCATGCGCTTTTGCAGCTTTTCAAAGGCGCGCACTTCGATCTGGCGGATGCGTTCACGGCTGACGTCATATTGGCTGGACAGGTCTTCCAGCGTGATCGTCTCTTCGGCCAGACGGCGCTGCACCAGAATGTCCTTCTCACGGTCATTCAGCACATCCATCGCCTCGGCCAGAAGCGCGCGCCGCGCGTCCATCTCATCCTTGGCTTCATAGTCACCGGCCTGATCGGCGTCTTCGTCTTCCAGCCAATCCTGCCATTGCATCGTGCCTTCGCCTTCGGACCCGACAGTCGCATTCAGGCTGGCATCACCGCCCGACAGACGCCGGTTCATGCTGATGACTTCCTTTTCGGTCACGCCAAGGTCTTTTGCGATCCGTTCTACGTTTTCCGGGCGCAAATCGCCGTCTTCCAGCGCGCCAATCCGCGACTTTGCCTTGCGCAGGTTGAAGAACAGCTTTTTCTGCGCGGACGTCGTGCCCAGCTTAACCATCGACCAGGACCGCAGCACGTATTCCTGAATGCTGGCACGGATCCACCACATGGCGTAGGTCGCCAGGCGAAAGCCCTTCTCGGGGTCGAATTTCTTGACCGCCTGCATCAGGCCCACGTTTGCCTCGGATATGACCTCGGCCTGGGGCAGCCCATAGCCGCGATAGCCCATGGCGATTTTTGCGGCGAGCCGCAGATGAGATGTGACCATTTTGTGGGCCGCTTCGGTGTCTTCGTTTTCGACCCAGCGCTTGGCCAGCATGTATTCTTCTTCCGGTTCCAGCATGGGGAACTTGCGGATTTCCTGCATATACCGGTTCAACCCGCCTTCCGGGGTCGGTGCTGGTAGATTTGCATAATTGGCCATTTCTTTATCCCTCTCGTCGCCCGATGTTTACAGGCTTAACATGGATATGGGTTGTCAGTCTTGCGGGTTCAAGTCCATGTCGCCGCATTTCGTTAACAATAAATGAATGCACCGGGCTGAAATGGAAAGTCGCGTTTGCGTGCGCTCACGCACATGCGATGGCTTGTTTCAGCCATCTTTGTGCATTTTCGTGACTAGACCTGCCATATCCGCGGGCAATTCGGCTGCGAATTCAAGGTTTTGCCCCGTGACAGGGTGCACAAACCCCAAGGTCGCCGCATGCAACGCTTGCCGGGCAAAGCTTGCCGCTGCGGTAACTCCGCCCACGCCTATTGCCTTTTCGCTCAATTTTCTGCGCCCGCCATAAACCGGATCACCGATCAGCGCGTGGCCCATATGCGCCATATGCACACGGATCTGATGCGTGCGCCCGGTCTCCAGCCAGCATTCCACCAGCGCCCCCGCCGGAGGCGACCCGAGAGGGTCAACGACGCGCACCCGCGTCACCGCATGACGGCCCTGTTCAAAAGACACTGCCTGCCGCTGCCGGTCCGTGCGGTGGCGGCCCAGAAAGGTCTGCACCTTGACGATATTACCCGGCTCGAACGACACGCCCTTGATCCCGCGCAGCCGGGGGTCGGCAGTGTCAGGCATCCCGTAACACACCGCCAGATAACGCCGCGCGACGCTGTGGTCGGCGAACTGCTGCGCAAGGCCCTGATGGGCGGCATCCGACTTGGCCGCGACAAGCAGCCCGGTGGTATCCTTGTCGATCCGGTGCACGATGCCGGGGCGCTTGACCCCGCCCACACCCGACAAATCATCACCGCAATGGTGCATCAGCGCATTGACCAGCGTGCCACCCGGCGTGCCGGGCGCCGGATGCACCACCATGCCTGCGGGTTTGTTGACCACGATCAGATCGGCGTCTTCAAACACCACCTCCAGCGGGATGGGTTCAGGGGCGATGTGATCAGGGGCCGCTGCCGGGGCCAGCGTAATCACCACCTGCGCGCCCGGCCCCACCTTGCGCTTGGCGTCCGTGACTACCGCGCCGTCGATCTGCACCGCACCCTCTGCAATCAACCGCACCAGACGCGAGCGGCTCAGCTCGGCCTCTGGCGGCACATCGCGGGCCAGCGCCTTGTCCAGCCGGGGTGCAGGGCTTGCGCCAATTTCAAAGGTGATCCGGGTCATCATCGCGTCCTAGCGGCAATCGCCGCCCCTGTCACGGCTGCAATACAGCCGCCGTCCATTCCGACAAAAACCGCTGCCGCATCAGCGGGTCCACAAAGACCAAAAGACCCAGATCAAGCCGGATGGGCCGCAAATGCGGACTGGCCGCAAGGGCCGCCTCATTGATGCGCGGCAGACCTGTTTCCGCCTCGATCAGGTGCTGGCCATCCTCCGACAACAGGAAATCAAGGAACGCGGCCCCCCCTTCGGGTGCCTGTGCAGTGCGTGGGATCAACGCTGTGCGCAACAACACATGGGTGAAATCCTCAGCCTCGATCACCACGCCCGCACCATCCTGGCCCAGCCTTGCGGCGGCATAGCTGCCCACCACGTTATAGGCCAACGTCAGCTCGCCCGAGCGGACCCCGTCAATCATCGCACCACTCGACCCAAACAGCGCCGGATCAAGCCCGCCCATCACCTCGGCCAGCCGCCAGATCGTATCCGACTGGCGCGCATCCTGCGTGGCAAACAGATAGCCCGCCCCCGACAGATTGGGATCATAGGTGCCAATCCGCCCGCGAAACCGCTCTGGATATTCGCGCATCAGCCGGATCAGATCATCGCGCGTGCGCGGCAACGGCATATCGGCAAAAGCGGCGCGGTTCGCAATCAACACCACCGGTTCCTGCGCAAAGGCAAACAGCTGATCCGACCAGCGCGCCCAATCCGGCAGCCGCTCTGTGGCATCTGACGCATGGCTGCGGCCAAAGCCGTCATTGGCCAGCTTCATCTGCAAATCCATGGCCGAGGACACCACCAGATCAAACGCCGCGCCCTCGTCATAGATCGCGGCATAAACCTCTTGGCTGTTGGCCACCGTGTAGTTGATCGTCACGTCCGGGTTCTGCGCCTGAAAGGCCTCGATCAGCGGGGCAAAGGCCTCTGTGTCGGTGGTCGACAGGATATCCAACGTCGCCCCATCGGCGCGGCCCGCAAAGACGGTGACTTCCTCGACCTCAAACGCCGCCCCTGCCGCCGCCCAGACCATCGCCGCTAGGCCTGTGACAATACCCATGTCGCGCATACACCGCCCCCTTTCCGCTCTACCAGTTCCAAATGACCACCCTGCGCGCGCGCCACGTCTTGCACGATGGTCAACCCAAGGCCCGACCCCACAACATCCGCCACGTTCTGCCCGCGTTTGAACCGTCCCGTCAGCTGGGCCGGGTCCATGCCCTGCAAGCCCCTGCCCCGATCCTTGACCGTGATCACTGCACCCTCGGTCAGGATAACCTCGACCGCGCCGCCGGGGTCAGAATACTTGATCGCATTGTCGATCAGGTTGCGCAGCGCGCTTTCCAGCAGCAGCGCATCAAAGGACAGCGGCACCGGCTGATCGGGCAGGCTGACCGTAACCGTGATGTCACGCATATCCGCCACAGCCTCGTGCCCCTGCGCCACACGCCGCACCAAATCGGCAAGGTCCACCGCATCGCCGCTTTGCTGGTCGCTGCGATAAACAACGGTCGCATGATCCAGCAATTGCCCGGCAGAGCGGGCGCTGTCATCCACTGCCCGGATGACCCCGCGCAGGCTGTGGCGCATCTCGTCATCATCGGTCTGGCGCAGCGCCAGTTCCGTCTGCGCCCGCAGGCTCGCCAGCGGCGTGCGCACATGGTGCGCGGCTTCGGTGATCAGCGTCTCGGTCCGGCTGAGTGATCCGCGCAACCGGCTGATAAATCCATTCAGCGCGCCCATCAGCGGCGCGAGCTCTGTCGGGACATCGCGACTGACCGGGCGCAGATCATGCGGCCCGCGCCGTCCGACGGCCTCGGCCAGATTGTTCAGCGGTTGCAGCACTGATCGCGCCGTGATCACCGACAAGACCGCCGCCAGCGCGAAAAAGCCCAGCGCCAGCCCCGCCGCGCGGTAAGCCATCTGCGCGTTGATCGCCTGCCGCGCCACAAGCGTCTGCGCCACGATCACCTGCACAGGTACAGACTGGCCATCCACCAGCACCGACCGACCCACCGCGGCAATGCGCACATCCGCGTCCAGATAAGGGCGACTATAAAACGCCAGTTCCAGCCCGCTGACCGGATCATTGGGCAACGGCAGGTCGTCGTATCCGGTCACGGTCTCATCACCCACAAGGATACGGTAAAACATCCGGTCCTGCCCCGAGGCGCCCAGCATCGCAAAAGCAGCATAGGGAATATCAACGCTGATCCCGTCCTGCCCGCCGCGCAATTCTTCGGCAATCGCCAAGGTGGCGGCCCCCAACAGATTATCATGCGCCTTTTCCACAGCGGCATCCGCCACCGTGCGCACCAACACAAACATCAGCGCGGCCAGCATCGCGGCCACGGCCAAAAGCTGCAACACCAGCCTGCGACGAATCGAATCGCTGGGGCGCAACAGCCGGATCATCCCTGCGTCAGCCTGTAGCCAACGCCGCGCACTGTCTCGATCCGCGCTTTCGATCCTTCCAGTTTGCGGCGCAGCCGGCCCACGTAAACCTCGATCGCATTGTCGGTCACCGCCTCTGCGGCGTTCAACAATCGGTCGCACAATTGCGCCTTGGAAAAGATGCGTTCGGGCGCAGCCACAAGGATTTCAAACAGCCGCAATTCGCGGTTGCGCAACTCGCGCGCTTCGCCCGCAATCGTGACCGTTGCGGCCAGCGGGTCAAAGGCCAGATCGGCAAATGTCTGCTGGGTTTGTGCCACGCCCGCGCGCCTGCGCAAAACAGCACGAACGCGGGCCTCTAACTCTGCGAAATCAAAGGGCTTTGTGACATAGTCGTCCGCGCCCGTATCCAGCATTTCGACCCGGTCAGACACCGCAGACCGGGCGGTCATCACGATCACCGGCGTGTCGCGCCCGCGCCTGCGTTCAGCCGCCAGAAAGTCGCGGCCGTCGCCGTCGGGCAGCATGATATCCAGCAGGATCAAATCGTATTGCGCGGCCGCCAGATGGTCCTCTGCATCGGCCAATGTGGCGGCCCAATCCACCGCATGGCCATCCAGCGCCAGCCGCGCCTGCACAGAGGCCCCCAGATCAGGATGATCCTCGACCAGCAAAAACCGCACCGTTTCTCCCCCCGGCAAAAATCCTGTCCGATGACAGGTTCCTGTCAGGTTGCGGCGAAAGGGTAGGCGCAGCAAGAGGGCAAAACGCTCTTTGCCAACGACGTTCTGGGAGGAACAACATCATGAAAAAGACGACACTGGGCGCATTCGCCCTGACAGCCGTACTGTCCTTTGGCGGCACCACCGCTTCTGCGGCAGAGTGCATTGCACCGGCCAACCCCGGCGGTGGCTGGGACTTCACCTGCCGCCAGATCGGCAAGATCCTGTTTGACATTGGTGCTGTGGACAAGCCCGTGCAGGTCACCAACATGCCCGGCGCGGGCGGTGGTCTGGCCTATAATACTGTTGTGGCCGAACGCAGCGATGACGCTGACCTGATCGTCGCCGCCTCTTCCGCGACAACCACCCGTCTGGCGCAGAACGCCTATGCTGGCATGACCGCCGATCAGGTCCGCTTTGTCGGTGCCATTGGTGCCGATCCGGGCGTGATCGCCGTGGCCGCTGACAGCGAATACCAGTCGCTGAATGATCTGGTCGACGCAATTTTGGCCGATCCCGGCTCTGTCGCCTTTGCTGGTGGCTCTGCTGTGGGGGGCTTTGACCACCTCAAGCCGCTGATGGTCCTGAAAGAGGCTGGCTTCACCGACATCACATCCGTGAAATACATCGGTGTGGACGGTGGCGCTGACGCGATCACCCAGACCGTGGGTGGCTTTACTCAGGCGATGACCGGCGATATGTCCGAAGTGGTGTCTTTCCTCGCCAACGGCGACATCCGCGTGATTGCTGTCCTGACAGACGAACGCGTCCCGGGGTTCGAAGACATCCCCACCGCCAAGGAACAGGGCTATGACGTTGTGGCCGTGAACTGGCGTGGCCTTTACGTGCCCAAGGGCATCTCGGATGACCGCTTCAACGAATGGGCCGAAAAGCTGCAAATGGTCGCTGACTCGGACGAATGGGCGCAAGCCATGGCTGACAACGGTCTGGCCCCCTTCACCAAAGTGGGCGGCGACTTCCAGTCATACGTTGATGGTCTTGTGGCCGACATCAACGCCATGTCCAAAGAACTGGGAGTGCTCCAGTAATGGCTGCCGACCGGATATTTGGTCTGGTCGCTCTGATCACGGCGGTCGCGTATCTCGCGGCCGCCACTCAGATCCAGACAAACATGTTCTCGGGCGAATTTCTGCCCAAACTCTTTCCCTACATGATTGGAACCGTTGCTGCGATCTGCTCGCTTTTCATGCTGTTCAAGCCTGACCCCGATCCCGCCTGGCCCCCCATCGGATCCTGGATCAACATGGGCATTGCCGTGCTGGTGCTGGCGATCTACGCGGTCATGCTGACACCCCTGGGCTTCATTCTGCCCACGATCTTTGCCGCTGGCATCATCAGCTACCAAATCTCGCCGCGTGTCATTCCCGCCGCCCTTTCCGGGCTTGGCCTGTCGCTGGGCCTGTTTGTCCTGTTCAAATACGGGCTGGAGCTTGGCAACATCGTCGCCTACCGCATCCCCACCGCTGAGAAGCTCTGGGACGCGATCACCATTCTCATTCCATTTGTTGGGGGGCACTGACGTGGACATCCTTTCCAACCTCGCACTGGGCTTTGGCGTGGCCCTGTCACCCTACACCCTGTTTCTGGCCGTTTGTGGCTGCTTTCTGGGCACAATCATCGGCGCGCTGCCGGGGCTTGGGCCCTCGAACGGCGTGGCAATCCTGATCCCGATCACCTTTACTCTTGGGCTTGATGCGACCTCTGCACTGGTGCTGATGACCTCCGTCTATTACGGCGCGATGTACGGCGGGCGGATCAGCTCGATCCTGCTGAACATCCCCGGCGACGAACCCGCACTGATGACCACGCTGGATGGCTACCCAATGGCGAAACAAGGCCGCGCAGGTGACGCACTCGTGCTGTCGGGGGTTGCCTCTTTCGTGGGCGCGTTTCTGGCAACCGTGGGCTTGATGGTCCTGGCCCCGTCACTGGCGCGCGTGGCGTTCTACTTTGGCCCCGCAGAATACTTTGCCCTTTATCTGCTGGCGTTCTGCACCCTTGGCGGCATGGCCTCTAACAATCAAGCCAAAGCAGCGCTTGCCGCCTGTATCGGCCTTGGCATCGCGACCATCGGGGTCGATTCATCCTCTGGCCTGCCGCGCCTGACAGGGGGCAATCTGCACCTCTTTGACGGGGTCGACTTCCTTGTGGCGATTGTCGGACTCTTTGCGGTGGCAGAGGTGTTCTTTTTTATCGAAAGCCACGGCAAAGGGTCGTCCATCGGCGTGAAACTCGACAAGGTGCGCATCCCGGTGCGTGACATCCTGTCCACGAAATGGACCATGCTGCGCGCCTCTGTCGTGGGGTTCATCGCAGGCATCCTGCCCGGTGCCGGGGCCTCTTTGGGGTCGTTCATGGCCTATATGTCGGAAAAATCCATCGCTGGTGAAAAGGGCGGGTTTGGCACAGGCGTGCCCAAAGGCGTCGCCGCACCAGAGGCGGGCAACAACGCCGCTGCCGGTGGTGCGCTGGTGCCAATGCTGACACTGGGCGTGCCGGGGTCCGGCACAACCGCCGTCTTGCTCGCACTTCTGATGACGCTCAACATCACGCCGGGGCCGACGCTGTTTTCGGACCGGCCAGAGGTGGTTTGGGGCCTGATCGCCTCACTTCTCATCGCCAACGTGGTGCTGCTCTTGATGAACGTGCCGATGGTCAAAATCTTCGTGAAGGTGCTGATGGTGCCCGCATGGATCCTGTTGCCGGGTGTCACGATGATTTCCTTCGTGGGGATCTACTCGCTCTCGGGCAGCTACTTTGATCTGCTGATGATGGTCGGCTTTGGTGTGCTGGGCTATTTCCTGCGCAAGCTGGATATCCCGACCGTGCCGGTGATCCTTGGCATCCTGCTGGGCGGCAACATGGAAAACGCCCTGCGCCGTGCGATGACCCTGTCTGATGGCGATGTGACCTATCTTTTCTCGTCACCCATCGCCATCGGCCTCTGGGTCGCCGCCATCGCGGGTTTTGTCGCCCCGATGTTCCTGCGCGGCATTCTGAAAAAGCCGCAAGCGATCACCGACTAACCCAAAAAGGCCCGATATGACCCGCATCCTGATTCCATCTGGCGCACTTGGTCTGGGCTATGACCAGACCGCCCTTGACCGCGGCATCGCCGCAAAACCCGACCTGATTGCCATTGATGGCGGGTCCACCGACAGCGGGCCATCCTATCTGGGGCGCGGCGTGTCAAAATACACCCGCGCCAGCACCAAGGTGGAATGGGCCGGGCTGATCCGCGCCCGCGCCGCTGCCGGATGCCCGCTGGTCATTGGCACCGCTGGCACCTGTGGCACTGACAGCACCGTCGACTGGCTGGTCGACATCACGCGAGAGGTCTTGGCCGAGGAAAACATGGCCGCCACCATTGCCACGCTGAAGTCCGAACAGGCGCAGGTGGGCGACATCACCCCCCTGCCCGGCGCACCTGATGTGGATGCCGCCACGATTGCCCAATGCACCCATGTGGTGGCACTTGCAGGTGCCGAACAGATACAGGCCGCGTTGGGCACCGGCGCCGACATCATTATCGCGGGTCGCACCACCGACACCGCGATCATCGCCGCCCTGCCCCTGCAAAACGGCGATGACCCGGGCGGGGCTTGGCACGGGGCCAAGATCGGCGAATGTGGCGCGCTCTGTGCCACCAACCCGCAGTCTGGCGTGATCCTCGTGGATTTCGACGCGCAGGGCTTTACCGTCACGCCGCTGGCCGACGGTGCCCATGCGACGCCCCATACCGTCAGCGCGCATATGCTCTATGAAAACTCCGATCCCTTCATCCTACACGAACCGGGCGGCCATCTGGACGTGACCGCCGCCCGCTACGCAGCTCTCGACGATACCCGTGTCCGGGTCGAAGGTGCCAAATGGGTGCCTGCGGCGAGCTACACGGTCAAGCTCGAAGGGGCGCGGGTCGTGGGCTATCAAACCATCATCATGGCCACGATCCGCGATGCACATTACGTGGCTAACGTGCAGGCGTGGTGTGACGACATCGCCGCCAAACATGCAATCAAAGTGGCCGACCGGCTGGGCGATGTTGCCCACACGACAGAGCTGCGGATCATCGGCCAATCCGCGACGCTGGGTGATCTGGAAACACGGCAGACGACACCACACGAAGTGGGCGTGATGGGCATTGTCACCGCCGCAGATCAGGACACGGCGCGCGCGATTGCCATGCTGCTGAACCCCTACCTCTTGCACCACCCCCTGACCCGTGGCGAGGAACAGCCCACGTTCAGCTTCCCATTCTCACCCGCTGAAACCGACCGGGGCGCGGTCTATGGCTTTGCCTTGCACCATGTGATGGAACTTCATGACCCGATGGCGGCGTTCCGGCTTGAGGTTCTGCAATGACAACCGTTGGTGACGTGGTGGTCAAGGTCCGGTCCAAGAACGCAGGGCCATTCTGGCTGACCGTTGATATCTTCTGCGGCAACGGCGCTGCCTTCGACCGGGTTGTGGCGGGTCTGTCCACGGACCGGGTCGCCGCCGCCTTCGCTGTGACGCCAGAAATGCTCAAACGCTTTGATATTGCCGATTTGCATGTCGTTAAATTTTCGTTACCGCGTCCGACCATCCAAGGAGACGTTCAAGACCGTGATATGCATGGCGCTGGTTGGGCTCCGCTGGTGGCAGAGATGGCTTTGAACTGACGTGCGGTGGATTAAGTAAACCCAACTTCAGACAATCATACGCATGGGTTGTGCATGCGATGTGCATCGGATGTGTATTGGCGGATTTGGGGTTAATGGTACCACCTCCTGGTCTCGAACCAGGGACCTCTTGATCCACAATCAAGCGCTCTAACCAACTGAGCTAAGGCGGCACTGGGGCGGATTTAGCGCCCCTGCAGGGCGATTGCAAGTCCCTTGGGTCTGTCATAAAGGGTGAAGATCAGGAGGGTCCCATGGGCATCAACGACGAACGCGACATCGAAGCAAATTTGCAAATCGGACCAACCGATCATGGGATGGTGCGGCTCTTCATTGAAGGCACCGGCGTTGAGATCCCGATGGATTTTGAGCCCGACGAAGCCCTTGAAATCGCCGAAGAAATCAAGGCCGCCGCCATGGCAGCACAGGCCGTCAAGAAGCGCTGAAGATTTTTCGTCGAAGAATCTAAGGTCCCGAATTTTCGACGAAAATTCGCCGCCCTACCAGGCGATCTGGAACCCCGGATCACGCGCCGCCTGCGCCCGAATTGCGGCGTGGCGGGCAATTTTCTGGACCATCACCTTGCGCCTTGCGGCCGCCAGTTTGGTCTCTGGCCCCATGCGGATGATCTCTGCGTCATAGGCATCTGCAATGATCAGGCCTGTGCCCTCCGGCAGTAGCTCTGTCGGGAAATCCTGATCCACCGCCCAAAAGAACCGATCGCACCATTCAAGATAACTTTGCCATTTGTGGTCAGACTGAAAATCTGCGCGGGATGACTTGCACTCGATCACCCAGATCTCGGACTTCGGGCCCAACCCCATGACGTCCACCCGCAGGCCAGAAGTCGGCACAAGTTCCTCAACACTGACAAAATCATGGCTCCGCAAATGCCGCGACACCCCGCGCGCCAGCAGTTGACCGGGCATCAGGGCAGGGATTTGGGCGTCATCAGGCATGGCTCAAATATGAACAAAAGGTAAACATCGGTCAAGCCAGCCCGGAAATAGGGCTGAATTGCGGCACATTGACCCGGCGTCATCGGACAAAAAGCCCCTTGTCCGTCATGTTTCCGCCGTGATTGGAAAGCAAAACAAATGCAACACAAGTTTTTTGGAGTTGTCCGATGTCCCTGTTTTCTGATGTGACCTTCATGGAAATCTGCCTGACCCTCGTGACCCTTGCGGTCGCAGAGCGGACGATCCTGCCTTATCTGCCCAAAAGCCTTGTTGGCCCCAACGGTCTTTTGCTGAAAACAGCCTCCTAAGACCTTGCCCCAAGCCCCCTGCCCGCCTACCTAAGTTGTCGGCGGGCTTCTGCTCTTCTCGTGTTCACGGTGGCTACATTCCAGTGGCCTTAAGCAAATCCGAGGGAGCTGGCTCTGTCTGAGCCCTGGTTCAGTTATCCGGCGCCCACCTGTATATACAGGTCCTCGGGAATAAGCCCCCAACGGTCGCTGCGGTTCCCGCCACTTTTCTTCTCACGACACCACGCTAGGTCCTCCTGTAAAGGAGACCTCCATGCGCCTCATCCCATTGATCCTCGTTCTGACGCCCCTTGCCGCCAATGCTGATGTCACTGTCACCTTTGTGGAAGGCGCGCCGAAGGACCAATTTATCCTGGAAAATCAAGGCTGTGATCTTGGTACATTTGACCTGACGATCAATCTTGCGGCTGCCCCTGCCGGCCTGATCTTTGATGTCACAGGCAGTGGTGCCGGGGTCGAGGTTCTCCAACCGGTCGAGGTTGTGACAGGCGCCGTCACTATGACTGACGTTGCTGATGGGGATCAGGTGCTGACGTTGACGATCACCGATTTTGACGCAGGCAGCGTAGCCATCATCAGCGCAGACATTGATGACACGCAAGCCGCTGGTGCGCTTGGACAAATCCGCGTCGCAGGATCAGAAATTGCAGGTGCAACGCTCGCCAGCCCTAACGGCAATCTTGCCGAATTTGATGATATGGCGCGGGCTGTTTTGCCCACACCGGACTGCATCGGCTAATCAGAATTTGTCTGGCATGATCTCGTGGGCCATGTGGTCCAGCACGGCATTGACAAAGCGCGGCTCCTTGCCTTCGGGAAAGAAGGCCCCGGCAACATCGACAAACTCGGTAATGATGACCTTGGGTGGCGTATCACCAATCAGCATCTCGGCCCCTGCTGCCCGAAACAGCCCGCGCAACGTGGGGTCAATCCGGCCCAGCGGCCATTTCGCCACCAGCGCCCGATCCGTGGTCTGGTCGATCTTGGCTTGCTCGTCCACAGCGCGTTCCATCAAGGCGCGGAAGGTGTCGACATCACCTTCCTGCATCTCTTCACCGTCATAGACTGCGCCAAAGCGGTGGTCTTCGAATTCAACCATAACCTGATCTACGGTCTGGCTTGCAGCCTCCATCTGGAACAGGGCCTGAACGGTATAAAGCCGCGCCGCTGACTTCATTTTGCGGCGTTGATTATTCGAGATAGTCATACGGTTTCACCGCCCTTCGCCAGCAACGTCCGGCCAAAACCGATGCCCTTGTTCTTGGCGTCTTTCATGCCGCGTGCCAGTGCGATGAGATGCACCGCAGCCTCTGCCGCAGCACCGGCAGTGTCCAGCCGGTTTGCATCAGCACGTTCTTCGGCCTGGTCCTTGTTTTCCACGGTGATGATGCCGTTGCCGATGCAAAGTCCCTGCAATCCCAACAACATAATGCCATGCGCGGACTGATCCACCACCACATCATAATGGCTCGTCCGACCCCGGATCACGCAACCCAACGCGACGAAACCGTCAAAATTGCCCATGCGGTTGGCAATGCCAATCGCCGTTGGGATTTCTAGCGAACCGGGCACTTCGATGGTTTCATGCGTCGCACCCGTGGCTTCAATCTTGGCACGGGCGCTGGCCAGTTGAGCCTCCGATATCGCGGTGTAGTAAGGGGCAATCACGATGCCGATTTTGCAAGGCTCATCGAACTGCGGTAGGTCCATCGCGTTGTCAGAATGACCAGCCATTATCCAATCTCCGAGATTTTTCGAGTGCCAACGATTTCAAGGCCATAGGCGTCAAGACCAACCACTTTGGGCTGGGGCGAGTTGGTGGCAAGAACGATTTCTGTCAGGCCAAGCGACGACAAAATCTGCGCGCCCAAACCGTACTGCCGTAGGGTTTGGGGCGAGGTTTCTTCCTCGGCGTCCAGCTTCATATGAACATCGCGCAGCAACACCAATGCGCCGCGTCCTTCGTTGGCGATCAACTGCATCGCGTCGCCAAATTCATCCCGCCGACCCCGCGGTCCAACACCGACAACATCCAACATCGGATCCATCGCATGCATCCGCACCAAAACGGGTTCATCGGTGGAAATATCGCCCTTAATCAATGCGATATGCTCTGCCCCTTGTGTCTCATCGGTGTAAATCCGCAGCTCCCATTCGCCGCCAAATTCGGACTGTATGGTGCTGGTTTCGCGGACGCGGACAAGGTTGTCGTGGCGGCGGCGGTAGGCGATCAAATCGCTGATCGTGCCGATCTTCAGCCCGTGCAGCTGCGCAAAGGCGATCAGGTCCGGCAGGCGGGCCATTTCACCATCGTCCTTCATGATCTCACAGATCACCCCGGATGGGTTGAGGCCTGCCAGACGGCTGATATCCACGGCGGCTTCGGTATGTCCGGCCCGAACCAAAACGCCACCGGCACGGGCGCGCAACGGGAAGACATGGCCCGGCGTGGCAATGTCGGCAGCACCTTTGGTCGCATCAATTGCCACCGACACGGTGCGCGCCCGATCATGGGCAGAGATACCGGTGCTCACACCTTCGCGGGCCTCGATTGAGACGGTAAAGGCGGTTTCGTGGCGCGAGGAATTATAGGTGCTCATCAGCGGCAGGCCGAGGGCGTCAATCCGCTCACCCGGCAGTGACAGACAGATCAGTCCGCGTCCGTGTGTCGCCATAAAGTTGATCGCGTCGGGCGTCGCCATTTGCGCGGGGATCACCAGATCACCTTCGTTTTCGCGGTCCTCGTGATCCACCAGAATGAACATGCGCCCATTGCGGGCATCTTCAATGATATCTTCGATCTTGCTGATGGCATCCGACCAATCAAGCTCGACCGGACCGGGGGTTTCAAATGGCTGGCTCATCGCGGCATCCCTTGGCAGTTAGGGGGCAGATAACGCAGGTGTGCTGCCTTGGAAAGGGCAGCGACGCCCCGTCAGGGGTGGTTTGCGGCAAAGTAGCTCTGGGCGGGCAGATAACCTGCTGTCCGCATCGCCTCGGCCCAGTCTCGTTCGTCCATCGTGTCACCGATCAGCAGATACCGGTCGGCGGGTTGGCCGTGACGGGCTGCAATGGCGCGGAGATGATCGCGCATGGTGGACCACGGCAGATGCGGGGCCGGCGCGGCGTAGGATGCATCCAATTCGGGGATCGTCCTGATCCCGCTGTGCAACAGCCCGACCCGGTCCGTTTGGTGTAAGGCCGCAAGATGCGCACGTCGGTCTTCCGGCAGCGTCTGACCCGCGCGCAGAACTTGCAAGGCATTGGAAGAGAACAGGAAACCCACGAGGTCGTGACCAGTTGCAGCGCGCACGCCTGCGTAGGTCTTGTACGGCAACCCAAGCTCTGCGGAGCGACGGACTCGCAGCCGGATCACCTCAACCGGCAGTTTGGGCAAAAGGTCCGCGCGGGCCTTGCGCCAGACGTGGCGGCGCCAGCTTTGGCCCGGCTCTGCTACACGGCCAGAATTATGACCGATGCCAGCGGTCATCCGTATTCCCGCAAGCGTGCGACATAGCGGGCCATGGTGTCGATTTCCAGATTGATGCTGTCACCCACGCGCACATCACCCCAAGTTGTCGCGACTTTGGTGTGTGGAATGAAGTTGATGCCGAAATTTGGGCCTTCTACTTCGTTCACAGTCAGCGAGGTGCCGTTCAGTGCAACCGACCCCTTGGGCGCAATGAATTTCGCCAGATCGTCGGGCGCGCGAAATGTGACGCGCGTGCTGTCGCCTTCATCTTGCATTGCCACGACCTTTGCCACGCCATCAACATGTCCGGACACGATATGCCCGCCCAACTCGTCCCCCACCTTAAGAGCGCGTTCCAAGTTCAAACGACCTCCGATTGCCCAACCACTAACATTTGTAGCGCCCACGGTTTCTGCCGAAATCTCGACATCGAACCAGTTCTGCGGGTCGGTCCCAAGGGCGATCACCGTCAGGCAAACACCGTTGCACGCAATCGACGCCCCGATATCAATGCCCGCCACGTCATAGGCCGTGCCGATCCGCGCGCGCAAATCGCCGCGCTGTTCAAGTGCCAGTACCTGTCCGATATCGGTGACAATTCCGGTAAACATGACGCAATCCCCTTGCCTTTCCCATGACCTAGCCGTTGACAATGATGCAGACAAGGCACGCGGCGGCAGCATCTGAACCCAGAGCCATCTTTTTGCCGTAACCTTCTGTTAAACCCGTATTCATCTGTTCTGAACTAATGTGCCAATCGTGAGTGAACCACACCGATTTTTGTTCCTTCAGGGTCCCCACGGACCTTTTATGCACCGCCTTGCCAAGATGTTGCGCAAAGCCGGTGCAGAGGTTTGGCGCGTCGGGTTCAACGCAGGTGACCGGGCGTTCTGGTTTGGTGCTCCTGGCTACATTCCGTTTCGCGGCACACCTGACACCTGGCCAGAAACGTTTGCCGCCCTCGTTGCCCAACATGCGATCACCGACATTGTGCTTTATGGTGACACGCGCCCGATACATGCCGATGCGATTGCACGCGCCCAGGCGATGGGCTTGCGGGTTCATGTCTTTGAAGAAGGCTATATGCGGCCCTATTGGGTAACTTACGAACGGGGCGGTACAAACGGCAATTCCCGGCTGATGAACCTGAGCATTGACGACATGCGCAAGGCGTTGGCCCTATCCGATCTTGAGGTCCCGACCCCACCGGCCCATTGGGGCGATATGCGCCATCACGTCTTTTATGGCGCGCTTTACCATTGGTTCGTGATGTTCCGAAACGGGGACTATCGCAACTTTGCCCGGCATCGCGAACTGCCCGTCGCGGCCGAGGCTTACCTTTACACCAAGCGATTACTGCTAATGCCGCTGATCGCACTCGACCGGCGGATCGCTACGTTGCGCATCCGGTATGGCGGCTTTCCCTATCATCTGGTTCTGCTGCAACTGGAACATGACAGCAGTTTTCAAATGCACTCTCCTTTCGCGCGCATGGAAGAGTTTTTGACGGTTGTCATGAAAGGCTTTGCCGACGGCGCGCCGCAACATCACCATTTGGTGTTCAAGGCGCACCCGCTTGAAAATGGCCGTTCGCCCATCAGGCGGATCATCAAACGATTGTCCAAGGAATTGGGTGTCAAAGGCCGGGTACACTATGTGCGGGGCGGCAAACTTGCCGCACTTTTGGATCATGCACGCACCTCAGTCACAGTGAATTCAACCGCAGCCCAACAGGTGTTGTGGCGCGGCATTCCGCTGAAAGTGTTTGGCGATGCAGTCTATGCCAAGCCTGAATTTGTCTCTCATCAGCCGCTGGCCGACTTTTTCACCGCCTCTGACCGGCCCGATAGCCGCGCATACAAGGATTACCGGAGGTTCCTACTGGAAACCTCTCAGGTACCCGGCGGGTTCTATTCGGCGCGCGGCAGGCGACAATTGATGCGTCAGGTCGTGGATATGATGTTGTCCGATCAGGACCCCTATGATGCGCTGGCGGCGGGCAAGACGCCGCCACGCCAACCCTTGCGGATCGTGAAATAACCACCACAAGACCTTGCGCCGCGGGTACACAATCGCGGCATTGACGCAACACCCATTGTCCCTGATCCGGAAACGGCGCGCGCGCCAACTATCTTTTGCGCCCGGATTCCCGTACCTTAAAAGAAAAACTTGAGGCAACAATAACAGGTCGAGGAGACCGAGCAGTGCTATCCCTAACGTTGCGCCTGTCCAAAGGCGTGGCCCTCGTGGTGACCCTTGGCCTTGTGGCCAGTTGCGGTCTGCCGCGCTCTGGGCCGAACAAGGCAGAAATCTTTTCCGGTTCCGTTTTGCGCGAAGGCGATGCCTTTGTCCTGACGGTTGACGACCGGGTCAATGCCATCGCCGCCGTCGCACCTGCGCTCGGCTTTTCGTCCGCATTCCTGAACGCGGGACAGCTGGGGGCCGACACGATCAGCGCCGGCGACACGCTGGGTCTGACGATCTGGGAAAACGTCGATGACGGTTTGCTGGTCCCGACCGGCCAAAACGCGACGATCCTTGAAGAGGTGCAGGTCGATGGATCTGGCTTTATCTTTGTGCCCTACGCAGGTCGCGTTCGTGCAGCTGGCAATACGCCAGAGGCCGTGCGCCGCGTGATTGCAGAGAAGTTGGCAGATCAGACCCCTGACCCACAGGTGCAGGTGCGCCGCCTTGCTGGTAATGGATCAACCGTGGCCGTGACGGGTGGTGTCAACGCATCCGGCGTCTATCCGATTGAACAGCCGACCCGCACGCTTGGCGCGATGCTGTCCGCCGCTGGCGGCGTGGGCATTGCCCCCGAAACAGCACGTGTCACCGTTGTGCGCGGCAGCCATCGCGGCTCGATCTGGTACGAAGACCTGTTCAAGAACCCGCGCAATGACATCGCACTACGCAACGGCGATCAGATTGTTGTTGAAGAAGATACGCGTTTCTTCACGGCACTTGGGGCCACCGGCACGCAAGACCGGGTTCAGTTCTTTGATCAGTCCATTTCGGCCATCGAAGCAATCGCGCAGGTTGGCGGCCTATCAGCCACAGCAGCTGACCCAACCGGTGTTTTTGTGTTCCGTAACGAACCCGAGGCGATTGCAGAGCAATTGGTAGGTGAAGACCTGATCGGCACCCAACGGATCGTATATGTCCTTGATCTGACACAGCCAAATGGCGTCTTCATGGCCCGCGATTTTGCGATCCGTGATGGTGACACCGTCTATGTGACCGAGGCACCGTTCGTGCAGTTCAACAAGACCATTGCCGCTGCGACCGGGTCGCTGGCCGCTGTGAACACGCTGAACACAGCCGCTGGCAACTAACGCATGGCGCATACGCCCAATACCGCCGCCGCGGGGGAAACCCTGCGGCGGCTTTACGTTTACAACGGTGGGTTTCTGACCCAGACCCGTACCCGCCGCATCTTGTCGCTGGCGGGCTTTGACATCAAATTGGGGAAGCCGGGTGATGGTGATGCGGTGGGCGTCTGGGGCCAAAGCCCCACTGCCCCACGGGGAGAAGCCGTCGCAGCCCACACCGACGCCCCCATTGTCAGGATTGAAGATGCGTTTCTGCGGTCTGTCCTGACCGGGCGCGACGGCGATCCTGCACTGGGGCTGCACATTGATCATCATGGTGTGCATTTTGACCCCACAACCCGGTCCGATCTCGAACGCCTGCTGGCCGAGGACCCTTTGGACGATGCGCATCTGTTGGCTCGCGCCAAGAACGCGATGGCGGACATCCAACGCCTGCATCTGTCGAAATACAACGCTTTTGACCTTGCCCTGCCGCCGCCCGACCCAGGCTATGTGTTGGTCATCGACCAGACCCGTGGGGATGCCAGCGTCAAAGCCTCTGGCTGCGATCTGAACACATTCCGCGAGATGTTGTTTTACGCGCAAACCGAACATCCCGCCGCACGCATCCTGATCAAAACCCACCCCGAAACCACGGCGGGTCATCGTGATGGGTATTTTAGCGAGAGCGATTGCACCGACCGGATCAGCTTGCTCGACACGCCACACTCCCCCTATGCGCTGTATGAAGGGGCGATTGCGGTCTACACGGTCTCTTCTCAAATGGGGTTTGAAGCGGTGCTGACCGGGCACAAGCCCGTGGTTTTTGGCCAACCGTTTTATATGGGCTGGGGCCTGACAGATGACCGCAAACCGTTGGACAGGCGCCAACGCAAACTGACCCGTGCGCAGCTATTTGCGGCGGCCATGATCCTTTATCCCACCTGGTACGATCCCTATCGCGACAAACTGTGCGAGGTTGAGGATGTGATCGCCACGCTTACCGCGCAAGCGCGCGCCTGGCGCGACGACCATCGTGGCTGGGTCGCACATGAAATGCGGATGTGGAAACGCGCACCGCTTCAAAAGGTCTTTGGCGGGGTCAAGCCGTTGACGTTTGATGCGCCCCCCAAAGACGGCCAGCGGCAAATGGTTTGGGCGGGGAAAATCACGGATTTTCTGGAGAAAACCGGTGTTTTCAGGGTCGAAGACGGCTTTCTACGCTCCAATGGGTTGGGGGCCGAACTGATCCCTGCGCTTTCGCTGGTGCTGGATGATCTGGGTATCTACTACGATCCGCGCCGCGAAAGCAGGTTGGAACAGTTGATCGCCGCATCGGTTGATCTGCCTGATGGCGCACGGCTGCGGGCGGAAAAGCTGATTGCACAGATCAACAAGGCGGGGCTTTCCAAATACAATATTGGGGATGGTGTTGATCTGCCCGATGTAGCGCAGGCGCGCCGCATTCTTGTGCCGGGTCAGGTCGAAGACGACGCTTCGATCAAGCTGGGCGCGGGCGAGGTCAAGACCAACGCCGCCCTTCTGGCAGAGGTGCGCCGGATCAATCCGGCCGCTGTGATCCTTTACAAGCCGCACCCCGATGTTGAGGCGGGATTGCGCCCCGGTATTGTCCCTGACGCGGGTGATTTGGCGGACGTGGTGCTGTCGGGCGTCGATCCGATTGCGGCACTTGATCACGTGGACGAGGTCTGGACGATGACATCCCTTTTGGGGTTCGAGGCTTTGTTGCGCGGCAAGTCCGTCACCTGTCTGGGCACGCCATTCTATGCGGGCTGGGGCCTGACTGATGATCGGGCGATGCCTTTGGCGCGCCGGGCAGCGACGCCCGATCTGATCGCACTGACCCATGCTGTTTTGATCGACTATCCCCGCTACTTTGATCCTGTGACAGGAATGGCCTGCCCAGTCGAGGTTGTCGTGGAACGTTTGCAAACCGGGGACGTGCCGCGCCCCGGTCGGGGCAATCGGCTGTTGTCGAAACTGCAAGGCTGGTTGGCGAGTTTCGCGCCCCTGTGGCGCTAGGCAGGATGCCAGCGGTGGTAGATGTCGCCGCTGATCTGCGTGACCTCTGACAGAACGAAACGTGGAGCATCCTGCAACCGGTCAAAGCCCATATCGCCCACAGATGCCGTCCCGTCCGCACCAACGACCGCACCACCGCCAAAGACAATCATTTCGTCCACAAGACCGGCGCGCAGAAGCGATGCCGCCCAGGCGCCACCGCCTTCGCAAAACACCCGCGTCAGTCCCTTGGCGGCAAGTGCCTCCAGAACGCTGGCGGGGTTGAGCCCCTGCCCGTTTGTCGCGCAGGAAAGCAACGTGGCACCGATCTGCGGCCAATTGCCTTGCGGCGCATCAGCGCCATGACACAGCCATAGCGGTTGATCGTTGGCCGTGCGGGCCAGCTTGCTGTTTTGCGGCAGGTTGAGCGATTGGCTGACAACAACGCGCACCGGTTGCGGCACATCTCCCATATCGCGCACATCCAGCATGGGGTCATCAGCGCGGGCCGTGCCGCCACCCACCATCACCGCATCATGGCGTGCGCGCATTGCATGCACGGCGCGCCGCGCGTTTGGACCGGTGATCCACTTGCTGTCACCGGTGCGGGTTGCGATGCGCCCGTCCAACGTTGTTGCGAGCTTAAGCGTCAGCCATGGCCGGTTCTGCTTGATCCGATTGAAGAAACCCGCGTGATCACGATTGGCTTCTGCCTCCCCAACGCCCATGTCCACGGTGATCCCTGCCTCTTGCAGCATCGCCACGCCTTTGCCTGACACACGGCTGTCGGGATCTGTTGTTGCGATGACGCAGCGGGCAATCCCGGCGGCGATCAGTGCTGCGGCACAGGGTGGTGTTTGCCCGTGGTGCGCACAGGGTTCAAGCGTGACATAGGCCGTTGCACCCCGCGCGGCGTTCCCTGCCTGTGCCAATGCCCGCGGTTCCGCATGGGGCCTGCCACCGTCTGCCGTATACCCGCGCCCAACAATTACCCCGTCCTTGACGATGACGCAGCCCACAGCCGGATTAGGCCAGACACGACCCATCCCACGCTGCCCCAACATCAGGGCCAGCGCCATGAACCGCGCGTCTTGGGCGGCGGTCACGTGTCTGACTTGGTGTCCGGGCGCAGTTCATCCATGAACTTTTCAAAATCATCAGCGGCTTGGAAGTTCATGTAAACGCTGGCAAATCTGACATATGCTACGGTGTCGATCCGCGCGAGGCTTTCCATCACAATTTCACCGATTGTCTTGGACGGAATGTCGGTTTCACCCATGCTTTCCAGCCGCCGCACAATGCCAGAGATCATCTGATCAATCCGCTCCGGTTCAACCGGGCGCTTTTGCATCGAGATCCGGATCGAACGTTCCAGCTTGTCGCGGTCGAAATCTTCGCGTCGACCATTGGATTTGATCACTACAAGATCACGCAGTTGCACGCGTTCGTAAGTGGTAAATCGTCCACCGCAGGCCGGGCAAAACCGGCGCCGTCTGATGGCAACGTGATCTTCGGCGGGGCGTGAATCTTTGACTTGTGTGTCAACGTTTCCGCAAAAGGGGCAACGCATATCCTGACCTCTTGTTGTCTGCCTCTTGGGTGTATCCCCAAGTTATCCACAGGCACTATAGGATGTCTGCTAGGTTTTGGGTAGCCCGGATTTTGACCCCCCTTATCTGGCATCCGTTGCCAAAGTTTTTGACCAATCTCATAACCCGACTGTCCTGCTCAAGGTGCTATCCAATCTACCGGCAGCCGAAAGGGTTTGCGCCAATTCACAGTATCGTTTGGGTCATATTGGTCTGGTCATTCCCCCCACGGACCGTCAGACTAGGGACAGGGAACACAATCGCCATGACTTTGCTCAAGTTTGATACATCTTCTTCTGTGCGCTGCACCGAATGCCCGATCCGTCATCGCGCCGTTTGTGCGCGATGCGACGACGATGAATTGAGCGTGCTAGAGTCGATGAAATCCTACAAGTCGTTCACCGCGGGGCAGACGATCCTGTCGCGGGGGGACGACCTGACCTATGTCGGTTCGGTCGTGCAAGGGATGGCAACGCTGTCTAAAACGCTCGAGGATGGGCGGACGCAAATGGTTGGGATGTTGATGCCATCCGATTTTGTCGGTTGGCCGGGGCGCACGCATATCGACTTTGATGTTGCTGCGATGACCGACACGACATTGTGCTGCTTTCAGCGCAAACCGTTTGAAAAGATGCTGTCTGAGACACCGCATGTCGCACAGCGCCTGGCCGAAATGGCGCTGGACGAGCTGGATGCAGCGCGAGACTGGATGGTGTTGTTGGGCCGCAAAACCGCACGCGAAAAGATTGCGACATTTATCGAGATGTTGGCCCGCCGGACCGAACACCCCGACATCGAAGGACAGACCCACAGCCTGACTATGCCGATGACGCGCGAGCAGATGGCCAACAATCTGGGTCTGACGCTTGAAACAGTAAGCCGCCAAATCAACGGCCTGAAGAATGACGGCGTGATCGCCTTCAAGGACCGCCGCACCTTTGATGTGCTGGATCAATCCGCACTGAAAAGCGCCACTGGCGACTGACCCCTGCCCTCAAACGCATGATTTATTCGCGACCTTGATGTAGATCAAAGACCCAAGCGTAACCCCGATCCAAAACCCCTTTGCGAACAGGAGCAGATTTTCGGCTGCTCGATTGACTGCGAGGGCCAGTGATGGATTACGTCAAACTCTTACTTTTAGGGATCATTACGTTTGTGGCAGCACTTGCTGCCAACTGGGGGCGCGACGTCGCCTATCAGGTGCATGCGTTGCTGATCATGTTGGTGGCAGGAGGCATGTTCCTTTGGGTTCTGCGCCGCACAAATGAATCGCGGCCCGAGGCAGCAGCAGCAGGCAGCCAATATGCCGATGGCGTGATCCGCGCTGGCGTGATTGCCACTGCGTTCTGGGGCATCGCCGGGTTTCTTGTCGGCACGTTCATCGCTTTTCAACTGGCGTTTCCGGCGCTCAATTTCGATTGGGGGCAGCCCTTTACCAATTTCGGACGCTTACGCCCGCTGCACACATCAGCCGTGATTTTTGCCTTTGGCGGCAACGCCCTGATTGCCACGTCCTTCTACGTGGTTCAGCGTACAAGTGCCGTGCGCCTGTGGGGCGGCAATCTGCATTGGTTCGTGTTCTGGGGCTATCAGCTGTTTATCGTACTGGCTGCCACCGGCTATTTGCTGGGGTCCACCCAATCCAAAGAATACGCAGAGCCTGAATGGTATGTCGATCTGTGGCTGACCATCGTTTGGCTGGCCTATCTCGGCGTCTATCTGGGCACCATTGTCGTCCGAAAGGAACGGCACATCTACGTTGCCAACTGGTTTTTCCTGAGCTTCATCATCACCGTCGCAATGCTGCATGTGGTCAACAACCTGTCGATCCCGGTCAGCATTTGGGGCGGCAAATCTGTGCAGGTCTTTGCCGGTGTGCAGGATGCGATGACCCAATGGTGGTACGGCCACAACGCGGTGGGTTTCTTCCTGACAGCGGGCTTCCTGGGCATGATGTACTACTTCGTGCCAAAGCAGGCCGGACGGCCGGTCTATAGCTACAAGCTGTCGATCATTCACTTCTGGGCACTGATCTTTCTGTATATCTGGGCCGGTCCACACCATTTGCATTACACGGCTCTCCCGGACTGGGCATCCACACTGGGGATGGTGTTCTCGATCATTCTGTGGATGCCCAGCTGGGGCGGGATGATCAACGGCCTGATGACCTTGCAAGGGGCATGGGACAAGTTGCGCACGGACCCGATCATGCGGATGTTCGTCCTCAGCCTTGGGTTCTACGGCATGTCCACCTTTGAGGGGCCGATGATGTCAATCCGCGCGGTCAATTCGCTGTCGCATTATACCGACTGGACGATTGGGCACGTGCATTCCGGCGCTTTGGGCTGGAACGGCATGATCACATTCGCCTGCATCTACTTTCTTGTGCCGAAACTCTGGGGCCGCAAAGAGATGTACTCGATGCCTGCGATCAACTGGCACTTCTGGTTGGCGACAATCGGCATCGTTCTTTATGCGGCATCCATGTGGGTCACAGGCATCATGGAAGGCCTGATGTGGCGCGAGGTTGATGACCAGGGGTTCCTTGTGAATTCCTTCGCCGACACCGTCAGCGCCAAGTTCCCGATGTATGTGGTCCGCGGTTTGGGTGGTGTGATGTTCCTCGCCGGGGCCTTGGTCATGGTCTGGAACATGTGGATGACGATCCGGGGCGCGCGCCCTGCGACCGTCAGCCTGCCCAACGCAACCCCTGCAGAATAGGAGCAGATCATGGCCATTCTGGACAAACACGCCGTTCTCGAAAAAAGCCCGACGCTTCTTTTGACCTTCTCCTTGCTGGTGGTAACCGTGGGCGGCATCGTTGAAATCGCCCCGCTCTTCTGGCTGGAAAACACGATTGAAGAAGTCGACGGCGTCCGCCCCTATTCTCCGCTGGAACTGACAGGGCGTGACATCTACATCCGCGAAGGGTGCTACGTCTGCCACAGTCAGATGATCCGCCCAATGCGCGATGAGGTCGAACGCTACGGGCATTATTCGCTGGCAGCGGAATCGATGTATGACCATCCCTTCCAATGGGGGTCAAAACGCACCGGGCCAGATCTGGCCCGCGTCGGTGGACGCTATTCCGACGCTTGGCACGTGGATCACCTGAAAGACCCTCAATCTGTTGTACCCGAGAGCATTATGCCAAAGTACGCATTCCTCGCGGACACTCAGATTGACGGCGAATATGTCGGTGACCTTCTGCGGACCCATCGGTTTGTCGGCGTCCCCTACACCGACGAGATGATCGCCCAGGCCAGCGCTGACTTTACCGTTCAAGCAGACCCTGACGGGGACTGGGATGATCTGGTCGCGCGCTATCCGGGGGCAGTGGTGTCCAACTTTGACGGCCAGCCCGCGCTGACGGAAATGGACGCGCTGATCGCCTACATGCAAATCCTCGGGACGATGGTCGACTTTTCGACCTTTACTCCCGACGCAACCCGATAGGAGCCGACACATGGATACCTATTCCCTTTTGCGCGAAATCGCAGACAGTTGGGTCCTGCTGGCGATGTTCTGCTTTTTCCTTGGCGTCGCCGTTTGGGCGTTCCTGCCCAGCCAGCGCCATGCACGTGAGGACGCCAGCCAAATCCCGTTTCGCAATGACGCGCCCAAGGGCGATTGCAGCGGTGAATGCGCCGCTTGCCGTTGCTCCACCACCACGTTTGACCTGAAAGGACGGGACAATGTCTGATAAAAAGGTCGATGAAGAAACCGGTGTCGAAACAACCGGCCACAGCTGGGACGGCATTGAAGAGCTGAACAACCCCCTGCCCCGTTGGTGGCTATGGACGTTCTATGCAACGATCATCTGGGGCGTGGCCTATACCATCGCCTTCCCTGCATGGCCGATGATTTCAGGTGCCACGGCAGGGTTGCTGGGATACTCGACCCGTGCCGAAGTGGCCGCCGACATCACCGCCCACGCAGAACGCAACGCCGGCCTCGTGGCTGATCTGGTCGCGGCGGATATGAATGCGCTGGCCCCGACCGACGATCTGCACCGCTATGCGGTGGCCCGCGGCGGATCCGTATTTCGCGCACAATGCAGCCAATGCCACGGCTCAGGTGCGGCGGGTGCGACGGGCTATCCCAACTTGCTGGATGATGACTGGCTTTGGGGCGGCACGATGGACGACATCGCCTATTCGGTGCGGCATGGTATCCGCAACGAAACAGACTTTGACGCGCGGTTCAGCCAGATGCCCGAATTCGGCGACATTCTGGAGCGCGAAGAGATTGACGCTGTTGTGGCCTATGTCCTGAGCCTGTCGTCTGGTGGTGCTGATGCGGATTTGGTCAGCCTTGGGTCAGAGGTTTATCTGGACAATTGTGCCGCCTGTCATGGCGACAATGCCGAAGGTAATCGCGATCTGGGCGCGCCTAATCTGGCCGATGCCATCTGGCTTTACGGCGGTGATGTGGACAACGTCACAACTTCTGTCACCAATGCGCGTTACGGCGTCATGCCTGCCTGGGGTGAACGCCTAAGCGAAGAAGACGTGCGCGCTGTTTCCGTCTATGTTCACAGCCTTGGTGGCGGTGAATAGCACAGTACGGTCGCCCGATCCGGGCGGACCCAGCCCCGAAACGAACCTGTTCGCAACCTGCTCGTTTCGGGGCGCTTTTTGACACAGATCAAGGACCGCCCCCTTTGTTGCCCATAGAACAGACGGGCGAACAGGAACCTTTATCATGACTTCAGCCAAGCTCTATGCTGCGAGAGAGCCGATTTTCCCACGCCGGGTTTCCGGGACATTCCGCCGTCTGAAATGGTGGATCATGATCCTGACGCTGGGCATCTACTATCTGACGCCCTGGATACGCTGGGATCGCGGACCCAGCCTGCCAGATCAGGCCGTGCTGGTCGATCTGGCGAACCGGCGTTTCTATTTCTTCTGGATCGAGATTTGGCCGCACGAGTTCTACTTTGTCGCGGGCTTGTTGATCATGGCCGGTTTGGGCCTGTTCCTATTCACCTCGGCGCTTGGCCGGGTGTGGTGCGGCTATACTTGTCCGCAAACAGTCTGGACCGACCTTTTCATCCTTGTGGAGCGCTGGATCGAAGGAGATCGCAACGCCCGTATCCGGCTGCACCGCGCTGGCTGGGACCTGAAAAAATGGCGGCTGCGCCTGACCAAATGGTTGGTCTGGTTGCTGATCGCCGTCGCAACTGGCGGGGCATGGGTGTTCTATTTCACTGACGCACCGACGCTGGCGCGTGATCTGGTGATGTTCACAGCGCATCCGATTGCTTATTTGACCATCGCCGTTCTGACCCTGACCACCTTTGTTTTTGGCGGCTTCATGCGCGAGCAGGTCTGCATCTACATGTGTCCTTGGCCGCGCATTCAGGCCGCAATGATGGACCCTGACACCATCACCGTGGCTTATCGTGATTGGCGGGGCGAACCGCGCGGCAAGCACCGCAAGGGGGCCGTAGCCGCAGCGGCTGCGCGGCAAGCAACACCCTATGCCGAAGCGGCAGAGACTTTACCCGATGCCCAGGACTTGCAGTTGGGCGACTGCATTGACTGCAAAGCATGCGTCAACGTCTGTCCGATGGGCATCGACATCCGCGACGGTCAACAGATGGAGTGCATCACCTGTGCGCTGTGCATAGACGCCTGTGACGAGATCATGGACAAGGTCGGCAAGCCGCGCGGGTTGATCGACTATCTGGCCCTAGCCGACGAGCCAGCAGAGCGGGCAGGCAACCCACCGCGCCCCGTTTGGCGTCATGTGCTGCGGCCCCGCGTCATTTTCTACACCGCGATTTGGTTGGCGATTGGTCTGGGGCTGCTTTACGCGCTTTTCATCCGGTCAGACATCGAACTGACGGTCAGCCCGATCCGCAATCCGCAATTCGTCGTGCAATCCGATGGTGCGATCCGCAACATCTATGACGTGCGCTTGCGCAACAAGCTGGGCGAGCAGCGCGCCTTTCATCTAAGCCTGAGCAGTGACGCGGTGCTGCGGATTGATCTGGAAGGCAGCGACCGAGATCTCACCGTCTTGGTCCCTGCCGACAGCACCACATTGCAGCGCGTTTATGTCACTGCACGCCCGCAAGATGCTGCGTCGACAGCTGACGCCACCGACCTGCGCATTTGGGTCGAGGACATCGAAAGCGGCGACCGCGCGAGCCGTGCCACAATATTCAATGGGAGATCACAATGACACGGGAAATCAAAGGCTGGCATGTGCTGGCGGCGTTTGTGTTGGCCTTCGGCGTGATCATCAGCGTCAATCTGACCCTCGCCTTCAACGCGGTGAAGACCTTTCCGGGACTTGAGGTGCGCAACTCTTACGTTTCAAGCCAATCGTTCGAGGCCGACAGGGCCGCACAGCTGGCTTTGGGGTGGGATGTCAGCGCGACGGTGAGCGGTGACACGTTGACGCTGTTGGTGCTGAAAGACGGGCACGCCATCGCCCCCACCATCGAAAGCGCCACCTTTGGCCGTGCCACCAACGTCACGCAGGACCAAACCCCAAACCTGAAATTTGACGGCACCGGTTTTCATGCGCCTGTGACCGTGGCACCGGGGAACTGGAACCTGCGACTGAAACTGCGAGCCGATGACGGCACATTATTTCAGCAGCGCGTGGTGGTGAGGGTCCCGTCATGATGTCGGCTTGCCCTGCCTGTGCTGCAGCACCACTGGCGCAAGAGGCTGCAGCGCCGCCTGATCTGCAATTCTCGGTCCCCGGCATCCATTGTGCGGCCTGTATCGGCAAAATCGAGCGTGCGATGTCAAAGATGCCCGGCGTGCAATCGGCGCGGGTCAACTTGTCACTGAAGCGTCTATCGGTCAGCGGCACGGTTGCACCGGATGCCGTTCAATCCAGCCTTCAGGATCTCGGGTTTGCTTCTTATCCGCTTGACTTGGCAGCATTGAATTCAGCGCAAGACGGGACAGGCCGCGCCTTGCTCACGCGGTTGGCGGTTGCCGGATTTGCGATGATGAATGTCATGTTGCTGTCGGTCGCGGTCTGGTCGGGTGCCGCGGGTGCTACGCGTGATTTGTTTCACCTGATCTCTGCAGGAATCGCGGTGCCGGTCGTGATCTATGCTGCACAACCGTTCTTTCAAAGTGCTTGGACAGCCCTGAGGGTACGCAGATTGAACATGGATGTGCCAATCTCATTGGCCATCGCTCTTGCCACACTCATGTCTCTTTATGAGACGTTAAACAGCGGCCACCACGCCTATTTCGACGCGGCCCTGTCATTGACATTCTTCTTGCTGATCGGGCGCTATCTGGATCACACCACGCGCCAAGCCGCCCGTTCAGCCGCGCGAGAGTTGACCGCACTTGAGGTGCATACCGCAGAGCTTTTGACCCCATCAGGCCGGGTGAGCGTGCCAGTGCCGCAGATCGAAGTTGGCGACAAAGTGCTGGTGCCATCAGGCGGGCGCGTGCCTGTGGATGGCACCCTGTCGACGCCGCAAGCCCTCATGGATCGGTCGTTCCTGACGGGCGAAAGCAAAGCGATCACGCTGGACCAGCACGACACCTTGCAAGCCGGAGAGGTCAACTTGGGCGCGCCGATCACGATGGTCGCCACCCATGTTGGGCAGGACACAACATTGCGGCGCATGGCGGCATTGGTGGAGACGGCAGAGAACAGCCGCAACAGCTATACCGCCCTGGCTGATCGCGCCGCGCGGGTCTATGCCCCGGCGGTACATCTTTTGGCGCTGGTCGCCTTTCTGGGCTGGGCCTTCGCCACGGGCGATCTGCGCCATGCGCTGAATGTTGCCATTGCAGTGCTCATCATCACCTGCCCCTGCGCCTTGGGTCTCGCCGTGCCTGCCGTCACGACGGTTGCAATCAGCCGCTTGTTTTCAAAGGGATATCTGGTCAAACACAGCACAGCACTTGAACGTCTGGCAGAGGTGGATCACGTCGTCTTTGACAAGACGGGCACGTTGACAACGCCCGAAGTCATGACACTTGATCAACTGGCCCCTCTCGAAAGGGCGATTGCTTTGGCGCTGGCTCAAAGCTCTGACCATCCCGTTTCACAAGCACTGGTGCAGGCCTTGCCGGATGTGACCCCTGCCCCGATGTCAGAAATCACCGAAACGCACGGCGCTGGCGTAACCGGCTTTTGGCAGGGACAACGCGTTAAGCTTGGGCGTGGTGATTGGGTGGCCGCAGACCTGTCCGGGCTTTGCCTGCGCATCGGCGATGCGCCGGCTATACCACTGGAAACCCCCGAAAAATTACGCGCTGGCGTGCAGGATGCCTTGGCGCGATTGGACCTGTCGACAGAGATCGTAACCGGTGATGCAAAAGATCGCGCCGCGGTCTGGGGGGACACTTTGGGCGTGCCGGTTTTGGCAGATGTGCGACCAGAGGTAAAACTGGCGCACCTGAACCGGCTTAGCGATCAGGGGCGACACGTCTTGATGGTAGGCGACGGTTTGAATGACACGCCTGCACTAGCGCAGGCTCATGCCTCGATTGCGCCTTCAACCGCGCTTGAAGTGTCACGCAGCGCTGCGGACATTGTCTTGTTGCGGGACAGCTTTGCCGACCTGCCTTTGGTACTGTCTGTCGCGCGTGCGACGCAGCGGCTGTCGCGACAAAACTTTGCCATCGCAACACTTTATAACCTAATCGCTGTGCCGATTGCGCTCGCGGGATTTGCCACACCACTGGC
This sequence comes from Yoonia sp. R2331, assembly GCF_041103235.1. NCBI lineage: Bacteria > Pseudomonadati > Pseudomonadota > Alphaproteobacteria > Rhodobacterales > Paracoccaceae > Cognatiyoonia > Cognatiyoonia denitrificans. Next base: position 841,456 of record NZ_JBGCUN010000001.1, on the reverse strand, counting down.
GGCAGCCCTTGCGATGTCGGCATCATCCATCAGCGTCTTGGCAAATGCGATGCGGATGAGGTTGGTGAAATGAACGTGCTGGTGGTTTTGATACCTGTCTCGTTGATCCTGGGGGGGATTGGGCTGGCGGCGTTTCTATGGACGATCAAGTCGGACCAATATGACGACGAAAGCGGAAACGCCGCGCGGATCTTGCTGGATGACGACACCCCTGCGCCCTGACTTTGGCCATCGTTCGGTGCAAAAAGCACCATGCACATGCGATGCACAAACCATGCACATCTGATGCAGCCTTAATCCTTAAGGAATTTAACCACCACACGGCGCTGATGCGGGGCATCGCGATGTTCGAACACATAGATCCCCTGCCAAGTCCCTAGCGCCATGCGGCCATTCTCTACCGGAATCGTCAGGGTCGTCGGCAGAAGTGCAGACTTGATATGCGCAGGCATATCATCGGGGCCTTCGTAAGTGTGGGTGAGATAGGACATCGCCGGATCAGTCGTGGGCGGCACCAGACGTGCAAAGAAATTCTGCAGGTCGGTCTGCACCTCTGGATCGGCATTTTCCTGAATGACCAAACTGGCCGAGGTGTGCTGGATCATCAGGATCACAACACCGCTGCCCCGGCCCGCGATCTGGTCAGCGACCGCGCGGGTGATGTCATATAGGCCGGGGCCGCTGGTGGGGAGGGACAGCGTCTTCATGGGAGCAAAGGTGCCCCGGCCTTGGGGGGATTAGCAAGTGGCGTTGCCCGTGAGTGGGACATTCAGCAAGGCTGCCAGCTTTTCAGTGTCGGTTAGTGTGCAAGCCTCGTCCGACTGCACCACACCGGCGAGGGTTACGGTGCTTTCGGGTGCCGTGGGATAGGCCATCGCAGGCGGGGCAAACGAGATGGTCAGGGCGGCCATTGCGGAGGTCATTGTGATGCGGGTCATCGGCTTCATCCTTTCGATAAAGACGAGATGGGGGCAAGTGCGCACACGAACAAGGTTGCTGAAACACACCGCCGCTGTTCGTGAATGCACGGAAATATTTGATCTGAGGTGGGCCTGCCGGTCTGAGGCCCGGCCTACGGCGTCAGTCGAAGAGCCAGCGGGCCTGTTGGTCGATGACCTGTTTTGCTTTGGCGAGAGAAGCGTCCTCTGCCTCTGTCTTGTCATTGAGCGTATCTGCCCGGATCAACTGGTGGACCTTGGTTTCGCCATCCACGTCCTTTTCGATGCGGGCTGCGATGCGCCAGGTTTTGCCTTCGGCCATTGGCGCGACAAAGATGCGGTGGTCTTTGTAGTCGATAGGGGCGGCCTCTTCCGGGGCCGCCGTCTTTTTGCCAAAGAGCTTGCCGAACACCACTACTGATCCAGGAAGCTGCGCAGCTTGCGCGACCGGCTGGGATGCTTGAGCTTCCGCAGCGCCTTCGCTTCGATCTGGCGGATGCGTTCGCGGGTCACGCTGAATTGCTGGCCGACCTCTTCCAGCGTGTGGTCAGTGTTCATGCCGATGCCAAAGCGCATGCGCAGCACGCGCTCTTCACGCGGGGTGAGGCTGGCGAGGACGCGTGTCGTGGTTTCCTTCAGGTTTTCCTGAATGGCAGAGTCCAGCGGCAGGATCGCGTTCTTGTCTTCGATGAAGTCGCCCAACTGGCTGTCTTCTTCGTCGCCAATCGGTGTTTCCAGCGAAATCGGCTCCTTGGCGATTTTCATCACCTTGCGGACCTTTTCCAGCGGCATTTGCAGCTTTTCTGCCAATTCCTCTGGCGTGGGTTCGCGACCGATTTCGTGCAGCATCTGACGCCCGGTGCGGACCAGTTTGTTGATCGTTTCGATCATATGGACCGGAATACGGATCGTGCGGGCTTGGTCAGCGATGGACCGGGTGATCGCCTGACGGATCCACCATGTCGCGTAGGTCGAGAATTTATAGCCGCGCCGGTATTCGAATTTGTCCACGGCCTTCATCAAGCCAATGTTACCTTCTTGAATAAGATCAAGGAATTGCAGGCCGCGGTTCGTGTACTTTTTGGCGATGGAAATCACCAAACGCAGGTTCGCTTCGACCATTTCTTTCTTGGCCTGACGCGCCTCTTTTTCGCCCTTCTGGACCTGTTGCACGATGCGGCGGAATTCGGTGATGTCGACGCCGACATATTGGCCGACCTGGGCCATGTCGCCGCGCAACTCTTCAATCTTATCGGTGGAGCGTTCGATCAGCATCTGCCAGCCGCGCCCGGTCTTTTCAGAGATCTCTTCCAGCCAGTTCGGGTCCAACTCGCGACCGCGATAAGCGTCAATGAATTCGCGGCGGTTGATGCGGGCCTGATCAGCCAGTTTCACCATCGCGCTATCAATCTGCATGATACGGCGGTTGATGCCATAAAGCTGGTCGATCAGCGCCTCGATCCGGTTGTTGTGCAGGTGAAGCGAGTTCACCAGTTCAACAATTTCGGAACGTAGCTTCTGATACTTGTCCTCGGCCTTGTCGCTGAAAGAGGAATCCTCGTTCAGTGTGGCCGACATCCGGGCATCCTGCATGTCAGACAACAGGGCAAAATCACGCGCGATGACTTCGAGCGTTTCAAGAACGCGCGGCTTCAGTGCCGCTTCCATCGCAGCGAGCGACATGTTGGCCTGCTCTTCATCGTCGTCGTCATCGTCCTTGGCAATCGGGTTGCCGTCGGCGTCAAGTTCCTGCTTTTCTTCCTTTTTCTCACCCTCGGCATTGGTGGCGGGGGCAACAACCGTTTCTTCGGTGTCGTCTTCACCCAATTGGTTGCCAAAGGTGGTTTCAAGGTCGATCACATCGCGCAACAGGATGTCTTCGGACAAAAGTTCGTCGCGCCAGATGGTGATCGCCTGGAATGTCAGCGGGCTTTCGCAAAGCCCCAGAATCATCGTGTTGCGGCCCGCCTCGATCCGTTTTGCGATCGCAATCTCACCTTCACGGGACAGCAGTTCAACGCTGCCCATTTCGCGCAGGTACATGCGCACCGGGTCATCGGTGCGGTCAAGCTTTTCGGTCTCTCCCGAGGACAGCGCCACGTCACGGCTGCCCGCGACCGTGGCAACTTCGGTGGAACCCTGCGGTTCCTCGGACTCCTCGGATTCCTCTTCCTCGGTGACCTGGATGCCCATTTCGGACAGCATCGACATCACGTCCTCGATCTGGTCAGAACTGACCTGATCGGGTGGCAGAACCTGGTTGAGCTGATCGTAGGTGATATAGCCCCGCTCGCGCGCATCGGCGATCATCTTTTTGACCGCCGCTTGGCTCATGTCGAGGGATACGTCGTCAGAGTCGCTATCTTTGCGGTCGTCGTTATCTTTGGCGGCCATGATGGCTCCCTTTAAGATGAAACAGGCCCCGAAGTGATTCGGGTGATTCGGTTAAAATCGAATCAACGCGGGTTGCGGGTGATTCGCAAGCGCTTGCAGGGTGATTTTCCCGTGATGTGTCGATTGGTCCCGATGGCTAGCGCCTATAGATAGTGCGCTAGCGGGACTTTTCAATTTTGATGTTGGCCCAAATCGCATCCCGGTGCTCACGATCGTCTTTGGATAGCTTGGCGCCGTTGTCAGCCACCTCGAAATCACCGTCGTCGGACTTGCCTTCGGGTTTGACGGTGGTATCGACAGCCTCCGCGACACGCGCCAATCTCCAAGTCAAATGCTCGTCAAAAGTCGTGCCGATTTCCTCTTCAGCTTCATCAATTTCTTTTCTGTGCCCGCGACTAGCTTCAAGCAATGCCAACTGCTCTGCGACAGTCATTCGAGAAAGTTCGTAGTCGGCATGATCTGGTACTGCAGGAACAATACTAACTATTCGGTCATTCATTATTTTGGTCAGCGATGCTTCTAAATCCTGCCTGCCAAATTCCATAAGCATCTGCTCTTCCGTGTTAGCGTAGCAATACTCAGCGATGACTAAGGCAATCTGGCTGTGAGATTCTCCCAAAAACTCAGCCATTTCCAATGCTGGTGCAAAATCACGAGCAACTTCGAGATGGTTCTTGCAAATTGCCAGAACAATCTTCTCGCGGACTTCTTCAAGTTGCCGAACATTCAAATCTCTTGCGAGTAACGACCTACGAGCGCTTGCAGTAGCCTTGTTCTTATTGGTTCGACCTGTTTGAAAGTTTGGCGCCCAATTTCTTGGTCGAAACTGTTCCCAAATGAACTGTTTGATAGCTTGGCCGTAATAATGTCTGACCTGGGGGTCAGGGATCTTCTTGATAGCCTCCTTAAGTCGCCGTTCGAGGCCAGCCTTGGACTCGGGTGTATCACTGGGACTCGTTTCGAGTTCTCTTTCCCACAGCATCTTCACCATCGGAATCGCGCCATCCAGCAGCTTTTGCATCGCACCGCGGCCCTTGGATTTCAGCACGTCATCGGGGTCCATGCCGTCGGGCATCAGTGCAAAGCGCAGGGACTTGCCCGCCTCAAGCAGCGGCAAGGCGATATCAATCGTGCGCATCGCCGCGCGCAGGCCCGCAGTGTCGCCATCCAGTGCGATGATCGGTTCATCCGCAATCCGCCACAGCATTGCGAGGTGGTGTTCGGTCACGGCTGTACCAAGTGGTGCTACGGTCGCCTCAAACCCCGCCTCGGACAGAGCGATCACGTCCATGTAGCCTTCGGCCACGACCAACGGCTGGCCCTTGCCCGCCGCCTCACGCGCCTTTTGCACGTTGTAAAGCGTACGGGACTTGTCAAACAGCGTGGTTTCGGGCGAATTCAGATATTTGGCGTTGTCGTTTGGATCCATCGCGCGACCGCCAAAGGCGATGGCCCGACCGCGCGCATCTCGGATCGGAAACATGATGCGGTCGCGGAACGTGTCATAGGGCTCGCGCCCCCTGTCAGAAGCCTTGACCAGCCCCACCTTCAACAGGTCTTCAACCGTGGCCCCTTTGGCCGTCAACGCGCTACGCAGCCCTTCCCATCCAGCCGGCGCAAAGCCGATATCCCAGCGCGCCAAAGCGTCCGCATTCAGGCCTCGCCGTTCCAGATAGTCGCGCGCCTCACCGGCAGCCGCTGTATTGAGGTTCAGGCGAAAATGCTGCACCGCCTGTTCCATGACCTGTGCCAGTTGCGTGCGTTCATCGGCCTTTTGCTGTGCCTGCGGGTCCCGTTCGGGCATGGGCAAACCCGCTTCGCCTGCAAGGATCTGGACCGCCTCCATAAAGCCCACATTCTCTGTCTCGCGCACAAAGGAAATTGCATCACCTTTGGCGTGACAGCCAAAGCAGTAATAGAATCCCTTGCGGTCATCGACGTGAAAGCTGGCAGTTTTTTCCTGATGGAACGGGCATGGCGCCCACAGATCACCCTTGCCCGGATTGGATTTGCGGTTGTCCCACATGACCTTGCGCCCCACCACCTGTCCAAGGGACAGACGGTCACGCAACTGGTCAAGAAATCCGGGCGGCAGGCTCATGCCGTATTATCCCGCGCACGCCGGGCAGAGTCGAGGCGCGCTCTTCTTCTGGCTACAAATATCCCCGCCGAAGGCATAAAATACAGTTCAGCCGCGCCCGGTATAAAGCGTGGCGGCACGGGTCAACTCGTGCGTCAAAGTACCTGCCATCGAACGCATCGCCATAATCTCGAACACATCCGGGCCGGTTCGTGTCACGCTGACCATCATATGCCCCAACATCGTCCGAGCGGTATGGCCAGTCTTGAAGGCCTTGCCGCGCAGATCAATCGGCACCAACCGTGCCAGCACATCCACACTGTCCGCGCCTGAGACCGCGACCACAGCCCAGGCATCAGACTGGTCCGTGACCGCCGCCAGTGCTGTCAGATCAGGCAGCGCGTCACAGATGACAAAGGCCATGCCCGGCCCGCCCCAAAGCGCACGGATGGCAGCGCCCGAGGTCGTCCGGTTTGGCTTCGGAAATCCCGTGCCGAGGGCTGTTGCAACAGCCTTTTCCTTCCCCTTGTAGGGGGCGACGGACCACATCGCGTCAATCACCACTTCGGTCAGTGTCACATTGCCGATAGTTTGCGGCAAAGCATCTCCGCAGGGTGTCTGAGCTATCAATTTAGCCACGCAGGCGTCCCCCATCGCTATCAAACATTACTGGATCACAGACCGTACAGCGGGTGGTCAAACCACGTACATGATCCACCATCTTCACTATCTCCCCATGTCGCGCGCGGCCGTTCACAAGGAACCCCAACCCGATGTGGCCTTGCAAGGTTGGCGACCAGCAGACCGAGGTGACGTAGCCCTGATCGTTGCTGCGCACAGGTTCTGCGCCCTCGTTAAAAAGATGCCCACCACCTGTCAGTTTCTCATCCGCCTCCACCGATTTCAGGCCGACCAATTGTTCCCGGTGATCACCCACAAGTCCCGGACGCGCGGCAGCGGTTTGGCCAATGCAATCCTTCTTGCGGGACACCATGCGGTCCATTCCGATATCAAAGGCCGTTGTGCGGCCGTGGATTTCTGCATGGGTGATGAACCCTTTTTCGATCCGCAAAACGTTCAGCGCCTCCATCCCGTAGGGGCCGCCACCCAGCGCCTCGGCCTGGGCATTCAGCAGATTGAAAAGCGAGGCACCATAACGCGCCGGCACGGCAATTTCATAGGCGTGCTCCCCTGAAAACGAGATGCGGAAAATCCGGCCTGCAACGCCAGACAGCGACACCGGGGCGCAGGACATATAGGGCAGCGTCGCGTCGTCAATCGGCTGATCCAGAAGCGTGTTCAACAGGTCGCGCGCCTTTGGCCCCGCCACGGCGAATTGTGCCCATTGTTCGGTCACGCTGATGATCTGGACGTCCATGTCCGGGCGCAGCGCTTGACGCACAAATTCCAGCTGTTTCATGACGTTACCGGCCGCAGCTGTCGTGGTTGTCATGACATAATGCGTCTCTGACAGGCGTGCGGTTGTGCCGTCGTCCATCACATGCCCGTCTTCACGCAGCATCAGCCCATAGCGGACCTTGCCCACTTTCAGGGTCGAGAATGTATTCGCATAGACGAAGTCCAAAAAGACTGCGGCATCAGGGCCTTGCACGTCGATCTTGCCCAAAGTCGAGACGTCGCAAACGCCGACATTTTCACGCACCATCGCAACCTCGCGATTGCAGCTTTCCAACCACGTCGCCTCGCCCGGTTGCGGGAAATAGCTGGGGCGGTACCACAGCCCTGCCTCGATCATCGGCGCGTTGCGTGACAGCGTCGCGACATGGCTGGTGGTGTGGCGTTCCGGGGCAAAGCCGTGACCTTGCGACCCCGCGCCCATGGCGGCGATGCTGACCGGCACATAAGGCGGACGGAAGGTGGTGGTGCCAGTCTCAGGAATGCCGCGCCCGGTGGCATCGGCCAACACGGCCAGTGACGCCACGTTCGATGATTTGCCCTGATCGGTCGCCATACCTTGAGTGGTGTAGCGTTTCATGTGCTCGACCGAGCGGAAATTCTCCTGCGCCGCCAGCTTGATGTCCTTCACATGCACATCGTTCTGGAAATCGAGCCACTTGCGGCCCTTGCCCTCAACCGACCAGAAGGGTGTGATGTTGTAAGGCGTGTCGTCCGCGTCGGGGACTGCGGCAGGGCTTGCATTCAACACCCGCGCGGCCACCTCTGCGCCTTCAGAAAGGCATGTGACCGTTGTGAACGTGCCGTTGCAGGCACCCGCGGTCACCATACCCGGCACCGCACCATCGACAGGCACAAAAGAGGCAATCTTTTCAGACCACTCCGGCCTGCCGTTCATGTGGCAAGTCAGATGCACCGTGGGGTTCCAGCCGCCGGATATCGCAAGACAATCCGTGCGGATGATGCGTGTTCCGCCCTCGTGTTCCACGGTGATGCTTTCCAGCACGTGCCGCCCCTTGGTTGCAACAACCCGACCGCCGGTGAAACAAGGGGCGTTGCCGTCAAAGCTGACCCCGGTGCGGGTGTCGATCACGGCGGCCACATTGATGCCCGCGTTTTCCAAATCGCGGGCTGTACGATGGGCGTCATCGTTATTGCCAAACACGGTAACTGATTGGCCGGGTCGCACGCCAAAGCGGTGCAAGTAGCTGCGCACGGCACCCGCCATCATGATCCCGGGTCTGTCATTGTCCGGGAATGCAATCGGGCGCTCCAGCGCGCCTGCACACAGGATGCTGTGCTTGGTGGCGATCCGCCAGAAACATTCACGCGGTGTGCCGGCGCGCGCAGGCGCGTGCTGACTGACCCGCTCGAGCGCGCCGAAGGTGCCTTGGTCGTAGGCCCCGGTGACTGTGGTTCGGGTCATGATACGGACGTTTTTCATCGCCGCCAGCTTTGCTGTCACACCTTCGGCCCAGTCCGCGGCGGGTTGGCCTTCGATCACCTCATCCTCGGACAAGAGCCGCCCGCCCGTTGTTGGGTTCTCATCCGCCAAAATGACATCGGCACCGGCTTGGGCTGCCGTCAATGCGGCCATCAAACCAGCGGGCCCTGCCCCGATCACCAGCACATCACAAAAGGCAAAGGCCTTTTCGTAGTCATCGGCGTTGTTCTTGCCAGTCAGCGCCCCAAGACCTGCCGCGCGGCGGATGATGGGTTCATAGACGCTTTCCCAAAAGCTTTTGGGCCACATGAACGTCTTATAATAAAACCCCGCGCCCAGAAACGGCGAGATCAGATCGTTCACCGCCATCACATCGCGCTTGAGCGATGGCCAGGCGTTCTGGCTGCGGGCATCCAGGCCATTGTAGATTTCAACCGTCGTGGCGCGCAGGTTGGGTTCGTCCGCGACCGTGACGAGCGCGTTAGGCTCTTCTGACCCTGCCGTCACGACGCCACGGGGGCGATGGTATTTGAACGACCGGCCCATCAGTTTGACACCATTCGCCAGGAGTGCCGACGCCAGCGTATCACCGACAAACCCCTGATAGCTGACACCGTCAAAGGTAAAATTGACCGGACGGTTACGGTCGATCTGGCCTTTGCCCGTAATCCTCATGCCTTCACCTTTGATGCCAATGTGCTGCCTGTAACGGCATGGGTCACTGTGTTCCGTTCAACCACGATCCATGCACCGCAGGGGTCGTGATACCAGACATCGCGGGTGTCGCCTGCGGGGTTGTCACGATTGTGCAAGTAGTCATCCCAGGCCGCTTCGCCTGCATCGGGGGCGGGCCTGTTCAGGGCCAGCGCATCACCCTGATAAGTAAATTCGCGTCGGTCGCGTTCGCCGCAATAGGGGCATGTGATCCGCATTTCCTGTTCCCCCTAGTGCAGATTGTGTTGAGAGCCTGTGCCTTCTTCATCCATCAGGCCGCGTCCGGTTCGGAACCGGTCAAGCCGATAGCGCGCAGCGGGTTCGTGGTGCTTTCCCGTCGCCATCAGATGTGCAAAGCTGAATCCAGAGCCGGGGACCGCCTTGAACCCGCCGTAGCACCAACCGCAGTCGATAAAGAGACCTTCGATATCAGTCTTGTCGATGATGGGCGAGCCATCGGGCGTCATATCCATGATGCCGCCCCAGCTACGCAGCACCTTTGCCTTGCCGATCATTGGCATCAGGGTCATGGCGGCATCCATGACGTGTTCTTTCATCGGCAGGTTGCCGCGAGCCGCGTAAGAACTGTAGAAATCCAGATCGCCGCCAAAGACCAGCCCGCCCTTGTCGGACTGGCTGATGTAGAAGTGGCCCATGCCAAAGCTGATCACGCCGGGCATGATCGGTTTGAGCCCTTCACTGACGAAAGCCTGCAGTACGTGACTTTCGATGGGCAGGCGCATCCCTGCCATCGCCGCGACCTGCCCCGAACGACCTGCCGTCACGATTGCCACCTTTTTCGCCCGGATCGCACCGCGCGTGGTTTGCACACCCGTGACCTTGCCGCCTGTGATGTCGATGCCGGTCACTTCGCAATTCTGAATCAGATCAACGCCGCGCTGGTCGGCGCCCCGGGCATAGCCCCAAGCCACCGCATCATGGCGGGCCGTGCCACCGCGCCGGTGCATCAGGCCGCCATAGATTGGAAAACGCAGGTTTTCGAAGTCCAGAAACGGGGCTTCACGCCGCACACCTTCGACGTCGAGCAGTTCGGCATCATCGCCCTGGTTGATCATGGAATTTCCGCGCCGCGCAAAATAGTCGCGCTGGCCGTCGGAATGGCACAACATCATCACACCGCGCTGCGACATCATGGTGTTGTAATTGAGGTCCTGTTCCATACCTTCCCAAAGTTTGAGCGAATGGGAATAGAATTCAGAGTTGCCCGGAAGCATATAGTTAGCCCGCACGATGGTCGTGTTGCGACCAACATTACCACCGCCCAGATAACCCTTTTCCAGCACCGCCACATTGGTGATGCCATGTTCCTTGGCAAGGTAGTAGGCTGTCGACAAGCCATGGCCGCCACCGCCGATGATGACGACATCGTATTCTGCCTTGGGCTCTGGGTCGCGCCAGACTGGCTTCCACCCTTTTTGGCCAAAGAGCCCTTCTTTGATGACTTTGAAGCCGGAATAACCCATGCCTGATCCCCCTGGTTCGGGGGGAGATTAGCAAGTCTGACGACAGGGAAAAGCGCGTTTACGGCAGTTCATGTCGCGGACGGTCAAAACATGCGCGACCGCAGTGGTTTGAGCTTGGATGTGACCAATTTTTCGACAGCCGCGCGTTCAGATGCATCTGCACAGGCTGACAGCGGGATGATCGAGAATTGCCGCTGGTCGATAATCAGGAACAAGGTGTCAGGTGTGATGACGTAGTGGCGGAAATGCGACCACGGCACGTCGTTTTCGCCTTCGGCTGAGGTGACGCCGACGCCCGACGGGGACAGATGCGCCGTGATCGCGGCCTGAAACTTGGGCGCGTTGCGAAAGTAGCCACGCCACATCCTGTCGCGGGCCGCATTTAGTGCCAGGACAGCAACCCCGCCTGCCAAAAGCGCCCAGGGAACGATGCCAGGCACGCCCTGCCACAGCACGAAGGCGGCGAAAGCAGAGAGCAGCCCACCAGCAATCAGATTGCCGGTTGAACCAAGCGCGCGGTGCGCCCAAAGCGCGCGGCAAGCCTGCATGAACCGCCGTTCGGTGATTTCGTAGGTCAATGAATAGGTCGTCATGCGCGCAGGTTAACGCGCACCTCTGCAAGAGTCAGCGGAAAGTAGATGACACGATCCAAGCGGCCTGTGCTGCAAGGAGGTGGGCAAATTGCCCACCCCACAGTGTCAATGCAGGTCCACTGGACCTTTTCTGTTTCGCCTTTGTCCGGGGCTCCGCCCGCTGTAGGCGGAAAAGGTCCACTGGGCCTTTTCTGTTTCGCCTACAGCCCCTTCGCGCGGTAGCTGTCGGCGACCTTGCGGATTGAGACGAGGTAGGCCGCAGTACGCAGGTCGTGCACGTCGTCGCGGCTGTGCCAGACCTCGCGCATCGACTGGTAAGCTGCCCGCATCGTGTCATCGAGGCCAGAGCGCACAAGCTCTAACTCCCCCGCACCGCGCAGGTATTTGTCTTTAAAGTTGGGCGTCATCGACCAGCGGTGTTCCAACATGTCGTCCAGCCGCTCAAGCTCTGCGACGATCAGCTCGTGCCGGGCTTCTTCTGCGCGGCGCTGCATCCGGCCAAAACGGATATGGCTGAGGTTCTTGACCCATTCAAAGTAGCTGACCGTCACACCGCCCGCGTTGGCGTACATGTCGGGAATGATCACGCAGCCCTTGTCGCGCAAGATCTCGTCCGCGCCCGCGGTCACGGGACCATTCGCCGCCTCGATAATCAGCGGGGCCTTGATGCGGTCGGCGTTAGACAGGTTGATCACACCCTCCAGAGCCGCAGGGATCAGGATGTCGCATTCCTGTTCCAGCAGCGCCCCACCATCTGCCTGATGGCTGGCATCGGGATAGCCTGCAACACCGCCATGTTTGAGAATCCACGCGCGGACGGCTTCGACGTCGATCCCGCCCTCGTCATGCAGCGCACCATCACGTTCGATGATACCGGTAATCTTGCTGCCATCTTCGTCGCTGAGGAATTTGGCAGCGTGATAGCCCACGTTGCCAAGGCCCTGCACGATTACGCGCTTGCCTTCCAAGGTGCCTTGCAATCCCGCTGCCGCAATATCTTCGGGATGGCGAAAGAATTCTTGCAGCGCATATTGCACGCCGCGGCCTGTGGCCTCTGTCCGGCCCTGAATGCCCCCGGCATTTACCGGTTTGCCTGTGACACATGCAGCAGAGTTGATGTCGGTGGTGTTCATGCGGCGGTATTGGTCCGCGATCCACGCCATTTCCCGTTCGCCAGTCCCCATATCAGGGGCCGGAACGTTCTGGGATGGGCTGATCAGGTCGCGTTTCGCCAACTCATAGGCGAAACGGCGGGTGATCTGTTCCAACTCATGCTCTTCATACTCGCGCGGGTCGATGCACAATCCACCTTTGGAGCCGCCAAACGGCGCTTCGACCAGAGCGCACTTGAACGTCATGAGCGCGGCCAGCGCTTCAACCTCGTCCTGATTGACACCCAACGCGTAGCGAATACCGCCTTTGACCGGTTCCATATGTTCGGAGTGAACAGAGCGATAACCCGTAAAGGTGTGGATATCGCCGCGTAAACGCACCCCAAACCGCACTGTATAAGTCGCGTTACATACCCTAATCTTTTCTTCCAGGCCCGGGCTAAGGTCCATCAGCGCCACCGCGCGATTAAACATGATGTCAACAGATTCACGAAAACTGGGTTCTGCGTGTTGGGCATTCGAAGCGGCCATGCGTCTATCCTTTTTGATGCAAACCGATGTGCCTAGGGACACATCTTCCCCAGCGTAACAATGATTCGCCGATTTCGCCCAATTTTTCATCGAATTGCGTACAAAGAGTGAATTTTCCTTCTCGCCCCCGTAACCGCGGTCACATCGCCTTTGTCTGATTGTTCAAGAGGCGAGAACACTGATCTCTCATCTGGGGGATTGCATCACAACACGTGGGCAATCTGTGCGATATCGCCCCGCTTTCGCCCAAATTCGGACACAGCGAGATGTTCTTTTCGTCGTTGGTGAAAACCCACACAGGCAGTTTGTGTCTGCTGTGGGTCGCAGCCTTGTATATGGGAACGGAACGATGATGATGTCACAAGCTACGCCTGCCGCAAGACAGATCCGCACGTTGATGAAGCGATTCCGAAAGGAAGAAGACGGCAGCGTCATTGTGCTGACGCTCTTTCTGCTGATTCTGATGCTGATCCTTGGTGGTATGGCCGTTGACTTCATGCGGTTCGAATCGCGGCGCGCATCGCTGCAAGGCTGTATTGACAACGCGGTGCTGGCAGGTGCCGACCTCGACCAGTCCGGCACAAACGCAGAGATTGAAGCCATTGTCGAAGACTGGGCAGAGGCCAACGGCTGCCGGGATGATCTTGATGGTGCACCTGTTGTGACAGGTGATGGCGTCGACTACCGCGAAGTGACTGCCAATGGCGAATTGACACTTGATACCTTCTTCCTGCGCCTCATTGGCACAGACGAGATGACGGCTGTTGCCGCCTCGACCGCCGTGGAAGGTGTGGGCAACATCGAAGTGTCCCTGATTTTGGATATGTCGGGTTCGATGCGCGAAGAAATTCCAGGCTCGGGTGGTGTCACCAGGATGGCGCGCTTGCAGGAGGCCGCGACAGCCTTTGTTGACGCACTTCTGGTGCCTGAAAACGCCGATAAGATATCGATCAACCTGATCCCCTACTCCGAACACGTGAACGCTGGCCCGGATTTGATGGCGCAGTTTAACGTGGACCAACAGCATGGCTTCTCGCACTGCGTGGAATTCCCTGACTCGGCCTACACCTCACTTTCGATCGATGATTCCGCTGCGCTTGATCAAGCACAACATGTGCAATTCAACACTGCCATTGATGTGGACTTCGATGGGCAGGCAGACGACTACTATGACTATTGGAACGATCCCTGGCAGGCAGTTTCCGAGCTGAACCAGCCGGTTTGCCCGCAGCAGACCTATGAACGCATAATCCCGATGACGCAGGACGCCAATGTACTGAACACAGCGATTGGCCAATTCGCACCTCGTTCCGGTACATCAATCTTTATCGGCTTGAAGTGGGGTCTGGCACTGCTGGATCCAGCACACAATGACGAGCTTCTTGCACTGCCGGCCTCCATGCGCGATCCGGCATTTGCCGGCCGTCCGGCAGCCTATAATGCCAACAACGCAGCACAGGGAGCCACAATCAAATATGTGGTCCTGATGTCTGACGGTCAAAACGACAACAGTAGCCGGCTGTATGACTGGGCCTACGACACACCAAGTGAGCGTGCCCATTGGGCTGAGGAGACTTTTCCTTGGTACCGTTCCACCGATTTGGATTGGGAAAGCAGCAACAACTGGCGGTATCAGAAATACAGCTACACTCAGGGTGATACGCTGATGGCGCAAATGTGCACAGAAGCGAAAAAGCCCGAGAACAACGTCACGATTTACACAATTGCGATGGGCACCGACGATGACCCCACAGAAGATGCACGTGGCAAAGCGGCCCTGTCTGCCTGCGCCTCTGGTCCAAGCTTCTACAAGGAAACCAGCGGTGACGAACTGGTGGCGATTTTTGAAGCCATCGCTGAGCAGATCACCGACCTGAGGCTGACCCAATGAACCAGTTGATGACCAAACTCGCTGCTAAACTGCGCGCCTTCCGCGCAGAGGAAGATGGCGCAGGCACGCTGGAATTCATTCTGATCCTGCCGTTCTACCTGATCCTGTTCACCTCGGCTTATGAGGGCGGTGTGCTGTCCACACGCCATGTGATGCTGGAACGGGGTCTGGACGTGACCGTGCGTGAGGTGCGCATCGGGCGGTTGCCTGATCCGACCAATGACAACCTGTCAGCGCGGATTTGTGAAGTTGCGAGCATCATTCCCAATTGCCTGACAAACATCCGGCTTGAGATGCTGGTGCGCGAGCCCCGAAATTTTGCGAATGTTGGCGATATCGACTGTGTCGATCGCACGGTGAACAACCAGCCCGCCGTTGTGTTCAACAACACCGGCGACAACAACGATCTGATGATCCTGCGCGCCTGTGTGCTGTTCGATCCGATGCTGCCGACCTCTGGTCTGGGCAAAGCGATCCCCAAGAAAAGCGGCAGTGCCTATGCGCTTGTTGCCACCTCATCCTATGTGATGGAGCCATTCCAATGATCCCAGCAAATACTTTGATGCGGGCCTTGCGCCGCTGGCGCCAGGAGGAAGAGGGCAGCGTCGCCGTGGAAACACTGCTGATGGTGCCGCTTTTGTCATGGGCCTTCCTGTCAACGCTGGTCTATTTCGATGCCTACCGGACCGAAGCGATCAGCGAACGCGCCGGGCTGACCATCGCCGATATGCTGAGCCGCGAGACCGGTTTCGTGAACAACGACTACATGAATGGCACTGCCGATCTCTTGGAATTCCTGACATTGCATGACAGCAGTCCCGAGCTGCGCGTGACGGTGTTCTACAAGCACACCCATGCCAACGGGAACGAACACCTGCATCGCGTCTGGTCCCGCGTCCGCAACACGACCAAGAGCGCCTTGACCACTGCCGACGTCCGAGCAATTGAAGACAAATTGCCGGAACTTGGCGACGACGAACGCGCGATTTTGGTTGAAACCTGGACGGATTATGATCCGCCGTATGAACCCGTACTGGCAACCGCCCTGAACGGGTTTGAGATGGGAACCTTTACGGTCATCAGCCCGCGTTTCGCCGACTCGGTCTGCTGGAACAACGACCCAAATGAAGATCCGGCCATGTCCCGGTGTTAGGGTGCATCGTCCGAAGATGACAAGCGCAGGGCAATCTGCTCGGCCATGAACTTGGCGGCCCCTGCCCCGGTGATCCCGCCAATGCCAACGCGGCGCCCCAAGCGCCACCACAGCCCCGGGCGCCAGCCGCGGGGCTGAGGCGTCTTGAGGATCAGCGTGAACCCGGTTGATGGCTTGGCGGCCAGCGCGCCCCGGTTGACCGCAGCGATATTGTCGAGCTCTGCCAAGACCTCACCATCGGCCGAGATAACCCCCTCATCTGTCAGCAGAATCTCGTAATCGGCCACACGGCGCATTTGTTCCCCTGCCCAAAGTGACCCTGCCGCCAAAAGCACCATGATCACGGCACCAAGAATGCCGGCGTGGCTGCCAAATGCGAGGTAAAGCAAAAGCGCACCCAACACATAAAGCAGGACAACAGCCAGAAGACGCCGCGAAGCTGCAACGGGAACACGGGCATAGACACCATCGGCATCGGGCTGAAACATCGGGCTGGCCTTATCAGTTGGGTTGACCGGCGTTTACGCCAGCGCAGCGCCAAAGGCCAGCATCAGCGCGGCGGGATCACCTCGTACCCTGGTTCTTCGGGTTCATCGTCGATCATTTCCGACGGAAAACCGGGGGCGACGACTTGCAGGCCTGTGGCTTCTTCGAGGCGGCGGATGATGTCATCGGATTGCGCACGCGGGCCAAAGCGTTTGATCCCATCCGCGAAGATCGACACCATCAACGGGCTGATTTCGAGCGGGACATCATGGGCGCGGGCGATGTCGTCAAAGAGGCCGATGTCCTTCTTCACAAGGTCCATCGTAAAATTTATGTCACGGCAACCGTTGAGGATCATCTGGCTTTCAGTTTCGTGGACGAACGAGGTGCCAGAGCTGATCTTGATCGCTTCATACGTGGTCCCAAGATCCAGCCCTGCCGCCTTCATGGTGACCAGCGCCTCGCACAGTGTCAGCAAGTTTGCCGTCGCCAGATAGTTGGTCATCACTTTCAGCTTGCTGGCAGTCCCCATCGGCCCGGTGTGCAGCACGCGCCGCCCCAGCGTGGTCAGCAGCGGGAGCACCCGCTCAAATGTGTCGCGGTCACAGCCTGCAAAGATGCTGATGTTGCCGGTGTCTGCCCGATGGCAGCCGCCCGACACCGGACATTCAACCGCCGCGCCGCCTTTTTCGGTCACAAGCGCGCCTAGTCGGGCGACATCGGCTGCATCGGTCGTGGACATCTCCATCCAGATCTTGCCGGGGCGCACTTCGGGGATCATCTCGCCCACCACAGCGGCGCAAGCGGCAGGAGACGGCAGGCATGTGATCACCGCCTCGCAGTCGTGCATCAATTGGGCGGGGCTAGTGCCTGCAACCGCACCCCGGTCGACAAACCCCTGCACCAGCGCGGGTTCCAAATCAAAGACTTGCAGATCATGCCCATTGCGCAAAAGGCTGCCCGCCAGCTTTGCGCCCACGTTTCCCAATCCTACAAATCCGACTTTCATGCCTGCATCCTTTTCCCCGTATCAGGATCAGGATGATTGGCCCTGGCAGCGATCGCTGGCCTGATAGCGACGGATTGCATTCGCTTGCAGTCAGGCTGCGACAGCCTTGCGCACCAGTTCGGTGTAAATCTGCTGGACGGCATCAATGTCCAAGCGTCCGTGCGGGTCGTACCAATTGGTGATGCCTGTCAGAAGTGCGATCAGGCCAAGGGTCGTAACGCGCGTGTCGCGCACTGCGAAATCTCCGCTTTCCACGCCTGCGCGCAAGATGTGTTCCAGCGCATCTTCGTATTGACGGCGCATCGCTTCGATCTTGGCGAAATTGCCCACATCAAGGTTGCGCAGTTCCATGTAGGACAGGAACACCTGATCCCGGCGCGGCAGGTGAAAGCGGATGTGAAACCGGGTGAAGCGGTCAAGCGCCGCTGTCGGATCGCCGCTGAGGTCCTCGGACGCGAGGGCGGCCAGCACCTCGTTCATATGGGTCTGCATTAGATCAAAAAGCAGCGACTGCTTGTCGGAGATGTAGTTGTAAAGCGCACCGGCCTGGACGCCGACCTCGCCCGCGATCTGGCGCATCGACACCGCCGCATAGCCGTGCTGGGCGATCAGCCGCAGGGCCGCGTCACGGACCTTAGGGCCGGTTATGTCAGAGTGAGAGCCTTGTTTGCGCGCCATAAAGCCATGTAACTGAACGCGCGTTCATTTGAAAACCCTTCTGGGCGTCTTTCGCACTGGTTTGGAGAAAGCTAAGATGTTTAGGTGCGAATGTGGGACACCGGCGACGTGAAACAATTTCTTTGGATGATCGTGACAATTGTGCCCGCCTGCACGCCCTTTCCCGCGCTTGATAGCAGGATCAGCGCGGATGCGGCCCGCGCGGACTACCCAGCACTTGTGCCACTTGGCCCTGTGCTGGACGCGGCTGCAACAGCAGGAACAGCCCCGCAGGATGCCGGGCTTGATGCCCGGATCGCAGCACTCAATGCACGGGCGGCAGCCCTGCGCGGAGCAGTGGTTGACCCGGCAACGCGCGCGCAGATGCAAAGCGGTGTGACACGCGCCCCGTTGCGGTAGCCCCCCCTTTTCGCTAACGAGACCGCAATCTTTCCTCAGCCCGGAGCCTCTTATGACAAAACCTTTGCGCCTAGGCATTGCTGGACTGGGAACCGTAGGTGTTGGTGTGGTCAAGATCGTGCAGCAACAGGCCGAATTGTTGGCCCGCCGCGCGGGTCGCCCGATCGAGGTTGTGGCGGTCACTGCGCGCAGCAAATCGAAAAACCGCGACGTGGACCTGAGTGGATATGACTGGGAAGATAGCGCCGAGGCGCTCGCGACACGGACAGACGTCGATGTCTTTGTTGAACTGATCGGAGGCGATGAAGGTCCCGCAAAAGACGCTACTGAGGCTGCGTTGAAGGCCGGAAAGGACGTGGTCACCGCCAACAAGGCCCTGCTGGCGATCCACGGCCAAGCACTTGCCGAATTGGCCGAGGGTCAAGGACAAGTCATCCGCTATGAGGCGGCTGTCGCAGGCGGCATCCCAGTAATCAAGGCACTGACCGAGGGTCTGGCCGGGAATGAAATCACCCGGATCATGGGGGTGATGAATGGCAGTTGTAACTATATCCTGACCCGCATGCAGGACGCAGGCCTCAGCTACGAAGCGGTGTTTGACGAGGCCAACCAGCTTGGATTTTTGGAAGCCGACCCCGAACTGGATGTGGGCGGCATTGATGCAGGCCACAAGCTGGCGATCCTGTCCTCGATCGCCTACGGTACGCAGGTCGATTTCCCGGCCATTGCGCTGGAAGGGATCGGATCCGTCACCATTGAAGACATCAATCGCGCTGCCGATATGGGCTATAAAATCAAGCTCTTAGGTGTGTCGCAGATGACCGGGCGCGGGCTGGAACAGCGCATGTCCCCCTGTCTGGTGCCAGAGGGGTCGCCACTTGGGCAATTGCAGGGCGGCACCAATATGGTCGTGCTTGAAGGTGACGCTGTCAGCCAGATCGTGCTGCGTGGTCCCGGAGCTGGCGAAGGCCCCACCGCGAGTGCGGTAATGGGCGATGTGATGGACATTGCACGCGGGGCGCGCGGGACGGTCTTTGGGCAACCTGCGAAGGGGCTGCGCAAGGTGCGCGCGGCACAGGGATCGGTCGCGGCACCGTATTACTTGCGGATGCAATTGGTCGATAAACCCGGTGCGCTTGCCAAGATCGCAACGGTCCTGGGCGATGCGGGTATCTCGATTGATCGGATGCGTCAGTACGACCATGCGGATGATGCCGCGCCGGTTCTGATCGTCACGCACAAGACAACCCGTGCAGCACTCGACGATGCGATTGCAGGCTTTGGCAAGACAGGCGTTGTGGCTGGCGATCCTGTCGCAATCCGTATCGAAGCGGTCTGAGCCGGGTGCTCTGAACTCTCGCGAAAAATCGGGGCGCTGACGGATAGGTTTAGCGCAAACAGTCTTGAGGTTCCCGCCCTGCAAGGGTTTAGGTCAGGCACAACACAAAGGAGCCTGACAATGGCAAATGCCCCTGATTTCAACGACCGCAACCTGTCTCTGGGGCTTGCCCGGGTGTCTGAGGCAGCGGCAATTGCCTGTGCTTCACTGATCGGACGCGGGGATGAAAAGGCGGCAGATCAAGCGGCCGTTGACGCGATGCGCAAACAGTTGAACCGCCTCGATATTGCCGGTGTCGTTGTCATTGGCGAAGGCGAGCGCGACGAAGCACCGATGCTTTTTATTGGTGAAGAGGTTGGCACCGGCAAAGGCCCCGGTGTGGATATCGCGCTTGACCCGCTGGAAGGCACCACGTTGACCGCCAAGGACATGCCAAATGCGCTGGCGGTGATCGCGATGGGTCCGCGCGGGTCGATGCTGCATGCACCGGACGTCTATATGGACAAGCTGGCGATTGGTCCGGGCTTCAAGCCCGGTGTTGTAACGCTGACGATGTCCCCTGCCGAGCGGGTCAGCGCGTTGGCGGCCGCCAAAGGCTGTTCAACCGAAGATATCACCGTTTGTGTGCTCGAACGCCCGCGCCATGATGATATGATCGCCGAATTGCGCAGCACAGGGGCCGCCATCCGCTTGATCACTGATGGGGACGTGGCCGGGGTAATGCATTGTGCAGAGCCAGCAAAAACCGGGATCGATATGTACATGGGCTCTGGCGGGGCACCAGAAGGGGTGTTGGCCGCAGCGGCGTTGAAATGCATGGGTGGTCAAATTTTCGGCAAGCTGCTGTTTCGCAATGATGATGAACGGGGTCGCGCCAGCAAAGCGGGGATCACCAATTTTGACCGGGTTTATACCCGCGACGATATGGTGACCGGCGATGTGATCTTTGCAGCCACAGGGGTGACGGACGGATCGCTGTTGCCGGGGATCAAGCGCGAGGTTGGCTTTGTGACAGCCGAGACGATTCTGATGCGATCCAAGACCGGATCGGTGCGCCACATGATCTATCGCAATCCTGTCGGTTGAGCTGGGCGGCGAGTTTTCGACGAAAATTCGGGCCTCTGGCGGGCATATTTTTGTTCAAAAGAAAGAGCGGTAGCACATCGGCCTGACACCGGATATGGTGGCAGGTGATGAAAGATATGCCAGATATGCCCGCCTTTTTGAATATTGAAACATCTGCCACGGGCCGTCGTTGGGTTGGGCCCAGCGGTGATGAAGACCGTTTGGCCGAAGCGATGGAACAGGACACAGGCCTGCCTGCCCCGCTTTGCCGCATTCTGGCGCGCCGGGGTGTGGCACCGCAAGACGCGGCGACCTTTCTGGCACCGACCTTGCGCGACTTGCTGCCAGATCCGAACGTCCTGCATGATATGGAAAAGGCTGCAGCACGGGTGTTGCAAGCGGTCGCATCCCAAGAGCGGATTGCGATATTTGCAGATTATGATGTGGACGGCGGATCGTCGGCCGCGCTGCTTTTGTCGTGGCTGCGCGATCTAGGTCGCGCCGCAACGCTTTACGTACCGGACCGGATTGACGAAGGGTACGGACCGAATGAGGCCGCGATGGCAGCTTTGGCTGCCGATCACGATCTGATCATTTGTGTCGATTGCGGCACGCTGAGCCATGCACCGATTGCCGCCGCAGTTGGTGCTGATGTGATCGTGTTGGACCACCACTTGGGCGGTGAAACGCTGCCGCCTGCTATGGCCGTGGTCAACCCCAACCGGCAGGACGAAAGTGGTGATCTGGCACATCTGTGTGCGGCAGCTGTGGTCTTTCTGATGCTGGTCGAGGCCAACCGGCAGCTGAAGGCGAGAGGGCAAACTGGCCCTGATCTGATGGCTCTGCTTGATCTGGTCGCACTTGCGACTGTGGCCGATGTCGCCCCGCTGGTGGGCGTCAACCGCGCCTTTGTTCGCCAAGGGTTGGCTGTGATGGCACGGCGATCACGACTGGGATTGAGGGCATTGGCTGATGTAGCCGGGCTTGATACTGCGCCGACATCCTATCACCTCGGGTTCTTGCTAGGCCCGCGCGTCAACGCAGGCGGACGGATCGGCAAGGCGGATCTGGGAGCGCGTCTGTTGGCGACCGACCGTCCGCAAGAGGCCAGCGATTTGGCTGACAAGTTGGATCAGTTGAACACCGAACGCCGCGCGGTCGAGGCTGAGGTGCGCGCGCTGGCGCTGGAACAGGCCGAAACCCGCGGAACCGACGGCGCATTGGTCTGGGCCGCGGCCGATGGCTGGCATCCGGGCGTTGTGGGCATCGTCGCGTCACGTTTGAAGGAAAACACCAACAGACCAGCCATTGTCATTGGTTTCGAAGGGGATATCGGAAAGGGGTCAGGGCGGTCTATGTCCGGCATCGATCTGGGTGCAGCAATCCAGCGTCTGGCTGTCGAAGGGCTGCTGGACAAAGGCGGTGGTCATAAAATGGCTGCCGGACTGACGGTGCAGCGCGACAAGCTGGAACCTGCGATGGCACGGCTGGAAGAGCTTTTGGCGAAACAGGGCGCTGATCAGTTGGGCCCGGCAGATTTACGTCTTGATGGCATCCTGATGCCAGGGGCCGCGACGGTTGAGTTGATCGAAATGATCGAGGCCGCTGGCCCCTTTGGCGCGGGCGCCCCTGCCCCGCGCTTTGCATTTCCTGACTGTCAGATTCACTTTGCCAAGGAGGTCGGTACCGGACACCTGAAAGTCACCTTTGGCGATGGTCTGGGCGCGCGGATTGATGCCATTGCCTTTGGCGCGATGGACGGGCCCCTTGGCCCGATGCTGATCAATCACAAGGGCGCACGGTTCCATTTGGCTGGAAAGCTGGAAATAAATACCTGGCGCGGACGGCAAAGCCCGCAACTGCGGTTGGACGATGCGGCACCCGCCTGAGGCAAGCCAAAATTTGTGCCAATTAGCGGTGAGAATCTACTTGCCCTTGGTCGAGGCTTTCCCTAAAACGCGCCTCACCACGTGCGGTCCCTTCGTCTATCGGTTAGGACGCCAGGTTTTCAACCTGGAAAGAGGGGTTCGATTCCCCTAGGGACTGCCATGGTAACCCCCCAAATACTCAGGTTGTCAGGCGCTTGAACCAGCCCTTTTTCGGGGTGTCGTCTTCTGCATCGTTGTCGTCTTCTTCGCCGGGACCTTCGACGGCTTCCTTGAAGTTGGTAAAGAACTCATCGGCCATCTTTTTGGCGAATCCATCAATGATGCGGCTGCCAAGTTGCGCCAGTTTGCCGCCCACTTTCGCCTCGACATCATAGTGCAGCACAGTTTGATCCCCCGTGGATTCCAGACGCACATCTGCGCCGCCCTTGGCAAAGCCAGCAGGGCCGCCTTTGCCCTCGCCGGTGATGGTCAGCGACGTGGGTTCGTCCCTGTTGGACAGCGTCACAACACCCTTAAAGGTGGCTTTGACCGGCCCTACCTTTTGCACGACAGTGGCAGTGAAACCGTCGTCCGGGTTTCCATCCATTTCGGTGCAACCGGGCACGCAAGCCATTAGCACCTCGCGGTCAAGCAGCGCCGCCCAGACGGTTGCTGCGTCGGCCTCGATGGTTTGGCTATCGCTGAGTTTCATGGCGCGGCTCCTTGGGTTTGATCGTAGGGCTCAGCTTACCGCGCTGTGGCGAATTGGCAATCTGCGGCGGGTCGGCGCATGCATGGCCGTGGCTTTGATGATGGCATGGATCGTTTGGCCCGGTTGCAGGTCCAGCCCCTTGGCCGACCGTCGCGTGATTCGTGCCAGCAAGGGATCACCTGCCGCATCCAGTGCCACGTCGACATAAGCGCTGTCAGCGGCGTGCAGGCTTTGGATGGTGACAGACAGCACATTAAGCGCACTGATGCCAGCGGGTGCTGTTCGGGCAAGGATGATGTCGCGCGCAGGGATACGCAGCTGCAAACCCTGTCCCGGTGCGCCCAGTGCGCCGGGGACAACCAAGGGCCCGGCGCGCGCCTCAAGCGTGGTCATATCGTCAACAGGATCATAACCTGCGACCCGGACCGGCAATATCGACCCGGCCACATCGGCCCCAAGAACCGGGATCAGTGCCGGATCGCTAAGCACCTGCGCAACCGGTCCGGCAGTGACATATGAACCGTCGCGCAACAACACCAGCGTCGTTGCAAGCCGCGCAACTTCGGTGATGTCGTGTGTGACGTAGATAATCGGCACTGCTGCGCTGTTCCGCAGCCGCTCGAGGTATGGCAAGACCTCTGCCTTCCTTGGGGCATCAAGGCTGGACAGAGGTTCGTCCAGCAGCAAAAGCCTTGGGTCCGCCATCAGCGCGCGCCCGATCGCAACGCGTTGGGCTTCGCCCCCGGATAGCTGTCGTGGGTTGCGCCCCAACAGATCACCCAAGGCGAGCATGTCGATGATCCGATCTCGGTCATGCGTGCCGCCGTAGGTCAGGTTTCGCGCCACAGTCAGATGCGGGAATAGCCGTGCGTCTTGAAAGACATAGCCGACGCGCCGCGCCTGCGGTGAGAGGTCAGTGAGGTCCACACCACTTGCGCGGACATGCCCCTTTTCTGGTCTAAGAAGCCCTGCAATTGCCCGCAGCACGCTTGATTTTCCCGCACCCGATGGGCCGAAAAGAACGGTGATACCGCCCGGCGCCTGAAACGCGACATCAAGCGCAAAGCGGCCAAGTTGGTGGCGGATCGAGACGTCAATCATCGTGGCTGCACCCGGCGCGCCAACCATTCACTGGCGATCAATGCACCCATCGCCAAAATGATCGAGATCACCACCAGCGCCGCAACCGCGGGTTCTGCGCCCGGAACCTGCAACAGCGCGTAGATCGCAGAGGGGATCGTCTGGGTCTGACCGGGGATCGCCGCGACAAAGGTGATCGTGGCCCCGAACTCGCCCAGCGCCTTGGCAAAGCCAAGTACGGCACCCGCCAAAATGGCGGGCGCAATCAGCGGCAAGGTCACGGTGCGAAAGATGCGTAGGCGCGATGCACCCAAGGTAGCTGCGGCCTCTTCCAGCCCCGGATCAACAGCTTCAATCCCAAGGCGGATGGCGCGCACCATCAACGGAAAGGCCATGATGCCGGCGGCCAAAGCTGCCCCAGTCCAGCGGAAGGCAAACGTGAGGCCTGTCGCCTCCTTCAACCAACCACCGATCAGCCCATTACCACCCAGAACGACCAGCAAAAGATAGCCGGTCACTACGGGTGGCAGGACAAGCGGCAGGTGCACCAGACCATTGACGATCTGCTTGCCCGCGAATTCCCGACGCGCCAACAAATGTGCGACCGCAATTGCCAGCGGCAAAGCGCACAGCGTGGCCACTACAGAAACCCGAAGCGACAACAGGACCGCTGCCCAGGCGGATGCGTCCAAACCGCCGATCATTGGGCCGTCAGGGGCTGAAAGCCGAAGCTGGCAAAGGTGCTTTGGCCCATGGGTCCGGTCAATTCTGACAGAAAGGATGCAGCACGCGGGTCATCAGAGATCCGCGCCGCAGGATAGATGATTGCGCTATGACTGCCCGCCGGGAAGGTCGCGCGCACGGTGACGCGCGCGTCCGCTGCAGCGTCAGTGGCGTAGGTGATGCCCAAGGGTGCCTCTTGCCGCGCAACAAGCACCAAAGCGGCGCGGACGCTGTCAACCTCGGCCAGCTGGTCCTTTAAACTGGTCCAGAGGCCAAGGCTGTTAAGCGCTTCTTTGGCGTATTGTCCCGCAGGCACGGCCCCGGTCAGACCAACAGCCAGCCGCCCGTCGCCCAGCGCAGCAGAGAGGATATCAGGTTCAAGCCCCAACGGCGGGCCGACCGGCCCTATCAGCACCAGTTCATTGCCCAGCAGATCGACCCGATCCTGCGCCAGATCGCCCAGCGCATCCATCCATTGCGGGTGCGCCAGCACCACAACATCGGCCGGCGCGCCTTGCAAAATCTGGCGCGCCAAGGTCCCGCTGCCGCCGTAGGAAACCACCGTGTCACCAAAATCGGCAGCGATCGCATCCATCGGCTCTTTCAGGCTGGCGGCAGCAAAGACGATCAAGGGATCGGCCCGGGCGACATTCGCCGCCAGCAGCAGCGCTGCACAGATCAATCCTCTTGGCATCATGCGGTGACTATTTCGCCCCGCCCCCCGCTTGGCAAGACCGCGCAGGGCCTGTTAGGTCGAGACACCGAACAAAGGCCGACCCATGCTGATCCTTCGCCTGCTGACAATCACCATTCTGCCGGTTCTGGTGGTGGGCCGTGTCTGGGCCGTGGTGCGCGGACGCGAGGGCTGGGCCGATTTTGTTGCGCGCTGGCGTGGGCCAGCGATGCCAGACGCGGCGATTTGGATCCACGGTGCGAGCGTTGGTGAATTGGCTGCTGCCAAACCGGTGATTGCGGCGCTGTCAGACCACAAGATCGTCGTCACCGCCAACACCACAACCGGCCGCGCGCGGGTTGCCAGTTGGAGTTTGCCAAATGTGACCCCTGCCCTTGCGCCGTTTGATTTTCGCCGCACAGCGCGCCGGATGATGGTCAACGCAGGCGCGCTGATCGTGATCGAAAATGAGCTTTGGCCGCAGCGCATTCTGGCCGCCCACATAGCGCAGGTGCCGGTAATAGTGTTAGGGGCGCGGATGTCGGACCGCTCTGCCCGCCGCTGGGCAAACCTGCCCGGTGTGGCGCGCAATCTGCTTGCGCCGGTCCGCCTTGTTGTACCGCAGGACACCCATTCCAGCGGGCATTTTGCCGCCTTGGGCGTGGATGCCGACGCCCTGACCCCGTCCTTAGCATTAAAATCGGCCTATGTTGCTGATGACAGCGCTTTGCCGGACGCCCTGCGCGTCTTTGAGCGGCAATCGACCGTGCTGGCCGCCTCGACCCATGCAGGCGAAGAGGCCGCCGTCCTTGCTGCCTTTACAATGGCGCGAAAGAACAAGCCCGACCTGCGGTTGATCCTTGCGCCTCGCCACCCCGAACGGGCCACAGAAGTGGCGGCATTGATTAAAGCGCAGGGGGTTGAAATGGCGCAGCGCAGCAAAGGCGACGCGCCCAATGCAGCGGTTTATCTCGCCGATACGCTGGGCGAGATGCCCTTGTGGTATCGTCTGGCAGGAGTGGCTTTTCTAGGCGGGTCGCTGGTGGATCGTGGCGGGCATACGCCGTTTGAGCCCATCGCTTACGGCTGCCCGATCCTGCACGGTCCATTTGTGCGCAATTTTGCCGACAGCTATCACACACTTGATGCTGAAGGCGGCGCTGTTGAGGTCATGGATGCCGACACTTTGGCCGACGCGATGATCGCGCATCTGGATGACGCAGGCCTGGCGGCCCGCGCTCGCGCGCTGTTCCCGCCTGCAGATGTCGCCGCCGTTGTGGACCGGATCAAAGCGATCTTGCC
Source organism: Yoonia sp. R2331 (assembly GCF_041103235.1). Lineage (NCBI taxonomy): Bacteria > Pseudomonadati > Pseudomonadota > Alphaproteobacteria > Rhodobacterales > Paracoccaceae > Cognatiyoonia > Cognatiyoonia denitrificans. The sequence continues at coordinate 814,372 of NZ_JBGCUN010000001.1, read as the reverse complement.
CGCGCCGCCAATTGGCTGACCCGTAACCTTACCGCATCTGAGATTGCGCCATGGCGCGGGCTGTCCCGAAGCATCGTGATCCAGTGGTCGGGTGGCGTTTTTACCCGGCGCTGTCCGGTCCAGCACAAATCGCGCAAAACGGCCTGCCCCGCTTGTGGCAAAGCGTCCGGTATCTGCAAGCAATTCAATGTGGCCCAGACCCCAGTCCAGCAGCGGCCGACGGACCACGGGTTATAGCCGCCGCCGCCCAGCACCATCAGACGCGGCGCCATGTTCATCAGCGCCGCCACCGTCGACCAATGCGCATTATTGGACCAAGCCAGCCGCGATTGCGGGTCTTCGTCCAGCGCATCCGCCCCGCATTGCAGCACGATTGCATCGGGGCGAAAATGCTGCACCGCAGGCAAGATCACCGCGTCCCGCGCCAAGGCCATGTCATCGTCATGCGCACCCTTGGGCATCGGCAGGTTCAAAACCTGCCCCACGCCGACATCATCCAATGCACCCGTACGCGGCCAACGGTTTTCCTCGTGCGTGGACACCAACAGCGTGTCGGGGTCGTCGCGGAAGGCCAGCTCAACCCCGTCAGGGTGATGCGCATCAATATCCACATAGGCCACCCGCTGCACGCCATTGCGACGCAGCGATTGGATCGCCAGCACCGGGTCGTTGAGATAACAAAACCCGTTTGCCCGATCCGGTAGCCCGTGGTGGGTGCCACCCGCTGGCGCATAGATCACGCCACCGTCGCGCAACATCTCACCTGCCAGCATCGCGGCCCCGGCAGAGGTCGCCGGGCGACGGTACATCTGCGCAAAGACCGGGTTGTCATGGGTGCCCAGCCCGTGCCGTGCACGAACCACATCGGTGACAGCTTGCTCCGCCTCGGCCTGTTGCAAGGCTGTCACGTAGGCGGGTGTATGAAAGCTGTGCAGGGCTGCGGGTTTTGCACGCGGGCTGTTGACGTATTGCGCATCCGGCAGCCAGCCCAGCGCACGCGCAAGGTCCATCACGGTGCTCACCCGCGGCACCCGCAGCGGATGCTGTGCGCCATAGCTGGAATGGCGATAAATCTCGGACCCGATGAAACGGGGGATGGTCATGGCTTTTGCCTTGGCGCTAAAATGCAGCTGAACCAAGGACGTAATGCATTTGAAACAGCCCGCAATACAGAAATCAGCCAACACAAGAAACGGACAGCTGCCGCTCAAGCTGCGCGCGGGCGGCAAAACCGACGTGCGTACCCAATTTGCAGCACTGTGCTATCGGTTTGAAGCGGACAAGTTGAAAGTCTGCATCGTCACCTCACGCCGGTCCAAACGCTGGATTCTGCCGAAGGGCTGGCCGATGCACAAGGAAACGCCCGCTGACGCCGCCGCGACCGAGGCCTGGGAAGAGGCAGGGCTAACCGGCCGTCCGATTGACCGCTGTCTTGGTGTTTATGCCTATGTAAAAACCATGTCCAAATCGCTCGCCCCTGTGGTGGTGATGGTCTACCCGCTTGAGGTGCACGAAGAGCACGACAAATGGCCCGAGCGCAAACAGCGCAAGCGCAAGTGGCTGTCGCCCAAAAAGGCGGCAAAGCGGCTGGCAGAGCCTGAATTGCGGCGCATCGTGGCCGGTTTTGATCCCGCCACTTTGCCGTGAGCCCGCTTGATTGCTCGCGCTCAGGGCTTAGGTCTTGCAGCAGAACACCTTGCCCGCGTAGAACCCAACGATGATCAAGTACACCTTGCAATGTGACCAGTCCCACCAGTTCGAAAGCTGGTTTCAGAACGCCGCCGCCTTTGAAAAGCTGCTGGGTGCCGGGATGGTGCAATGTGCCGACTGCGGGACGACCAAGGTGACCAAATCGCTGATGGCCCCGGCAGTCCCGAAGAAAGGTGGCGTGACGCCTCCCAAAGCCCCTTTGGAAAAGATGCGAGAGCATGTAGAGGCCAATTCCGACTATGTCGGCCTGTCATTTGCTCAAGAAGCGCGTGATATGCACGACGGGTTGATCCCCGAGCGCGCGATCTATGGCGAGGCCAATCCGAAAGAGGCCAAAAAGCTGATCCAAGACGGTGTGCCGGTCCTGCCCCTGCCCTTTATTCCCAGCAAGAAAGCGAACTGATGCGGGTTGTGATCACTGGCGCGAACCGCGGCATTGGCCGTGGGCTTTATGACCTTTATGCTGATCGTGGCGACGTGCTGGGCACGCATCGCGCAGCACCTTCACCGGGGTTTGCGCAGCTTGATGTGACCGACACCGCCAGCCAGTCCGCCTTTGCCGCGTCGCTAAATGGCGCACCTGTTGATCTGTTGGTGTGCAACGCGGGTGTCTATCTGGATAAGGGCGCGTCACTGGATGACGACTATCCGGCGTCTCAGTGGGCCGATACTTTCGCGGCCAACGTCACAGGGGTCTTTTTAACGATCCAAGGGCTATTGCCGAACCTGCGCGCGGCGAAAGGCAAAATCGCGATCATTTCCAGTCAGATGGCATCGGACACGCGGGCACCGGGCGGCAGCTATATCTATCGCGCCTCCAAGGCGGCGGTGCTTAATCTTGGTCGCAATCTGGCGAGCGATCTGCGCACCGACGGGATTGCTGTTGGCATCTATCATCCCGGCTGGGTCCGGACGGATATGGGCAGCAATGCCGCCGAAATCTCAGTAGAAGAAGCCGCATCCGGCCTGATGGCGCGCTTTGATGCGCTTTCGCTGGACACAACCGGTTGCTTCCAGACTTGGGATGGCCGCGACCACCCCTACTAGACGTCGAAACGGCCCTGTTCGGTGTTCTTGTTCAGATCGGCGGCTGCAAAGACCCGCCCGTTCATGACGCCATAGGCCCCCTCTGGCAGCATTTGCGCAGCCAACACAGCGCCACCAAGGTTAAATATCCCGTCCGATTGGCTGAGTGAATGGGGACGCATGGCGCCCGTAAATACCACGGTCTTGCCGCTAATCCGTTCGGCCACCCAGCGCGCGCTTTGACCCATCGTGCCGGTCCCGTGGGTGACAACTAGCGCGGGTTCATGCGCGTCTTGAATGGCAGCAACTATCGCGTCACGGTCTGCGTCATCGAAATCAAGGCTGTCTTTCAGCATGATCCGCTGCACCGCGGGAAAATGGCAGCGCCCGATCGCCAGAATTTCCGGGATATGGGTGGCGTTATCGCGCGCAAATGCCAGCGATTCCGTCATCGGGTCATGCACCTTGTCGATGGTGCCGCCGGTCACGATGATCCTGACATCCCTGTGCATGATTTGCCCTTTCGCTTTGGGGCAGCTTTGCCGCAGGCCAGCGGCTTTGTAAACCGATGCGCATTGCCCTTGGGCGGCCTTGGGGCTAAAGGGGCGCAACGCGAACACCAGACCGGGGCTGAGATGCCGACACTCGTGATGAAATTCGGCGGAACATCCGTCGCCAACCTCGACCGGATCGCCCGTGCGGCCAAGCGCGTGTCGCTGGAAGTGGCCAAAGGGTACGATGTGATCGTCATTGTGTCGGCCATGTCGGGCAAGACCAATGAGCTGGTCGGTTGGGTCGGTGAAACGTCCCCGCTTTATGACGCGCGCGAATATGATGCCGTTGTTTCATCGGGGGAGAATGTCACAGCAGGCCTGATGGCGCTGCGCTTGCAGGAAATGGATATCCCCGCGCGCAGTTGGCAAGGTTGGCAAGTGCCGGTTCAAACCACTTCCGCCCATTCCAGCGCCCGGATCGAGGATATCCCCCCAGAAAACATCCGCGCCAAGTTTGCCGAAGGTATGCGCGTGGCTGTGGTCGCAGGGTTTCAGGGCGTCAGCCCAGAAGGGCGGATCACCACGCTGGGGCGTGGCGGGTCAGACACCACCGCCGTCGCCTTTGCCGCCGCGTTTGAGGCCGAACGTTGTGACATCTACACCGACGTCGATGGCGTCTACACGACCGACCCGCGCATCACCAGCAAAGCCCGCAAGCTCGACAAGATCGCGTTCGAGGAAATGCTGGAACTGGCATCCCTAGGGGCAAAAGTGTTGCAAACCCGCTCGGTCGAGCTGGCCATGCGCTACAAGGTGCGGCTGCGGGTGCTAAGTTCGTTCGAAGAGCCGTCAGATGACGCAGGCACGCTGGTCTGCGCAGAGGAAGAAATCATGGAAAGCAATGTCGTGGCCGGTGTGGCCTATTCGCGTGATGAAGCAAAGATGACCCTGATCTCGGTGGCCGACCGCCCAGGCATTGCGGCAGCGATTTTTGGTCCGCTGGCGGAGGCGGGCGTCAACGTCGACATGATCGTGCAGAACATCTCGGAAGACGGGCGCACCGATATGACGTTTTCATGCCCCACCGATCAGGTCAAACGTGCCGAGGCCGCAATGCAGGCGGCCAAGGACAGCGGCGAGATCAATTATCACGATCTGGTGGCCGACACGGATGTTGCGAAAGTCAGCATTGTCGGCATCGGCATGCGGTCGCACGCTGGCGTGGCCGCCAAAATGTTTGCCACACTGCGTGACGAGGGTGTGAACATCAAGGTCATCACCACGTCCGAGATCAAAGTCAGCGTTCTGATCGACCGCAAGTACATGGAACTAGCGGTGCAGTCCCTGCACGATGCGTTTGATTTGGAAAAGTCGGCATAGGGGCACGCTGAGCAGGACCTTGCCGCGATAGGTACCGCATTTAGAAGTTCGATTCAGAAGTAAGCTTGTCAGTGTGTAACGTGGCCTGATCGGACGAGTATGTCGTTCTGATCGAAGCAGACATACAGACTATCGCCGTCGAAAGACATCGCGCTACACATACCCAAAAAGTAAGCCTCACATTGTTCGCCACCAATCTCAACGATGGTGTCATGCTCGCCGATCAATGTTGAAACCTCGGCTTTGGATAGCTCTCCGTTATGCAAGAAGCGCTGTCGAAGGTCCTGAACCATTGCCCCGCGAGGACACCGTGGACGTTGCTGGGCGCAACCAATGTCGGAGTTTGCCCCACAAGCCCCATTTGCCGCCCATTCTTCTTTGGTAAATGTGGCCCCTCGGAACGCACCGCCAGAAGACAGGAACAATAGTCCAAGGAAGGCCAACACGACGACAAAAATGAAAGAGACGACTAAGACCAAGGATTTCTTGAGCACACCTTACCTATTTGATGGTTTTCGAAGTAGCTACCCATGCGATGGTTACCAAATTCGAGGAAGGCGTAAACAGGCATTAGCTACACCACAAAAACTCGGTTGGTTGGATTCATCGCCGCAATCCGCTGCCAGCGCAGGAATGCTTCCAAGGACCGGCCTTCATGGTGGCCTTCGGCCCTTTCCCACTCCCCTTCTGCACCGAACTCGCCTATAGCTAAACCAAGAGAAGGCGTGGGGAGCAGAATGCCCGAGTGGATCGAAACGGAAAGCCGCAAGCTGCTGGGGCGCTTGCGGCGTGCCTTGGCCGAGGATAGCGCCGGGCAAGAGCGGTTAGACAAGATCGTCACGCTGACGGCCGACTCCATGCGCACCGAAGTGTGTTCGATCTATCTGTTCCGCGACGAAGAAACGCTGGAACTTTGTGCCACCGAAGGCCTGAAATCGGAATCGGTGCATCAGACCCGGATGCGTCTGGGTGAAGGTCTGGTGGGCCGTGTGGCCAAGACAAAGCAGGTGGTGAACACCGCTGATGCGCCCTCTGCCAAGGGATTCCGTTATATGCCCGAAACGGGCGAAGAACGCTATTCTTCGTTCTGTGGTGTGCCGGTTCAACGTCTGGGTGAGACGATGGGCGTGCTTGTCGTGCAGTCCAAGGAAGCGCGCGAATTTACCGCTGACGAGGTCTATGCCCTCGAAGTCGTCGCGATGGTGCTGGCCGAGATGACCGAGCTTGGCGCTTTTGTCGGTGAAGGTGCGGCATTGTCAGCACGGCACCAGAACCCAGTAATGTTCCGCGGGTCGATTGCGCAGGAAGGGGCAAGTGCGGGTCAGGTGTTCCTGCACGAACCTCGTGTGGTGGTGACAAATCCGATCTCTGATGACCCAGAGGCGGAAATGGTGCGCCTGCGCGAGGCAGTCGACCAATTGCGGATGAGCGTGGACGAAATGCTGTCCGATCAGACCACCGTGACTACCGACCAAAAGCAGGTGTTCGAAGCCTACCGGATGTTCGCCAATTCCCGCAGTTGGATGCGGCGGATGGAATCGGACGTGCAAAATGGCCTTTCGGCCGAGGCGGCGGTGGAAAAGGAACAATCGCTTGCGCGCACCCGGCTTGGGCAATCCTCTGACGCGTATATGCGGGAACGGTTGCACGATTTGGATGATCTGTCGAACCGTTTGCTGCGGATACTGACAGGCCAGGGGGCGGACACAGGCGCAGAGATGCCCGACAGCCCGATCCTTGTGGCGCGCAACATCGGTCCGGGTGAGCTGCTCGACTATGGCAAGGCGCTGAAAGGGATCGTACTAGAAGAAGGCTCCGTCGGCAGCCATGCAACGATTGTTGCGCGCGCTTGGGCGATCCCTTTGGTAATCAACGCCAAGGGTATCGCGACAGAGGCACTGAACGGTGATCAGATCCTTGTGGATGGCGAACAGGGCATCGTTCACTTGCGGCCTGATGACACTGTGCAAACCGCTTTTGCCGACAAGATCGCCATGCAGACCCGTGCGCAGGAACGCTATGCCAGCATTCGCGACCTGCCTGCGACGGCCAAATGTGGGCGCACCATCAACCTGCATATGAACGCAGGCCTGATGGCCGATCTGCCGTCCCTTGCGGGTTCTGGTGCTGAAGGCGTGGGCCTATTCCGCACAGAGCTGCAATTCCTGATCCGCAGCCAGATGCCGCGCCGGGCAGAGCTTTCCGCACTCTATGCGCGCGTCATTGCTGCCGCTGACGGGCGGCGCGTGGTGTTTCGCACCCTTGATATCGGGTCTGACAAGGTCTTGCCCTATATGAAGCCCAACGACGAACCGAACCCGGCGATGGGCTGGCGCGCGATCCGCGTCGGGCTCGACAAACCGGGTATTTTGCGGATGCAGTTGCAGGCGCTGGTGCGCGCCGCCAATGGCGGGCCGTTGTCAGTGATGTTTCCCTTCATCACGTTGCGCAGTGAATTCCGGCAAGCCAAAGCAGAACTTGATAAGGTGCTAGAGCGCGAAAGCCGTCTTGGTAACCCCCTGCCCGTCTCCCTTGAAGTCGGGGCGATGCTAGAGACACCGTCGCTGGGCTTTGCCGCGGCCGGGTTCTTTGAAGAGGTTGATTTTCTGTCTGTCGGTGGCAACGACCTGAAACAATTCTTCTATGCCGCCGACCGCGAAAACGAGCGGGTGCGCCGGCGCTATGACACGCTGAACGTCAGCTTTCTGTCGTTTCTTGAACAAGTCGTTAGGCGCTGTCGCGAAGCCGGAACCCCCATCTCATTCTGCGGCGAGGATGCTGGCCGCCCGATCGAGGCGCTGTGCTTTGCGGCTATCGGTTTTGGGTCTTTGTCGATGCGACCGGCCTCGGTCGGGCCGGTCAAACATCTGCTGCGGCAGGTGGATCTGGACGAAGTCAAAGCCGTGATCGACGATGCGCGCGACACGGGCGCGCAATCGGTGCGCCGTGCCGTGTCAGACTATCTAGTCGAAAACGCGCGTCTGACAGGTGCCATGGCAGGCGGGCGGATCACCTAGCCTGCATTGACCTGCACCGCATCGCGGGCCAGCTCGGCGTGGAAGGCATCCAATACCTGATCTTCGCCGTGCGCGCGGGCCAGCTGCCGCAACCCAAAATGCACATGGGCCATCTCGACATAGTAGCCGGTAAAGGCATAATTCGTGCCCGCGCCTGCTGCTGCGCCCAGTACTGGTACGGCTTGCGTGGCCAGTTTCTGGCTTAGGATCGTGGCAAAGCGCGGCGCGACTTTGCTGATCAGCCCCTGCACAGCCGCCCCGGTCAGACCCAATCGTGCCCCGATAAAAGAGGTGTCCACCCCATCATCGGCATCCCCCGGTCCACCGGCCCCAAAAACGGCAAGGCATTCCAACCGCGTCTCTGCTGTGGTCGGGTCCTCGCCATAGTGTTCAGCCACACCCTGGACCGCCCGAAAGATCATGGTGGTTGCCACCGGCAGCTCTGCCAAAGCGGTGGGCAGTCCACCTAGCCCGCCCAGCGCCCCTGATAGGGTTGTAAGCACCTTGTGTCCGGCATCGGACTGCACCTTGCCCGTCAGCCGTCCGCTGCGAGAAGTTGCTGCGACATCATAGCTTTTCTGCAATGCTGTCCGCGCGGCGTCGTCAATCTGCGCACGAGCACCTTTGGGAAGGAGTTTCAACGTATCCTCAACCTGACCGCCCACAAAGTTGACCGCCTTCATCAGCACACCGTTCGCTTTTTTCTGCCGCATTGCCAAATCCTTGACCTGCGCTTGCTGCTCCGGCGAAAGCGGGGGAAAGTTGGTGTCGGGGTTGATGACCTTCATGCGCTATCCTGTGATCGCTTTGATCTCAGATATGTGCAAAACCACGCATTTCAATCGCCGACGCGGGTCACGGTGCCTGCGATTCCATCCCATGCTCCGGGGGTCAGCGCGGCGCCAAGGACCCGCGCGGGGTTGGTGGGCGGTGGCATTCTGACACCCGTCAACTGATCAAACCCAAAGCGTCCATAGTACGGCGCATCCCCCACCAGCAGTACCCTGTCCCAGCCCTGATCGCGGGCCAGTTCCAGCGCGCGCCACATCAGAAGCGCGGCGATCCCTTCGCCCTGACGGGTCGGATGAACGGCAATCGGGCCCAGCAGGATCGCCCGCGCCGGACCGATTTGGACCGGCCAATTGCGGACGGCACCTGCAAGGATCCCTGCGCCATCACGCGCCACAAGGCAAAGGGACGCAATCGGGTCCACATCATCGCGCAATCGATAAGACGACAATGCCGTGCGACCGGGCGCGAATGTGAGGTCATAAAGCGCCTCAACGTCCCAAAAATCTTCGGAGGTTTCCTGCGCCAGTGCGATCTGCTCTGCGGGCATGTTTCTTTCAACTGGCCTCTGTCTTGGTGCCACGCTACCTAAACGGCAGGCTTTGTCAAAGAAAGACCCCAGATGTTTTATCGCCCCGAAGACGGCCACGGGCTGCCGCACAACCCTTTTAACGCTATCATCACCCCGCGCCCGATTGCGTGGATCGGTACACGGGGATCAGATGGCAGCGACAATCTGGCCCCCTATTCGTTCTTCAATGCCGTGGCTTATGTCCCGCCGCAGGTGATGTTCGCCACCACGGCAGACAAACCTGACCGTGACGGCACCAAAGACAGTGCGGCCAATATCCGCGAAACAGGCGTCTTTTCGATCAACATTGTCGAATTGGCGATGCGGGATGTGATGAACCAGACTTCTGGCCCTTGGGGCAAAGAGGTTGATGAATTCGCACTTGCCGGTGTCGAAAAGGCGGCGTGCGAGACGATTGATTGCCCCCGCGTTGCCGGTGCGCCCGCGACGCTGGAATGCAAACTGACCCAGATGGTGAAACTGCCCGGCGAGGCGAACACAACGATCTTTGGCGAGGTGATCGGCATCCATCTGCGGGACAATTGCATTGTAGATGGCTTGTTTGACGTGACCACATTTAACCCGCTGTCACGGCTTGGATATCGCGACTACACCACCGTGCGCGAGGTGTTCAGCCTGAATCGTCCCGATCAGGAATAGTCCAAAAGCGGCATGCCAATGGGCGCTAACTGACAAGCCCTGACATCACGGATCTGTTATCGCTGACGCAGGGACAGCGAAAATTGGGGACGGAATGCGGGACTGGCCAACGCTGGTGTTGATCGTGCTATGTTACAGCGGTTGGGCGGCAGCCACGGTGTGGCTTCCTGAGATATCGGTCTGGTTGGCCGTGGTCGTCCTTGCGCCGCTGGTGGCACTGCAATCCTCGCTTCAGCATGAAGTTCTGCATGGTCACCCGTTTCGTAGTCAGCGCCTGAACGAAGGCTTGGTGTTTCTGACGCTCAACCTTGCAATTCCCTACCAGCGGTTCCGCGACACGCATCTGGAACACCATCGCGATGCGATGCTGACCGATCCTTATGACGATCCCGAAACCAACTATATCGACCCGGTGATCTGGGAACGGATGCCCAAAACCCTGCAAGGATTGATGCAATTCAACAACACGTTGCTGGGGCGGATGATCTTGGGACCATTGATCGGTCAGATCAAGTTCATGCACGCAGATTGGCTGCTGATCCGCATGGGCGATAAGGCCGTGTTGCGGGCCTGGGGCCTGCATGCGGTTGCCAGTGTGGTCATTCTGGCTTGGCTGATCACTGTCGGCACCTTGCCGCTTTGGGCCTACGGGCTCGCGGCTTATGGCGGCTTGGCCCTATTGCGGATCCGCACCTTTCTGGAACATCAGGCCCATGAAAGCGCACGCGGCCGCACCGTGGTGATCGAGGATCGCGGGCTGCTGGCGCTGCTGTTCCTGAACAACAACTACCACGTCGTGCATCACATGCATCCACAGGTCAGCTGGTTCCGCTTGCCAGCACTTTACCGGTCAAATCGGGACCATTATCTGCGCCGCAATCATGCCTATTACTTTGCATCCTACTGGTCAGTGATCTCGCGCTTTCTGCTGCGCAGCAAGGACCCGGTTGCTCACCCGATCTGGCGAGGCGACCAGCGTAAGAGCCCCCTGCCCGAACGGATCACCCGCCGGATCAGTGCCCGCCAATAATGCCGGTGCGCACGTCGTAATCGACCGCAATCGCATAGTCGGGATCATCATCACTATCGACCATCAGGTGACCTGCCTTGGTCAGCAACTTGTGACAATCCCGGCTAAGATGCCGAAGCATGATCCGCTTGCCGGCCTCTTCGTACTTGGCCGCAACAGCCTCAATCGCTTGCAAGGCGGATTGGTCAGCCACGCGGCTGTTGGCAAAGTCAACAATCACAGTGTCAGGGTCGGCATCAACATCGAAAATCTCTGTGAACCCATCGGACGAGCCAAAGAACAATGGCCCTTGAATTTCATAGACCTGCGCACCCTCTTCTGTGCGGCTTTCGCGCTTGATCGCGTGGATGCGCGTGGCGTTCTGCCAGGCATAGGCCAGCGCGCTGACGATCACACCGACGACCACGGCCGTGGCCAGGTCAGTGGCGACCGTCACGATTGTCACCAAAATGGTCACAAAAGCATCGGTGCGCGGCACTTTACGCAGGATCGTCAGGCTGTTCCACGCAAACGTCCCGATCACAACCATGAACATCACGCCAACCAGCGCGGCCAGCGGGATCTGCTCGATCAGGCCACTGGCAAAAAGGATGAACGCCAGCAAAAACAGCGCCGCCGCGATCCCTGCAATGCGGGTGCGGCCGCCGGATTTGACGTTGATCATTGACTGCCCGATCATCGCACAGCCACCCATCCCACCAAAGAAACCCGTCACGGTGTTGGACACGCCCTGGGCGATGCATTCCTGGCTGGCGCCGCCACGCTGGTTGGTCATTTCGCCCACCAGGTTCAGGGTCAGCAAGCTTTCGATCAGACCAATGGCCGCAAGGATCAGCGCATAAGGCAGGATGATCTCAAACGTTTCCCAATTCAGCGGGACCATCGGGATATGGAAAGGCGGCAGTCCGCCCTCAATGCTGGCCAAATCTCCGACGCGCGGCACGTCCAGACCAAAACCAATCACAATGGCCGCAACAATTGCAATGCCCGCAAGGGGGGCCGGGATCGCTGTGGTCACACGCGGCATGACCCAGATGATCGCCATTGTGACCGCCGTCAGCGACAGCATCAGCATCAGCGGCATGCCCGTCAGCCAATCGCCATTCGCCATTCCGTGACCCGCATGTTCTGCCGATCCCGGCACCTGAAACTGTCCCAGTTGCGCAAGGAAAATCACAATGGCAAGGCCGTTCACAAAGCCCAACATGACTGGATGCGGCACCAATCGAATGAACTTGCCCCAACGCATGATGCCGACAAAAATCTGGATCAACCCCATCAGCACGACCGTCGCAAAAAGGTATTCAACCCCGTGCTGCGCGACCAGACTGACCATCACGACTGCCAGCGCCCCCGTCGCACCAGAGATCATGCCCGGACGTCCACCAATCACCGCAGTAATCAGACCGACAATAAAGGCAGCATAAAGCCCGACCAGCGGGTGCACCCCTGCGACAAAGGCAAAGGCCACGGCCTCTGGCACAAGCGCCAATGCAACTGTCAGGCCAGACAGGATTTCTGTCTTCCACCGGCCCGGCGTCAGCGGTGCGCTGGGATCAGTCAAGGAAAGGCTATCGGCGAAGGTCGCCAAAAGGGCACGGGCCATGTCGATACTCTTGTGATTGGTGCGTTTGAGGCCACCTAGCCTGACGGTGTTAAGATGTCACCCCACCTGAGGCGAATTGTCTTGTGCGGGCAGTATCAGGGCAAAAGGGTGACACTTTCGACATGCAGCACAATCCCGTTGCCGCGACCAGAGATGAGGGCTGGCACTGGCGACGTATAGACCGAACCGGGGGCGAGCACCGTCAAGCCCATGGCGTCCGGCATGGCAACCCGGTCAAATCGCCCCATGCCCGCAAATACAGCTTCGTAAGGCAGGTGCGGCTGTCCCGCAAAATCAAGCACCACCTGCTCGATCCCAGCCTCAGCCTTGCCGCCACCTCTGATGGCCTCAATCTCAACCTGCATTTCAAACCGATCTGACGGCACCAACAAAAACACAAGCGGCAACGTCAGGTGCAGATGCATCCACCCGGCAAAACCTGCGGCGACGGCCAGAAACAACCCCATCATTTGGGGACCCCAAAACTCTCCCCACATCGCCATGCGCCAGGTTTCCAGACGGTGACCTGCCAATGCAGTCACACCCCCGTAGGCGGCGGCCACTGCAATGATCGGCCAATGGAACGCTGTTGCAATGCCGGGGGCATAAATCACGCCGCTAGGCACAATTGCGACAAACAGCATGACAATCAGCCCTGCAACAAACCCAACCAACCACAGAGCGGCCCACCACCAGGGCAGTCGTCTGTGCGCGTGTGGGCTTGTCACGCCCGGCAAGCTTTGGTTGTGTAGCGTCATGACGTTCGGCTACCGGTCGCAAGGGGCGAAAAGATGACAAAGCTGGGGATAATCGGTGGATCTGGACTCTATGACATCCCCGGTTTGCAAAATGCGCGCTGGGTCACAGTCGACAGCCCCTGGGGCGCACCGTCGGATTCTGTGCTGACCGGCGTTTTGTCTGGCCTTTCCGTGGTGTTCCTGCCGCGCCACGGTCGCGGCCACGTCCACAGCCCAACCACGGTGCCCTACCGCGCAAATATCGATGCTCTCAAGCGACTTGGTGTCACCGATGTGGTCAGTATCAGCGCCTGCGGGTCGTTCCGCGAAGATATGGCCCCCGGCGATTTTGTCGTTGTTGATCAATTTATTGACCGCACCTTTGCACGCGAAAAGTCGTTCTTCGGGACCGGCTGCGTGGCCCATGTCAGCGTGGCCCACCCCACCTGCCCGCGCTTGTCTTCCGCTTGCCTGACTGCGGGCCAAACAGCCGGTGTCACGATGCACGATGGCGGCACCTACCTTGCGATGGAGGGGCCGCAATTCTCGTCCCGTGCCGAAAGCCTGATGTATCGCGCTTGGGGCTGTGATGTGATCGGCATGACCAATATGCCAGAGGCGAAACTCGCCCGCGAAGCAGAGCTTTGCTATGCCTCTGTCGCCATGATCACCGATTACGACAGCTGGCACCCCGATCACGGCGCGGTCGACGTCGCTGACGTAATCGCCACTTTGCAAGGCAATGGCACCAAGGCCCGTGATCTTGTCCTTGCATTGGCCGACGCCCTGCCCGACACCCGCACAGCCTGCCCGCATGGCTGCGACCGCGCGCTTGACAATGCCATCATGACCGCCGCCCAAAACCGTGATCCTGTGCTGATCTCTAAACTTGATGCTGTCGCAGGCCGCGTCCTTTCACTGAAAGCACCCCAATGAAAACTGTTTCTGACTACATCCGCACGATACCGGATTTTCCCAAGCCCGGGATCATGTTCCGCGATGTCACCACGCTCTTCGCGGATCCGCGCGGCTTTCGCATCGCGATTGATCAATTACTGCACCCCTATGCGGGTCAGCCCATTGATCGCGTCGTTGGGCTCGAAGCGCGCGGTTTCATTCTGGGCGGCGCCATCGCGCATCAGCTTTCGGTCGGTTTTGTGCCGATCCGCAAAAAGGGCAAGCTGCCAGGACAAACCATCGAACAGGCCTACACGCTGGAATATGGCGAGGCAGTCATGGAAGTGCACGACGACGCGCTGCAGGCCGGCGAAAACGTTCTGATGGTCGATGACCTACTGGCAACCGGCGGCACAGCAGAGGCAGGCATTAAACTGATCGAGCGCATGGGCGCCGTGGTCATGGGATGTGCTTTTGTCATTGATCTGCCCGATCTTGGTGGCCGTAAAAAGCTGGAAGCACTTGGCATGGATGTCCACACCCTCTGCGCCTTTGAGGGCGACTAGGGCGCAGGTCCAGACCACGCGGGGGCCAGCCCCCGCACCCCCGGCATATTTTCATTCAAAAGAAAGTGCGCGACCGGCCCCTTGTCACCAGGTGCGCCGGGCGCGATCGCGTCTTTCTTCGTCAGCGGTCATCGGCATGCCTGCCTGTACCGCGCATTCAGCTTGGCCGAACGTGGTTACAAAGCCCTTAACTTGGTCTTTCTTTTGAATGAAAATATGCGCGCCGCAGGCTCCCGCACATGCAACCCGCGCAACACTCCGGTAAACAGGCGCGCGGGGGCCACACACACCAGAATGTCGTGCGGCGCAGCCGCCCCTTTGGCTCAGGCTGGCAAGACGGTACCGGGGTTCATGATGCCTGCCGGATCAAGGGCTGCCTTGATCGCGCGCATCATCATCAATTTCGCCGGATCGCCATAGGTCTGTAGGTCGGCCACTTTCAACCGTCCGATCCCGTGTTCGGCGCTGACAGATCCGCCCATTTGATGGGTCAGATCATGAATGGCCGTCTTGATAGCCTCGCGATCACCCAGATGATCGTCCCTGCTGCGCCCCGGGACCGGGAACACGTTGTAGTGCAGGTTTCCATCCCCCAGATGGCCAAAGCAATTGATCCGGAAATCGCCAAGGTCACCAATCACGACACGCCCCTTCTCGATGAACTCCGCCACGGCCCCCAATGGCAACGCGATGTCATGGCTGCTGACCGATCCTATACGGCGGTTCGCTTCGGGAATGCTCTCGCGGATGTGCCAGAACGCCTGCCGGTCAGCCCGGGATTGCGCGATCACGCCATCGCTGACCAACCCAGCCTCAACTCCCGCCACAAAGAGCCGTTCGAGCGCTGTGTCCGGGGCCAGCCCTTGGGGCATGCCAAGGTCAACCAGCACCATCCACTCTGGCAAATCCGCAAATGGCAATCGCACCTCTGGCCCGGTTTCAGCCAAGAAATCAAACCCTTGCCTGTGGATCAACTCAAAAGCAGACACCGCATCTCCCAACTGCGCTTGCGCCAGAGAGAGGAGTTCCAGTGCAGCGGCAGGTGACGCCACGGCCATCATGGCGGCGCCGACGTCTGCGGGCTGTGGCGCCAGACGCAAGGCCGCACCGGTGATGACGCCCAGCGTCCCTTCGGCCCCGATCATCAAGTTGCGCAGGTCATAGCCGGTATTGTCTTTGCGCAACCGCGACAGCCCGTGCCAGATTGTGCCATCGGGGCGCACGACCTCGAGCCCCAGACATTGCGCACGGGCGTTTCCATAGCGCAGCACGTTCACCCCACCGGCATTGGTGGACAGCAGCCCACCAATCCTCGCGGACCCTTCGGAGGCAAGCGATAAGGGGAACAGTCTGCCCGCCTGAACCGCCGCGTTCTGCACATCCGCAAGGATCACACCCGCATCCACAATCATCGTATTTTCAAGCGGATAGACGGCGCGGATCTTGTTCATCCGCTCAAGTGAAAGCACAACAGGAACGGGGCCTTCGGGCATGATCTGCCCACCGACCAGCCCGGTGCCACCGCTATATGGCACAACCCCGATGCGGGCCGCATTGCAGGCGCCGACTACCGTCGCCACCTCTTCGGTGGTTGCCGGTGCGACGATCAGACCCTGCCCCTGCCAACGGCCACGCGGTTCGGTCAGATAGGCTGAGCCATTGGCTTTGAAAGCGGCCACTGGCAGGAGATCGCGCAGCTTGGCGATAAAGGCATCATCGGCGGGGTTGAGCATCAAACTCTCCTTTCCGCCCTAGATACATCGCCCGGCGAAAAGGGCAATCAGCGCATCAGGTTCGAGCTTTTTCAAAGGCGGTCCAGGCGACTTCGAACGCGGCAAAGTCAAAGCCGTCTTCGCGGGCTGGTCCCAGCACAAGGTGTTCTGTATCCTGCATTTTTCTGATCGCACCCGCCAGATCATCCACCACCTCCGGCGGGATCACGACCGCGCCGTGACGGTCGGCATGGATCAGGTCGCCGGGCGTAACCGTCATGCCAAAGACCGTGACCGGGCCATTCAATTCCGTGACATGGACAAACCCATGGCTTGGCCCGACAGAGCCTGCAATGACAGGGAAATCCGGCGCCATATCTCCGAGGTCGCGCATCACGCCATTGGTCAGCGTGCCGGACATGCCAAATCCCTTGTGGATTGTCGTGTTCACTTCGCCCCAGAACGCACCGATGGCGTTTTCGCCGTCCTCATCTTCGATCACGCAGATGCTGGGCTGCGGCGCTTCGGCCATTTGTTTGTAGTACGCCATGCGCCGGGTCCGGATCACTTCGGGCGCTTCTGACGGCGGCGCGACAGCCGCGATTTTCGCGGTGCTCGCGTAGCCGACAATCACACCTTCGGGTTCACTGATTAACACCGTGCCGCGGGTGAAGGCGTTAAAGCCGCGCTTGCCCTGGGCGACCTCGATTGCGTTACAGACGGTGGGGGTGTCGACGCTTTTCAAGAGCGTCAGTAGGGCGTCGTTCATTTGGCCTCTAACCAGCGCATGAGCGCTGCGGTTGTTTCATCGGGTTGTTCAAGGGTGGGTAAGTGCCCTGCATTTTCAACGATATGCAGGGTGCTTCGCGCAATCAGATCATGCATCAATTGATGCCGGTGGACAGGGCAAAGGGCGTCATCGCGCCCACAGAGGATCAGTGCCGGAACCTGGCAGTTACGCAGCGTATCCTGCTGGTCTGGCCGGGTTTGCAACGCGCGGGATTGGCGGATGAAAACGTCAGGGCCAAGGTCAGCTGCCATGTCCATGCAGAGGTCAAGGATGGCTGCGCGATTGGGGCCGTCTGTCAGGTAATTCGGCTTCATTTCATCACGCATCACGGGGATCAAGTCGCCCTTTGCAACCTTTGCGATTTGCGGTTCGCGTGAGGCAGCGAAGTTGGGGTGTTCAGCCTTGGGGTTGGTGTCCAGCAGCGCAATTCGGTCAACGCGGTCAGGGGCTTGGCGCAGAACCTCCATCGCGACGATGCCGCCCATCGACAGACCGGCAATCGCAAAACATGGCGGTGCCTGTGCCAGAACGTCAGCGGCCAGTGCGGCAACGGTATCATGGGCGTCAATCGGCATGACCTGCGCATCAGGCAAGACATTGATTTGCGGGGCAAAAAGCCGCGCGTCACACATCATTCCGGGCAACAGGATCAGCGGTGTCATGCGCTTGCCAGCTTGGCCCCTTCGGACAGCGCGCCCAGCTTGGCATAAGCGATTTCAGGGTCCACTGCGCCAAAGCCCGCAAAGGTGCCAAAGCCGCAGTCAGAGCCCGCGATCACACGATCCGACCCGACGATTTCCTTAAATCTTTCAATGCGTTGCGCGACAAGTTCGGGATGCTCCACAAAGTTCGTCGTCGTATCCACAACCCCCGGCACAAGCACTTTGTCGTCTGGAATGTCGCCTTTGCGATCCTTGAACACCGACCATTCGTGCCCGTGGCGCGGGTTCGAGGTTTCAAACAGCACATAACGCGACTTGGTGCTCATCAGCGTATCGAACATCTTGGACATCGGGATGTCACAGACATGCGGGCCTTCGTAGTTACCCCAACAGATGTGAACGCGGACTTTTTCAGCCGGGACATCCTGCAAAGCGTGGTTGAGCGCCTCGACATGGCTGGCGGCGATTTTCAAAAATTCATCATCCGACAAATCGTTAAACAACATGTGACGCGACAGTGCGAGGTCCGGGCAATCCAGTTGCAGATCAAGGCCGGAGGCCACGATGGTTTCGTATTCGGCCTTCATTGCGTCCGCCAGGGCGGCCAGATAAGCCTCGCGTGTTTTGTAGAAATCGTTCTGCAAAAACAAAGAGATAACACCGGGACTTGCCGCGTTCATAAAGCCGCGATCAACGCCATGCGCAGCCATCGCCGCCTTAAGATTGGCGATGTCTTTTTCCAACTCGCCCTGCCCTTTTGACTTTACCTCACCAACGCACATGGGTCGGGCGTATTGCGGGGTGCCGCCGTCATCGGCCAAACGCTTGAGAAAGCTGGGAAATTGCTTGAGGTCTGCAGGTGCATTGCGGGGGCTGTCACCGTCGAAACCGGTGTAGCGATCCTTGACGTATGTGGCGTAGGAAATCTTGGACGTTTCCCCGTCAGACACGATGTCGACGCCTGCAAGCTTTTGTTTTCGCACGGTTTCATCGACAGCCGCCGTCATCGCCGCATCAAAGGCACCGGCGTCATAGGCGTGCCCATGTTCACGGGCAAAAATGAAATCCACGACCTCTTGTGTTCGGGGAAGAGAGCCGACGTGGCTGGTCAAAATCTTGGTCATCGAACGGTCCTTTTTGTGGGGCAGAAAGGATGCACAAACCATACACACCCCATGCATACCATTTTCTTAATCGCGGTTAACCTTTCCACGTGTGTCCGGCCGGATCGCCGGTGGCGACGACGTGATACAGCGAAGCCTCGCCCGTCATCGAGGGTACAACGTTGTGGGGCAGGTTTTCAGGCACGGACATGGTGTCACCGGGGGCCAAAGTTGCGGCCCCGTTGGGCCAATTGACCCGCCAGTGACCCCGCATTGGCATAAGCACAGAAGGATTTTCATGACTGTGCATCGCATCCGAGGCCGAGTTTTGGTTCATAAAGCTGATCTCGAACCCCGGCTTGTCGCGCAAAAGCCCGGTTTCACCGATCACCGTGACCGGATCACGGTCTGCCAGCGCCATCATATCAAGATAGCGGGCCACGTGATTGGGCAGTACGTCGTGCGTTAACAATTCGGGCCTTTTCGCCAAGTCTTCATCGCTCATTAATGGCATGGGTTTGACGCCGTTTGTCAGCGTCTCGCCCTTTTTGGTGTCATAAAGCTTACCGTTGTCGCCCAGGATCAAACCGTGGTCGGCGGCGTCTTCGATTACTTGCGGGGCCCACATCACGCCTCCACCGGCATCGTCACCGCCAAGGATCGCCATGATCATCCCATAGTCGGTGCCGATGTTTTCAAACCCGCGAAAGATGCCCGTGGGGATGTTGAAGATGTCGCCCTCTTCCAGCACCACCTCACCCGCTGTCCCCCAGCGCCCCCAGAAGAACCGCCAGCGGCCTTTGAGGACAAAGAACACTTCGGCTGTGTTATGGTCATGCAAGGAGTTCCGGCATCTTGGCGGCTGGCCCGCCGCGCCGATGTTGAAGCCGTGCGGGATGCCGATGTGAACGTATTGGTCAGGCGATTCTGAAACACCGCCGCCGATGATGGTGAAGTTCTCTTTTTGGTCCGACCCGGGTGTGTGGGCGTCGATAAAGGCGGTTTTGCAAGGCTGCAGGTCGCCATAGCGGACAGTGCGGGCTTCCATCTCGGCCGGGGTCATCGGGTCTATCCCTGCGCCATCAGGATCTGTTTCCAGATCGCAATTTCATCATAAAGTGCGAATTCACGGCGCAGACCGATGCCATCGGGGCCAAAGGGGCCAAACTCTGCATGGCTCATGCCCATGACGTGGACGCGGGCACCGGTGGGGCGACCGAAGCTACCCCAGCCGTCGTGGGTGCCGTCCAGCGACCAGCGGATCGCCGCACGGGGTGACAACATATCGGCATCCATACCGATCTGGTGGTGGATCTTGAACGTGGCAGAGGGGAAAGACGACCGCAGACCAACCCAGAATTTC
Organism: Yoonia sp. R2331; assembly: GCF_041103235.1. Lineage (NCBI taxonomy): Bacteria > Pseudomonadati > Pseudomonadota > Alphaproteobacteria > Rhodobacterales > Paracoccaceae > Cognatiyoonia > Cognatiyoonia denitrificans. The sequence continues at coordinate 794,259 of NZ_JBGCUN010000001.1, read as the reverse complement.
GTGCATTCCTCTGCACTTGTGAGGGTCTGCCCGCCTGCGTATTCGCCGATGACCGCGCGGTCATAGCTTTCGCGGATGTGGTTGAAATCATGGTTCATGATCCGGGTCAGCGTGTCGGCATAGCGCTGGCCCCATGCATTGTCATTGCCGGTGCCTTTGTAGTCGCCCACGACATCGTTTTCCGGCAGGAACGGCATGAAGGCCGTGTCCGGTCCACCTTCGTCCGCGATCAGCTGTGCTGCGAATTCGCGCGGGTCCTTGCCGATCTGGCGGACGATGCCGCCATAATCGCGGATCAGCCATTCATCAAAGATCGTGTCGTTCTTGGCGGCGCAATCGGCAATCACGCGGATGTTCCATTGCTTGCCCGTCGCAGGGCCAAAGGCACCATCGCGGCTATGGGTGGCGACGGTGTTCAGGCGATGCGAGGACAACAGGCCGGTTTCATGTTCTGACCAGATTACGTCTTCGCCAAAAAGCTGCCGGTCGGGAAACTCGTTGATTGTCGCCATCGTGCTGGCGATCACCGCCGTGTTGCCACGCTGGACCCCCATGGGCGAGCGCACCGGGATATCATCGCTGTAGTAGTGGTTCAGCGTGCCGACGCCGCGGTCCTCCCAAATCTCTTTGGTGATGCCGATGATATAGTCGGGGAAGTCCTTCCACCGATTGGAAAAGCCCTTCATGGGGTGGTCCTTTGGTTTGTTGGGGCAGAGCCGCGCGGGATCAGGGGGGCGTCGATTTCGACCCGGCGGACCGGGGCGATGGGATCTGCGATTTTGGTCAATAGAAGGTCCACTGTGGCCTCGACCATCTGGTTGACGGGTTGGCGCACGGTGGTCAGGTCATACGCGGCCCAAGCGGCGGTGGGTACATCGTCATAGCCAACGATTGCCACATCCTGCGGCACGCGCAGGCCAAGGTCACCGCGCAGCTTGTCCATGACTGCAAAGGCCATGTGGTCGTTGCCCACAAAGATCGCATCGGGCGGCGTGGCAGATTGCATCAGCGTCTGGGCCGCAGCCGCAGCCGTGTCGCGGTTATACATTCCGTCGATGATCTGCGGCACAGGACGCCCAAGTTCGGTCAGCCGTTCGCAGAACCCGCGCTGACGGTCGCGGCCCGTCGAGGACCCCTGCCAGCCAGAGATATGGGCAATGCGGGCATGTCCGGCGGCAACCAGAAAATCCGCCACTTTGCGCCCGCCTGCCACATTCGCAGATGTCACGGCGGAAAGGTCCACACCCTCTTGTCCCCGGTTGAACATGACCACGGGAATGCCAGCGCCTGCGCAGCGCGCTGTCAGATCACCCGACATGGAAACGGACGCCGTGATGATCCCGTCGACCTGATAATCCATCAGTTCGGACACGACCTCTTCCACGCGGTCCTGCGCATTGGAGGCGGTAAAAACAAGGATGTGATAGCCCTTGGCCTGCAGCGCGTTGGACAGACGTTCAAGCGCCAGCGGATAAAACATATTGTCGAGGTAGGCGACGATCAGGCCGATGATCCGGCTTTTGCCTGTGATCATCGCACGGGCCATGCGGTTGGGGCGATAGCCAAGTTCGGCGGCCGCCCGTTTGACCTTTTCCACGGTTTTGGCGCTGGCCGAGGCACCGGGGGTAAAGACCCGGCTGACCGCCGATTGGCTGACCCCTGCCCGCTTGGCGACTTCTAGCGAAGTGATCTTGTCGTTTGCCATCAGTCTGCCGTCCACCCGCCGTCGATCAAAAGGTGGGTCCCGGTCATCATCGCGCTTGCGTCAGACGCGAGGTAGACAACCGGACCCATGATATCAGTGACCTCGCCCACACGGTCGAGCTTGATCTTTTCCATGATCCACGCGACGCGGTCGGGGTTGTTGAAGGTGGGTGCCGACAAGGGCGTACGGATGAAGGTGGGGCAAATCGTGTTCACACGGATGCCCGCCTTGCCCCATTCGATTGCCATCGCCTTGGTAAAGCCTTCGACGGCGTGTTTGGTCCCGCAATAGACCGCACGCTCGATGCCCCCGACAAAGGCCATCTGACTGGTGATGTTGATCAAGCTGCCGGGTTTGCCAGCCTCCAAAAGCCCCTTGGCCACGGCGGCGGTCAGAAAGTAAGCGCCTTTAAAGTTAAGGTCGCTGACGGTGGAAAAATCCTCTGGCGTGGTTTCAACGGCGGGCGAGTGAATTGCCAAACCGGCGGAGTTCACCAGGATGTCAAAAGGCCCAGCCCCCGCCACAGCCGCTTGCGTCGCGGGGATGTCGACCACATCAAGCGCCATGCCGTCGGCGGTCAGCCCCGCATCGGTCAACGCGGCAACAACCTCAGCCAGCTTATCGGCAGATCGTGCGGCCAGTGTCACGGCGGCCCCGGCTTGCGCCAGTGCGACGGCGCAGCCCAGCCCGATACCGGAAGAGGCACCCGCCACCAGCGCACGTTTACCATCAAGGCGGAAAGTAGGGGTTTGCGGCAGGTCGATCATGCGTATTCCTTTGCAATTGCGGCAGGGCCAGTGGCCCGCGCCGCATTCATTGCCCGCATTCGCGCCAACACGTCCACCCCCAATTGGCGATAGAGGTCCAGCAGATCGAGCATCACCCAGTTTTCGCGGATCTTGCCGTCGGCAATGCGCCAAAAATCAAGGCTGCACAGCGTCACTTGTTTGCCGGCGGGGGCGATTCCCAGCCAGCCATCATCGGTGAGTGTCTGTTTCATGTTGGGCCAGCCAGTGACAGCGACGTAAGGCCCATCGGCAAAGAAGTGATACCCCAGCGTGTCGCGGTATTTGCCCCGGTCGGGCATGGCCGACAGGAACGGCATCTGGTGCCAGTGTCGAAAGCCCGCGATGCCGCGCGCGGTACCGATGGCGGCGGGGCCATACCACATCATGCGCGCATCCCAGAAGCGCGGCAGCTCCATTGCTTCGGGCGGTTCTGAGGGGTGGCGGCCCATGGCGGCCAGCATCGCCAGCACGTGGTCAAGCGAGGCCGCACTTTCCGCCGTGTCACGCGGACCGCGACGCAGCCCGTCCTGTGTGGCGGGTCCCGGCACGCAGAGGTGACGACCCATTGGCGGGACCATCGGCCATGCGTTTGCCTGCATCATCAGGTCGGGGATGTCCCAGATCGCTTGCACCTCTGTCACGGTGTCGCCATCCAAACGGTAGAATTCGTGATAACGCAGATGGGCCAGATGGCCGGTGGGCGGGATATCAATGAACGGATACAGGAAGGTGCCGATGTAGTGGCCTGCACAGCCGATCCACTGCGCGCCTGCATCGTCTGGCCCGGACATCACGATTGCATCGCAGCGCTCCAGATCCGGCATGGACTGCGCCAGAGGCGTATAGGCCTGTTTCAGCCACGCGTCGGGGCCAGTCAGATCGCCAAAGGGGTGGCAAAGGTGGACCACTGCGTCAGGGGCCAGAAGGTCCCGCAAGGCCGCGCCCACGCCCGGCCGGTCCCAATCGCGCATCGCAGCGCGCAGGGGGTCGATCCGGTGGCGGTCTGGGGCAGCTACACTCACTCGGCGGCATCCTTGTAGGGGGCGCCAGCGCCGTAGGGCACGTTGATCCCGCCATAGCGGCGGACGCGGACATTGCATTGTTCTGCGTGGCCGACGAAGCCTTCGAGCATACAGAGCCGCGAGCCATAGGCGCCGATCTCTGCCGCGGCCTCATCCGTTGTGATCTTTTGATAGCTGTGGGTTTTCAGGTACTTACCAACCCAAAGGCCACCGGTATAGCGCCCGGCCTTTTTGGTGGGCAGGGTGTGGTTGGTGCCAATGACCTTGTCGCCGTTCGAGACATTGGTGCGCGCGCCCAGAAACAGCGCGCCGTAGCATGTCATGTTCTCAAGGAACCAGTCGTCGCGGTCGGTCATGACCTGCACGTGTTCGGATGCGATGTCGTCCGCGACGGCCAGCATTTCATCATAGGTGTCGCAGACGATCACCTCTCCGTAGTCATCCCACGATACACGCGCGGTGTCGGCGGTGGGCAGGATTTCAAGGATGCGGGCGATTTCGGTCATCGTGTCCTGTGCCAGCTTTTCGGAATTGGTGACCAGCACCGCGGGCGAGTTGTAGCCGTGTTCGGCCTGCCCCAAGAGGTCAGTGGCACAGAGTTCGGCATCGGCACCCGCCTCATCGGCGATGACCATTGTTTCGGTCGGGCCAGCGAAGAGGTCGATGCCGACGCGACCAAAGAGCTGGCGCTTGGCTTCGGCCACAAAGGCGTTGCCCGGGCCGACCAGCATATGCACGGGGTCGATGGTTTCGGTGCCAATCGCCATCGCTCCCACGGCCTGAATGCCCCCGAGGACGTAGATTTCATGCGCGCCGCCCATGTGCATAGCCGCGATCACGGCGGGGTTGGGTTCACCCTTGAACGGCGGGGTGCAGGCGATGATACGCGGCACGCCTGCCACAGATGCGGTGGCGACCGACATATGGGCGCTTGCCACCATCGGGAATTTGCCGCCCGGCACGTAGCAGCCCACGGATTGCACAGGGATGTTCTTGTGACCAAGGATCACGCCGGGCATTGGTTCAACCTCGATATCCAGCATGCTGTCGCGTTGGGCCTGCGCAAAGTTGCGCACCTGTTCCTGTGCAAAGCGGATGTCGGCCATGTCCCGGTCAGAGACTTTGGCGATGATCGCTGCGATCTCATCCTCGGTCAGACGATAGCTTTCGCGGTTGTAGGCGTCGAATTTCACGGCCAAGTCGTGCACGGCAGCGTCGCCTCGGTCTTCGATGTCTTTCAGCGTCGCCTCGACCACAGCGCGGGTCTTGGCGTCATCTGCGGCGCGGTCTGCGGCGGAACGGGCGGTTTTGAGGTGGCGAACAGCCATCGGGGCGTCCTTTCGTCAGAAGTTGCGGGGGCCGGGTGGTACGGCATGGTGTTGCGGGAAAAGATCGACGCCCATTTGCAAGAGCACGTCGGGGATATCGACCATGACCCAATTTTCGATCAGCAGATCGCCGCTGCGGCGATACCAGTCGCAGACGCGCATCAAGAGCGTCGCGCCGTCGCTGGGCTGGCCTAGAAAAGCGTCTTTGCGCACGGTCATCAGCGACGGCCAGCCACCCAGTGCGGCATAGTCGCCATCGCCAAACCGGGTGAAATGCTTGGTCACGCCATTGTTCGATGACCCGCCGCCCCAAAAAGAAAACGCGCCTTCAAACGGCACCTGAAAAGCTGCGAAATCTTCGACGCCGACAAAGCTGCCAAAAGCGGCGGGGCCGTACCACATCATGTTGTTGTGCCAATACGGCCGCCAAGCTTCGTTTTTGGTGGCAAGGCCGGACAGCATGTCGGTGACAAGCTGGTAGGTGCTGGTGCTGTGGGCCGCATCGTTTTCTACCAGTTGCAACCCGTCCTGCGTGGCAGGCCCGGGGATGAAGCCGGTATAGCCCTTTTGCGTCGCGGGACTGGGGTGGCTGTCGGGCCATTGGTCCGTTGCGATCATCAGTTGCGGCAGATCGAGGTAAAGGTAGGTCTCAACAATGTGGTCGCCTTCAAACCGGTGAAATTCGCCGAACCGCAGATATTCGAGCCGGTCGCTTGGTGTCAGCCCGATCAGCGGCGCGCCGAAATGGCCGACGTAGTTGCCGTGCGTTGCGACCCAATCGCCACCCTCAAAGGCCCCGCCGATCAGGATGTCGTCGCGGCGGTGAAAGCCGCGAAAGGCGCGGGCGAGCGGTGCGATGAACTGGTCGAGATAGGCGTTAACACCGGTGATATCGTTCCAGGGATGCACGACGTGGAAAATTGCGTCTTTGGCAAAAATGTTGCGGGTCGCTAGCTGCTGTGCGGCGGTATCCGGCGTGGCAAAGGACCGCGCCCAATCACGCACCGCCTGTTTTCGGGTGAGATGGCTCATGGCGCAGGCGGGGTCGCGTCACCCCGGTCAAATTTTTCCCAACCTTCGCCACCAAACACATCAACGCCAAGCTGGGCCAGCACATGGGGGAAATCCACCATGACGTAATTGTCGGTGATGCGGCCATCCTCGACCTTCCAGAAATCCATGTAGCGGATTTCAATCCGTTTGCCGGAGGCTGGCACGCCCATAAAGTCGCCGCCATGGGTCGCCTCTTGCCGGCCAAAGGCGGCGGCCCATTCGCCCATATAGAGCCGCGCCTCGTCCACGCAGACCTTATCATGGAAGGCGGACTGAAACGGTTTTTGCCAATTGTCTTGAAAGGCTTGCAGCCCGTTCTTCACCCCGCACCCGGTGTTGCCCATCCAGCGGAAGCTTTGCGCAAAGAATTCCCCGATGTCGCCGATGCGGTGATCGTTGAGACCGTCGACCATGCCTTCGATCACGGCGCGGGTCTCGTCCGTTTTGGACATGTCGGTGTCGCGGGTCAGGACCGCTTGTTCGGGGCGCGATCCCTTCATGCGACGGCCTTTGCAATGATCTGGCCCGCGCGGTGGCCGATCATGATCGACGGCGCGTTGGTGTTGGCGGAAGTGATTGACGGCATGACAGAGGCATCCGCGACCCAGAGGTTCCGGATGCCTTTGACGGCAAGGTCGGGTGCGACGGGGGCGTCGCCCTGCCCCATGCGCAAGGTGCCAACTGGGTGATAGGCGGTGCCGCAGCGATCAAGGATGAACTGCCGGATATCGGCGTCGGTTTGGGCGGCGCCTGCCGGATAAGCCTCTGGCGCGGCGCGGTCGCCAAAGGGGGCGGAGGCGATGATCTGGCGCAGGCGCTTGAGGCCCACAACCATCGTGTCGAGGTCAGAGGGGTCGTTGAACAGGCCCAGGTCAATCGCCGTGCCCTGCGGTGTGATCCGCAATGCGCCGCGCGACTTGGGGCGGCAAAGGCAGACATCAGCGAAATAGCCAGAGCCGTAAGTCAGGCGCCCGCCCTTCCAATTCATGAAGAACGGGATGAAGTGGCTTTGGATATCGGGTGCGGTGTCTTCGTCGCGGGCATTGAAGAACGCTGCCGCCTCGACCGTGGGAGAGGCAAAGACGCCTTTGCGTCGGACCAGGTAGTTCAAAGGGGCCAGCGCCCAGTTGGCGGCCTGTTTCCATGTCAGCCCATAGCCCGATTCCGCGCCCGCAAAGTGCAGCCCGACGCCAGGGTGGTCGTGCAGGTTTGCGCCTACTTGCGGCGCATCCAGCACCAGCGGCACATCGGCGGCCGCCAGATCAGCGGCGGGACCAACGCCGGAGCGCAAGAGGATTTCGGGCGAACCGATGGCCCCGGCCGAAAGTACCACGCCTTTGGCCGCCGTGATCCGGGTGCCGTCCGTGAATTCCACCGCATTGGCCGCGCGCCCGGTCAGATCAAGCCGGCGCACTTGATGGCCTGTCAGCACAGTCACACCCCGATCTTGCACGGGACGCAAAAAAGCGTCAGCAGGCGACCAGCGCCGCCCGTCCCGCAAGTTGAAGTCGCAGACCCCGGCACTTTGCCGCGCCGGATCTGGCTTGCCAGCAGCGTTGGCCCCGAACAGACGGCCCAGCGCGCGGGACAGCGGATGCGGCGTGTCGAGCGGTGTGGGGGTCATCGCCGCCTCGACCTCTGCAAAGGCGGGTTCGACGTCGGCCCAGCCCCAGCCCGGCACGTTCCATGCGTCAAAATCCGCAGGCTGTCCGCGAAACCAGACCATCGAGTTGATCGACCCTGACCCGCCCAGCATACGGCCACGCGGGATGGTGATCTGTCGCCCGCCCAGCGCCTGTTGCGGTGCGGATTTCAAGCGCCAGTCGCGGCGCGAGCCCATCAGCCAGATCAGGCCAAAGGGCATTTTGACAAAGGGGTGCGCATCTGTCGGGCCCGCCTCGACCACGGCGATGCGGCCGACGCCGGCACGCGCCAATCCGGCTGCAACCGCACAACCCGCAGAGCCTGCACCGACGACAATCACATCATATGCACCGGTGGTTGGCATGAACTACAGACGCTCGCCGCTTTCGCGATCAAAGAGGTGACAAATGCTTGCGGGGATCGAGGCGCTGACGGGGTCACCGATTTCAACGCGGTAGTCCTTGCCCGATTTCACCGACAGGATCGTGCCGCCTGCGCGCATTGTGACCATCGTCGCCTCGCCCAACAGCTCCAGCGAATAGACGGTGGAATTGGCATTGCCCGCGCCGTCTGCAACAGTTGCATCTTCGGCCCGGAATCCAAGGGTCACGGGGCCATTGTGGCGGCTTTCGAGGCCGCTGATGGCGACCTTGTCGGCGGTGAAGGTCCCATTTTCCAAGGTGCCGTCGATCAGGTTCATGGCGGGTGAGCCGATGAAGCCCGCCACAAAGGTATTGGCCGGGTTGTCGTAGATTTCGGTGGGGCTGCCGACCTGCTGGACCATGCCCTTGTTCATCACGACAACGCGGTCGGCGAGCGTCATCGCCTCGATCTGGTCGTGGGTCACGTAGATGGTTGTGGTCTTCAGCTCGTGGCTGAGGTTCTTGATCTGCGCGCGGGTCGACACGCGCAGTTTGGCGTCGAGGTTCGACAGCGGCTCGTCCATCAGAAACACATTGGGTTCACGCACCACCGCGCGGGCGAGCGCCACGCGCTGACGCTGGCCGCCCGAAAGCTCTGCCGGTTTTCGGTGCAGAAATTCGTCGAGCTCCACCATCGCAGAGGCACGTTTGACCAACGTATCATGATCGCCCCCCACCTTGCGCACCTTCAGTGGAAAGCGGATGTTTTCGTAGACGTTCATGTTGGGGTAAAGTGCGTAGCTTTGGAACACCATCGCCACGTCCCGGTCTTTCGGGTCCAGATCGTTGATCCGCTTGCCATCGACCAGAATGTCGCCGCCGCTGGCATCTTCCAGCCCCGCAATCATCCGCATCGTCGTTGTCTTGCCACAGCCCGACGGCCCCAGCAGAACAAGAAATTCTTGATCCGCGATGGTCAGGTTGAAATCATGGACGCCAATAAATGACCCCCAGCGCTTTGTGACATTGCGCAGCTCAATTTGCGCCATGATCGCCCCCAGATTTGCATACGTTTGCAAACTGTGGACCGAGTCGCAAAACCGATCAAGCCCTAAAGTAATATGACAAAATATTTCCGCCCCGGCGCGAATTCTTCTTGCGCGGCGCAGGTCTGTGGCGGTTTACTTGCAAGCGTATGCAAGTGGTCGAGCGATTCGTGCGCCCGCCATGCGCACGCCAGCGGCAGCAGATGCCGCGCTGCACAATCCGCGCAAAGCGGGACAAGAGAAAACCGGGAGTGATGAACATGAATATGATGAAAACAGCCCTGATGGGCACGGCAATGGCCGTGTTGGGCGGCACATCGGCCCTTGCCGCAGGTCACGGATGTGACGTCAGCGAAGGCAGGATCAACATCGTCGGGAACGAATTCCCTGCGATCCAGTCCGTGGCTGCCGCCGCACTGGCCTGTGCCAATGGCATCGAGGCTGAAGCCAACCTGACCGCCGACCACCAGAAGATCAATCTGGCCGGTATGCAAGGCAATCCGGCGGAATACACCTCTGCCATTATCGCCAACTCGTCCATCGTGGCGCTGATCAACGAAGACGTGATCCGCCCGCTGGATGATCTGGTGGCTGAATATGGTCAGGACATTCCCGCGCGCCAGCTGATCACCATTGATGGTCAAGTGATGGCTGTGGCCTTTATGGCGAACGCACAGCACCTTGTGTACCGCCGCGACGTGCTTGAGCAGATTGGCATGGATGTGCCGACCTCTTACGAAGAGGTTCTCGCCGCAGCCGAGAAGATCCGCGCCGAAGGCATCATGGAAAACCCGGTGGGTGGTGCTTATGCCGCGGGCTGGAACTTGGCCGAGGAATTCGTGAACATGTATCTGGGCGCAGGCGGCGCGTTCTTTGAGCCCGGCACCGCCAACGTCAGCATCAACAACGCACAGGGTATCTTGGCGCTTGAGACGATGAAGGCGCTGACCGAGTACATGAACCCCGACTTCCTGACCCATGACAGCAACGCGACATCTGCAGAATGGGAAGCTGGCAACGTGGCACTCATGAACATGTGGGGCAGCCGAACGGGCGTTCTGATGGACGACGAAGGCTCTGCCATGGAAGTCTATTCCAATACTGTCGCCGGTGGCCCGTTGACCGTGGGTGACAGCGGCGTCGCCGCTTCAACGCTGTGGTGGGATGGCTGGACCGTTGCCAAGAACATCAGCGACGCAGAAGCTGCCGCAACGTTTCAGGCGCTGGCACACGCAACCTCGCCCGCGCTGCTGAACGACGAAACCATGTCACAGGCGGTCTGGCTGATGGACGGGTTCGAGGCGCAGCCGGTCAACGAAGGCGTGCTGGCCACTGTGGCCGCAGGTGCCAACCCCTATCCGATGTTGCCGTTTATGGGTCTGCTGCACACCGCACTGGGTGACAACCTGGCTGACTATCTGCAGGGCAACGAATCTGCCGAGCAGGCGCTGGCGGATGTGGAAGCGGCATACACCACGGCCGCAACCGAGCAGGGCTTTCTGCAGTAAACTAACTTGGGAAGGGCGTTCGCGCCCTTCCCGATCCAATTTGGGGGCATTGTCATGAAGCACGGCACATTCTTTTGGTTTGTTCTGCCATCCGCAGTTCTGATGCTGCTTTTCATCGCACTGCCCATCGTTTCGGTCGTCACGCAATCGCTCTATGCTGCGCATGAACAGGTCATCGAGACGGTCGAAAACTGTGGCCCGTTTGGCTGCACCGAAAGCACCGCCGTTAATCAAGAGGCGACGCAGGCCCTGAAAGAGGCAGAGCCGCTGGGCCGCTTTGCGGGCACCGAAATCTACACCGACCGCAACCACCTTGCCTTTGCCGAAGTGGGCGGGGCGTGGCGCGAGGCGGACGCCTTGCCCGACTTTGGTGCGGCGCTCATGAACCTGCCGTTCTACCGGGCGATGGCGTTCACGTTGACCTATACGTTCATTGTCACGCCATTGACGATCATCGCGGGTTTCATGATTGCGTTGGCGGTCAATTCGGTCGCGCGATTCTTAAAGGGGCCAACGATCTTTCTGTCGCTGCTGCCGATGGTCGTAACACCGATTGTGGGCGGGTTGATCCTGTTCTGGATGGTGGATGCGCGCGGCGTTTTGGGGGCTGCCTTGCAATGGCTGACCGACGATCCGGGCCTGTCGGTCAAGGCCGACACCACGCTGACCTGGATCATGCTGATGGTCTATGGCGTCTGGCATTCGGCGCCGTTTGCATTTGTCGTTTATTACGCCGGTCTGCAGACCGTGAACCAGGATACGATCGAGGCCGCCTTGATTGATGGCGCCAGCCGGTGGGAGCGGATCCGCTATGTTGTGATCCCGCATCTCTTCCCGCTGACCACTTTCATCGCGCTGATCCAACTGATGGACAATTTCCGGGTCTTTGAGCCGCTGGTCAGTTTTCAGGCACAGGCCCATGCGCAGTCGCTGTCCTATTTCATTTTCAGCGATCTGGGGGGCGAGACCCGTCTGTTGTCCTCTGCCGCCGCCACATCCGTACTGACCATTTTGGGTGTCGCGCTGCTCTTGTCACCGGTGCTGGTGCGCACCTATCGCGACTTTACCCCGAGGACATAAAATGAGTAGCAAAGCCACTTCGCGCCCCCTACCGGTTGTTGTCCTTGCCACGCTGTTTCTGCTGCTGTGGCTGGTGATTGCGGCGTTTCCGTTCCTGTGGACTGCATGGGGCAGCTTTAAGGTCGAGGGGGATTTCTTTTCCAAGGCCGACTGGCTGAACGCGATTGTCGGCCCCTTGACCACCGCTGAGACGGGCGGGGCCTTTACCGGCGATGGCTACTACGGCGCATGGGTGCAGGAAGAATTCTGGCGTGCGGCGATGAACACGGTGATCGTCTGTGTCTGCGTGGTGTCCATCTCTTTGACCTGCGGCACCTTGGGGGGCTATGCGCTGGCGCGATCCGGGTTCCGCTATGCGTTCTGGTTTCTGTTCTTTGCGCTGATTTTCCGGGCGATGCCGCCGATCACGCTGGTGTCGGGCTATCTGCTGCCGTTCTTTGAGTGGAACCTTTGGGGCCACTTGTACACAACAATCATCGTGCTGGTCGCGATCAACCAACCGTTCACGCTGTGGATGCTGCATTCGTTCTTCAAGAACATCCCAGCTGATCTGGATGAAAGTGCCATGGTTGACGGCTGCACCCGGTTTCAGGCGTTCCGGCATGTGATCATCCCGGTCATGTGGCCCGGTGTGATCACCACCGGGCTGTTCAGCTTTCTGCTCGCGTATAACGATTTCGCGGTGACCACGATGCTGCTGACCAAGGAAAACCAGACGATGGTGCCCAAGATCGTCAGCTTCCTTGGCACCACGCAGACCAAGGGTAACGTGATGTTCGCGGTGGCCGCTGCGGTGTCTATCACAGCCCCCTTGTTCGTGATGATCATGTTCTTCCAGCGTCAAATCGTGTCTGGTCTGACCGCAGGTGCAGTCAAAGGCTAAGAGATGACATTTCAAGACGCGAAGGCCATTGTGCTGGCGCATTACGATGCGCTGGCTGCGGCCACACCCCAGACCGTGGCGGATGTGCTGGCGGCACGCACGAGCCCCGAATGGCATTGGCGCGGGATGCATCCGTTCTATGAACAGCGCGGGGCAAACGCCGTTGCAGAGAGTTTCTGGGCGCCATTCCTGACCGCGATGTCGCGGGTGCAGCGGCGGCCTGACATCTTTTTTGCGGGCACCAATGTGGCCGCTGGGCGGCCCGGCACATGGGTGGTGTCGATGGGGCATCTGATGGGGCTTTTTGATGCGCCATTTCTGGGCATTCCGCCCACCGGCAAGATCACCATGCTGCGCTATGCAGAGTTCAACTGCGTTAAGGACGGCAAGATCGTGGAGACCGCGCTGTTTTGCGATCTGATCCACCTGATGCATCAGGCGGGGCTGCGCCCCCTGCCCCCGCAGACCGGCCAGCATCTGGTGCAACCGGGGCCGCTGACCCATGACGGCTTACTTTACGACACGCACGACCCGGCAGAGGGCATGGCCACGCTGGCGCTGATCGACCGGATGATTGGCGACATTGCTGCCAATTCCAACACCGGGCCGGATTCCAAGCCTCGGGAAACCCCGCAGCAAGAATTGGCGCGCTGCTGGCATGACGACATGCTGTGGTGGGGGCCTGACGGGATCGGAGCCACCTATACGATTGACCGCTATATCACCCAGCACCAGCAGCCATTCCGCAAGCACCTGACCAATCGCGTTTTCCATGGCCATCAGGCCAAGCTGGCTGAGGGGTCGTATGGGGGATTTTTCGGCTGGGCGAACCTGTCAGTCACGCCGCTGGGCGGCTATATGGGCCTGCCCAAGGGGCCTGCGGCGGATATGCGGGTCGTCGATATCTACAGGCGGGATGGCGAAAAGCTGGCCGAAAACTGGGTCTTCATCGACATCCTGCACTTTCTGGACATGCAGGGGCTGAATGTGCTGAACCGCTTGAAAGACTTGCAAACTTAGCCCGCGCAATTTGGCGGGATTTATGCTATGGTCGTAGCACGAAGCTTGTCTGCCTGACTTCACAGACTGGATGATAATTTTGCATGCCGAGCCTGCGCATGAGATGCTTCCACAAGGCCGCCCCGGACGCGAGGCGGCCTTTGTTCAGGGGATCAGCGGGTCCTCACCTTCCGCAAATTGCAGCATGTCGCGGAACACATCGGGCCGGGTGAAGAACAGCAGATGCCCCTGCCCCGGATAGCCGTAGACCGGCACGCCGCCGATTTGGGCGGCAAAGGCGGTGGTCTGTGCGGTTGAAAAGACCGGATCATTGAGACCGATGAAAAACGCCGTATCCACGCCCGTCAGGTCCAGATCAGAGGGCAGTTCCCAACCAGGCAAGGCCAGCGCGTGGGCAATGGCGATCTGCGGGTTCAGCTTGACGTAGATCTTTTCGCCCTCGGCGATTTTTTGCGCCAGCGGCGCAGCCAGTTGCGGATTATCGAGCGCATCCGGCCCGAATAAAAGCCCCGACCAGTAGCGTTTCCAGATGTCCGCCTTGCGCACCGATTTGGTAGCAACCACGGCGCGCAGGATGTCGCGCGCGCCACGCGCGATGGTGCTGACCCCGCCGCCGTATTCAACCGCTGTGGACATCGCCGCCACATGCACGCGGCGGCCCTTGGTCATGTCGGCTGCTGCTTCCAGCGCGATGAGCCCGCCGGTAGAATAGCCCACAAGTGCGATGTCCTTGTCAGGGTAACGGTTGGCAAAGGCGGTGATGCGGGCAGCAGCAGTCGCGGGGTCCACGTGATGGTCAATCGCCATGCCATCAAGGCCGGGGTAGCGATAAAATGCGCGGGCATAACCTGCGTCTTCCCAAAAGCGCGATCCTTCAAAGACATCAATCGACGACAGCGCTCCGGGGATAAACACGGCGATCTTGTCTGCACGCGCGACCTCGCCCGCGTCAAACAGCAGCGGATCATCCGCACCGCTTTTGGCGGTTGGCACATAGCCGCAGGCCGCAAGGGTCAGCAAACAGGCAAGACATAGAAGAAGGTGACGCATGAGGGCGTTGATCGCCCCCCACCAAAGTGAGGTCAAGGCGGCATAAACACTTGTCGCAATCGACCGCTTGAGATGAGGAGACGCCGAAAGGCTGCCGCTACGCGGTCGCTTATCCAGCGTCCGTCTTGCCGCGCCGGTCATGGCGCAGGTTGGCGTAAAGCACGTGATTGCGCCAGCGGCCGTTGATCTGAAGATAGCTTTGCGCAACACCTTCGTATTTGTAGCCGCAAAGTTCCAGCAACCGTCGACTGGCGGTGTTTTCGGGCAGGCAGCCCGCCTCGATCCGGCTAAGGTCCTGCACTTCGAAGGCATAGTGAACGACCGCTTGAATGGCTTCGCGCATGTAGCCCTGGCGCGCGTGCGGCTGCCCGATCCAATAGCCGGTTGTGCCGGCCTGTGCCGGGCCGCGGCGGATGTTATCAAGCGTGATCGCACCCAAAAGCGCATCGTCTTCGCGCCGGATCAAAAATAGTGGCACCGCTGATCCGCTGCTGATCGACCGCTGCGCCCAATAGACCCGGTTGGTAAAGGATTTGCGGCTAAGGTGGTCAGAAGCCCATGACGGTTCCCACGGGGTCAGAAAATCCCGGCTGGCGTCCCGCAGCGCGGCCCAGGCGCGAAAGTCGCTGTGCTGGGGCGGGCGCAGCGTCATGCGCTCTGTTTCCAGCCGCAGTTTCCGCCCCCGTCCCAACATTAGGCAGCAAGCCTTGCCTGCAGTTCTGCCAGCGTGGGCGCGTCATCTGCGGGGCCGTAAAGCGCCAGAGCGGCACCGGTCGTGGCCATCTGCGCAGCGAAGGCTTTGACGTCGCCGGTGGTAACCGCGTCGATATGGGCGATGGTTTCGGGAATGTCGGGAATGCGGTCCCAGATCGCCATCAGCCGCGCCAGACGTTCGGCACGATTGGACGGGCTTTCCAGCCCCATCAGCAGCCCGGCCTTCATCTGGGCGCGGGCGCGGGCGACCTCTGCCGCTGTCATGTCGTCTGCGGCGCGCTTCATCTCGTCGATGGTGACATCGGCCAATTCGCGGATTTGTTCGGCGCTGGTGCCTGCGTAGATCGTTGCAAGGCCGGTGTCCTCATAGGCGCCCGCCTGTGCAAAGACCGTGTAGCACAGCCCCCGCTTTTCGCGGATTTCCTGAAACAGCCGCGAGGACACGCCGCCGCCCATGACAGAGGCATAGATCTGCGCGGTATAGATCATCGGGTCGCGGTAGTCTGGGCCTTCCAGCGCCAGCGCAAAATGCACCTGTTCCAGATCGCGGTTGCGCCGCACCTCGCCACCGCCAAAGGCCGCAGGCTGGATCAACCCCTCTGGCCGGGTCAGCGCGGGCAGATGACCAAACAGCGCCTCGGCCTGCCGGACAATCGCGTCGTGATCAATGCCACCGGCCGCGGCAAGGATCATCTGGCCCGGGCCGTAGTGTTCGCCCATGAAACCGCGCAGATCATCGCCCCCAAAACCCGAGACACGCTCTTGCGGGCCAAGGATCGTGCGGCCAAGCGCCTGATCTGGGTAGGCCACCTCTTGCAGCCAATCAAAGATGATGTCGTCGGGCGTATCCAGCGTCATCCCGATTTCCTGCAGGATCACGCCACGCTCAATCTCGACATCGGCGTCTGACATCACCGGGTTCAGCAGAATGTCAGACAGCACGTCCAGTGCCATCGGCACATCGTTTTCCAGCACGCGCGCGTAATAGGCTGTCGCCTCGCGGCTGGTGTAGGCGTTGATATAGCCGCCCACGTCCTCAATCGCCTCGGCGATCTGCAGCGCGCTGCGCGTCTTGGTGCCTTTGAACGCCATGTGTTCCAGAAAATGCGCGATGCCGTTCTGTTCGGGCCGTTCGTGGCGGCCACCGGCCTGCACCCAGATGCCGATGCTGGCGGAATGCAGGCCCGGCATATGTTCGGTGACGATCCGCAGACCGTTGGAGAGCGTGTGCAGTTCGATGGTCAAGAAGCAGTCCGTTCCGTGATGATGGCCTGAATGGCGGCAAGGTCGTTGGCGGTGCGTGTCACACGCTCTGGCCGCTCATACAGGTCCGCCATGCGCGGCGGCAAGGGGGGATGCACACCTGTTGCCTCTTCCACGGCGGCAGGAAATTTCGCGGGGTGCGCGGTGGCGAGTGTGACCATGGGCGTGGTGCCCAGATGCGCCTCTGCCACGTGGACGCCGACGGCGGAATGCGGGCACAGCAACTCGCCATGGTCCGCACGGTAGCGCTTGATCGCGGCGGTGGTTTCCGCCTCGGATGCGCGGCCAGA
Source organism: Yoonia sp. R2331 (assembly GCF_041103235.1). Classification (NCBI taxonomy): domain Bacteria; kingdom Pseudomonadati; phylum Pseudomonadota; class Alphaproteobacteria; order Rhodobacterales; family Paracoccaceae; genus Cognatiyoonia; species Cognatiyoonia denitrificans. Next base: position 777,503 of record NZ_JBGCUN010000001.1, on the reverse strand, counting down.
GCGGTAGATGTCCTGCAACGCCTGATAGGCCCCCTGACTGATCTGAAAGCCGCCCTGTTTGAGGTCGTCCATCTGCTGCGCCACCGCCGCGCCATCGCGGTTGTAGGCATCAAAAAGCGCGCGTTCAAAGTTCGACGACACCTGAATGTCCATCGAGGGGCTGATCGTGGGTGTCACGCCCTCTTTGGTGTAGGCGCCGGTTTCCAGCGTGCGGTGCAGGATGTCGTTGGTGTTGGTCGCCACCACCAGATCGGCAATTGGCAGACCCATGCGCTTGGCGATGTAGCCTGCAAAGATGTCGCCAAAGTTGCCGGTGGGCACGGTGAATGACACCTCGCGGTGTGGCGCGCCAAGGCTGACAGCAGATGTGAAGTAATAGACCACCTGCGCCAGCACCCGGCCCCAGTTGATCGAGTTCACACCGGCCAGCGACACGGCTTCGCGGAAGGCGAAATCGTTGAACATATCTTTGACCATGGCCTGACAGTCGTCAAAGTCGCCGTCGACGGCCAGCGCGTGAACGTTCGCCTCTGTCGGGGTGGTCATCTGGCGGCGCTGCACTTCACTTACACGGCCATGCGGGTAGAGGATGAAGACATCGACGTTAGACAGGCCCCGAAACGCCTCAATCGCTGCTGACCCGGTGTCGCCGGATGTGGCACCGACGATGGTGACGCGCTTGCCGGACCGGCCAAGCGCGGCCTGGAACATCTGGCCGATGAGCTGCATGGCAAAGTCTTTGAAGGCCAGTGTGGGTCCGTGGAAAAGTTCCAGCAAGAAATGGTTGGGGGCCAGTTGCACCAGCGGTGCGCGGGCGGCGTGGCCGAAACCGGCGTAGGCGCGTGCAATCAGGTCTTTGAATTCCGCATCCGTGAAGGTGTCCCCGATGAAGGGGCGCATAACGGTAAACGCCACGTCCTCGTATGGTTGGCCCGCCATTGCGGCGATCTGGTCGGGCGTCAGGGTCGGCACGGTTTCGGGCACGTAAAGGCCGCCGTCACGGGCGAGGCCTGTCAGCATCGCCTCTTCGAATGTCAGCACAGGCGCTGTGCCACGGGTCGAGATGTAACGCATTGCGTCAGTCCTTTTGCAGGGTGCGGCGGATCAGGAATGCGCCCATGACCGCCCAAACGGCGGCAAGGCCAAACCAGGTGACCGCATATTCCCAGTGATCGTTTTTGATGTTCGCGCTGTCTATCGGCAGCAGCGTCGTACGGGGGTCAGCAGGCGACATTTCGGCGGCGACGATCAAAAGCGGTTCGGTTCCAAGGGTGTCGGCCATCGCGGCAAGGTCACGACCAAACCAGATGTTCTTGGGCAGATCGGGGTCGGGGGTAGAGGAATTGACATCATCGGGCCACAGCAGGTTGCCGGTCACAGTGACGGCCTGTTCCGGGGCGGGTGTGTCCTTGGCTTCGAGCGGAAGAAGCCCTTGATCAAGCAGGACAACGCGGCCGCCCAGATCAAAGCTTGTGATGACCCGGTAGCCGGTGCCGGCGGCGGTGCCAGAGGTCAGCACATGCAGCTCTTGCGGGCCGGTGATGCCCATTGCGGTCACGGCGCGGTATTCGTCGGCTTTTTCGGTGGGTGTGTCTGGCAAGGGTACGGGCGCGCCTGCCATGCGGGCGTCAATTCCAGCGAGGATGTCTTCTTTCCACGCCAGACGATTCACCTGCCAGACACCCAGCCAGATCAGCACAGCGCAGCCCGCCAGCGTCAGCAGCAATGGAAAGATGATCTTGCGCAAGGTCCGCCCCTTTGTTCGCCCGGTCTATAGCGTTGATGTGCGGCAGGGTGAACCCCGCCCTGCCCAAAGAAAAAGGGCGCGCCCGCGGCACGCCCTTTGCAATTTTGGGTCGGCCGGGGATTACCCCGGCGCGCGCTTAGCCACCCCAGATGTAGACGGCCAGAAACAGGAACAGCCAAACAACATCCACAAAGTGCCAGTACCAGGCGGCAGCTTCAAAACCGACGTGCTTTTCAGGGGTAAAGTGGCCCTTGTAGACGCGGATCAAGCAGACCAGCAGGAAGATCGTACCGATCACCACGTGGAAGCCGTGGAACCCGGTCGCCATGAAGAAGTTGGCGCCATAGATATTGCCAGAGAAACCAAAGGCTGCGTGGCTGTATTCATAGACCTGGAAGATGGTGAACAGCACGCCAAGGGCCACGGCAAGAATCAGGCCCCACTTCATGTCTTCGCGGTTGTTTTCATGCACCAGCGCGTGGTGCGCCCATGTAGCCGCCGCACCAGAGCACAGCAGGATCAGCGTGTTGATCAGCGGCAGGTGCCAAGGGTCAAAGGTTTCGATCCCGGCAGGTGGCCAGACGCCATCGACAGCAGGCGACTGTGGCCCCATCGGGTACATGGCGTGTTTGAAGAACGACCAGAACCATGCGGCAAAGAACATCACTTCGGACATGATGAAGAAGATAAAGCCATAGCGCAGACCAATCCGCACAACCGGGGTGTGATCCCCCACCTGGCTTTCGGTCACCACCTCGGCCCACCAAGCATACATGGTGTACAGCACACCGGCCAGACCGGCGAGGAACAGGTACGGGCCAGAGCCGTGCATCCAAAGCACAGCACCAAAGAGCATCGCAAAACCGCCCAGCGCACCGATCAACGGCCAGATAGAGGGGTTCAGGATGTGATAGTCGTGGTTCTTTTCGTGGGCCATGAGCGTTGTTCCCTAGGGCTTGGTCTTCGTTCAGTCTATGGCGACTGGCGTGTCGATTGTCAAAGCAGCCTGCGCCAATTCATCCTCGGGCAGGTCAATTTCGTAAAATGTGTAGGACAATGTGATCGTATGCACATATTGCCCTTCGCGGTCGTCCACGATGGCGGGGTCCACAAAGAAGCTGACCGGCATCATCATCGTTTCGCCCGGTTGTAACACCTGCTCTTCAAAGCAGAAGCAGGCGATTTTGTCGAAAAATCCGCCAGCCTCGTAAGGGGTGACGTTATAAGACGCCTGCCCTGCGACAGGGCGGTCGGTGGGGTTATGCGCCTCGTAAAAGGCCAGCCCTGTCTCACCAATGCGGATTTCCATCTCGCGCACTTCGGGCGTGAAGGTCCACGGCATGCCACGCTCTAGCGAGGCGTCAAAGCGGATCTTGATGGTTTGGTCGAGGATCACGTCCGATCCCGCCTCTGCCACATTGGTGGCCCCACCAAAACCGGTGACACGGCAGAACCAGTCATAAAATGGCACCGAGGCCCAGGCCAGCCCGCCCATCAGCACAACGACCGAAATGGTCTGGACCACTGTGCGCTTCGGCCCTTGCAGGTTTGGCAAAATCATTGATCGCCCTCCTGTGGGATCAACTGTGGTCGTGCGACGTGGTCAAATTTTTCGAACTTCTGCGCCTCGCCCAATTGCAGGACTTTCACCACGGTCAGGCCAAAGACGATGGCGACAAAGCCGATCAGCAGCAGGCCGACACCGGAATTGCGGCCACGGCGGCGTTCGTGCAGTTCATGTTCGACCTTGATCGCCATCACAGCACCCCGCTGGTGCGCAAAACCGCGTCGATCAGCAAAGCGACGAAATGGGCGAAAAGGTAATACAGCGACACCTTGAAGGTCTTGATCTCGACCTTGTGGTTGTCGGCGGCACAGGCTGCATCATCGCGCCGCCAGATGTCATAGGCCCCTTTGAGGAACCACGCGTTCATTACCACGGCAGTCGCCAGATAAACCGGCCCGCCAATGGATGTGAAGCCAAGGCCCAGCGCAACGGGCACCAGCAGCAGAGTGTAGATCAGGATGTGTTTGCGGGTGCTGTCGCGGCCATGGGTTTCGGTCAGCATCGGCACGCCTGCGTTGCCGTAGTCGGACTTAACAAACAGTGCCAGCGCCCAGAAGTGCGGCGGCGTCCACATGAAGATCAGCGCAAACATCAGCACGCTTTCAATGGCAATGCCGCCTGTGGCGACAGCCCAGCCGACCATCGGGGGAAAGGCGCCCGCAGCACCACCGATCACGATATTCTGCGGCGTCGAGCGTTTCAGCCACATCGAATAGACAACGGCATAGAAGAAGATCGTAAAGGCAAGGAGCGCGGCCGCGACAAAGTTTGTCGCCAAGGCAAGCAGCACCACCGAAAAGCCCGACAGCGCCAGCCCAAGGCCCAGCGCCTCACCCGGTTGCACACGGCCATCGGGGATCGGGCGTTTGGCGGTCCGCTTCATTCGCGCGTCGATATCCGCGTCCCACCACATGTTCAGCGCGCCAGAGGCCCCTGCCCCCACTGCGATGCACAAGATGCCCACAAAACCGATGAACGGATGCACCGGCACCGGTGCAACCAACAGACCCACAAGGGCGGTGAACACCACCAACGACATCACACGCGGCTTCAGCAAGGCAAAGTAATCGCCCATTCCGGCCTCGTGAGGTGTGTCGTGCAAGGTCGCGTCGGTCATGATGCCTCTGCTAAAAAGGGGGCAGATTGCCCCGCCGAGATTAGACGGGGTTTTCGATCTTGGCGGCCGCCAGCCATTCGTCATAGGCCTCTTGGCTCACAACTTTGACGGTGATCGGCATATAGGCGTGGTCCTTGCCGCAAAGCTCGGAACACTGGCCAAAGTAGATGCCTTCCTGTTCGGCATTGAACCACAGCTGCGCCAGACGGCCTGGAACGGCGTCCTGCTTCACGCCAAAGGCGGGGATCGTCCAGGAGTGGATCACGTCGCCGCCGGTGACGGTCATCACAATGGTCTTGCCTACGGGGATCACGACGGCGGTGTCGGTCGCCAGACGGTAAAGCGATTCGTCATAGCCGAAGTCTTCCAGCTCGCCCTCGCCGATCATGAAGCTTTCAAAGGCCACGCCATCGTCGACATATTCATAACCCCAGTACCATTGGTAGCCGGTGACCTTGATGTGCAGATCAGCCTCGGGGATTTCCTGCTGCTTGAACAGGATCGGCAGTGAGACAGCACCGATGAACACCAGAATGACCACAGGCACGATTGTCCATGCCACTTCCAGCACCGAATGGTGGGTAAAGGTTGCGGGTTCGGGGTTCGCCTTCCGGTTATACTTCAGCACAACCCAGGCCAGCAGGCCTGTCACAAAAAGCGAGATCGCGGTGATGATGACCAACAGCAGGTTGTCCAGCCAGATGATGTCGCGCATCAGTTCCGTGGCCGGTGCCTGAAATCCGGTTTGACCGGGGATGGGCGCACCCAGCACCTCAAGCTCTTGATTGACTTCCTGGGCCGTGGCGGCCCCCGCCAGCAGCATCCCGGCCGAAGCCCACAAAGAGGTCGCAAAAGAGGTCAATCGCATGGTCTATCCTGTCTGTCTTGTCGCGTGTTGCCACGCACTCGCGGGTTCGCGCGCGCGGAATCCCGTTGTATCCTGCCGCTCCTGTCCCATATCCTGATGAACAACTCAAGAACCGCTGTTGCGGCAAAGGGCCGCTTTTGGGCCTTTTGGCCAAATTTATCGCAAGGAACCGTGATGTCAGACGCCCCATTTCGCCCGTTTGAGACGCATCTGGACCAGGATCGTGCCCTTGCGCTTCTGCAAGAAGCCACCGCCGGGGCCGATGACGGAGAGCTTTTTATCGAACGCAAGCGGTCCGAAGGGCTGGTCTTTGACGATGGGCGCGTGAAAACCGCAAGCTTTGACGCCACCGAAGGGTTCGGGCTGCGCGCCGTGCGCGGAGAGACGGCGGGTTACGCCCATTCCACCACCATCGACGAACACGCCCTGCGCCGCGCAGTCGGGACGGCGCGGCTGGCCGTTGGCGACGGCGGCGGTGTGATGGCGGATGCTCCGCCGGGCACCAATCAAAAGCAATATTCCGACGAAGACCCTATCGCGCAGGCGACATTTCCCGCCAAGATCGACCTTTTGGGCGAAATTGATGCCTTTACCCGTGGGTTGGACAAGCGCGTGACGCAGGTCACCGCCTCGGTCGCGGCCAGCCACCAAGAGGTGGTGATCCTGCGCCCTGAAGGCACCCTGGTCAGCGACACCCGGCCGATGAGCCGGATCAACATTTCGGTCATCGTCGAAGACAACGGCCGCCGCGAAAGCGGGTCATACGGCGGCGGCGGGCGTGCGGGGCTGATCGGGCTGATCGCGCGTGAAAACTGGGAAAGCGTCGCGCGCGAGGCGCTGCGGATTGCTTTGGTCAACCTTGATGCGGAACCGGCCCCTGCGGGCGTGATGGACGTGGTCCTTGGCAACGGCTGGCCCGGCATCCTGCTGCACGAGGCGATTGGTCACGGGCTGGAGGGCGATTTCAACCGCAAGGGATCGTCGGCCTTTGCGGGCCTGATGGGTGAACAGATTGCCGCCAAGGGCGTCACCGTGCTGGATGACGGCACGATCCCCGACCGGCGCGGGTCGATCACCGTCGATGACGAAGGCACGCCCAGCGCCAAGAACGTGCTGATCGAGGACGGCAAGCTGGTTGGCTACATGCAGGACCGGCAGAACGCACGGCTGATGGGCGTGGCCCCCACAGGCAATGGCCGCCGCGAAAGCTTTGCCCATGCGCCGATGCCGCGCATGACCAACACCTATATGCTGGCCGGGGATGCTGCGCCCGAAAGCCTCGTGGCAGACCTGAAAGACGGGATCTACGCAGTGGGCTTTGGCGGCGGGCAGGTTGATATCACCAACGGCAAGTTCGTGTTCAGCTGCACCGAGGCCTACCGGGTCAAGGACGGCAAGGTCGGCGCGCCTGTGAAGGGTGCGACCCTGATTGGCGATGGGGCGACAGCGCTGAAACACATCCGCGGCATCGGCAACGACATGGCCCTTGACCCAGGCATCGGCAATTGCGGCAAGGCAGGCCAATGGGTGCCCGTGGGCGTCGGCCAGCCAAGCCTGATGATCGGCGGGCTGACGGTGGGTGGTGCGGCTGCTTGATGATCCGTACCGCGCCGGTTTCCGATGTGACTTTGCGCGATCGTGCGGTGATTAGGGGAAGCATAACTGCCATCATTTTTCCATTCTTGATAGGCTCGCTCTTTTTGTTGTTTGGCACGCTGTCTTCGTCTTCGCGCGCAAACGCAATTGCGATGTTTTTGTTGTGCTCGCCTCTTCTCAGCATCCCACTTGTGCTGATTGGATCTGTCGGCGCAAAATATGCGCTTTTGCGCGGGATCGCTGGTCCTTTTACCGCGGTCGCCGTTGGCGGAAGTCTGGGCGCGGTATTTGGCTTCCTACTTGGCTGGTTGAACAACGCGGGAATGTTTTCAGGGTTCACAGTTTTTTTCGGTTCGACCGGGCTCCTTTGGGCATTGTTCTATTGGATGGGTGTTTTGATTTTTGCCTCAGAAGCTGTTCGCGGAAGAGCTCGCCAATGACCCCTCGCGCTTTCTCGCCCGATGAAATTTCCGCTCTGGCGTCTTTGTGGCACGACGGCTGGCACGAGGCGCATGCGGCCCATGTGCCGGCAGAGCTGACGGCACAGCGGACCCGCGAGAGTTTCGTGCAGCGGTTGCCAGATATGGCGGATCGCACGCGGGTCATTGGACCAATGGGTGCGCCGCTCGGATTGTGTGCGATTGAGGGTGCGGAGTTGGATCAGCTGTTTGTCGCCCGTGCCGGTCGGGGCACCGGGATCGCAGCTGCGCTGCTGCAAGATGGCGTGAACCGGTTGGCGGCGAACGGGGTGCGGCGCGCGCATCTTTATTGCCTTGTGGGCAATGATCCAGCAGCCCGATTCTATGCGCGGCAGGGTTGGGAAGACATGGGGCAGGAATTGATGGGGCCGCCAGCGACCGAAACACCGTTCGCGTTGCGCTGCATCCGATTCGAGAAGTCCTTGGACGGTCTTACCTCGCAGGACTAATCACCCTCTGGTTGCAACCCGACAATTTGACCCCCCCAAAATAGCGGGGTTGCGATTCATGCCTCGTTAACCACTTCGCCTCTAACTTAATTCAAGCAACAGGACGAGGACGAGGTTAACGTGGCGCCAGAGACTTCCGCTCACCCCACCCTCACCCCCCCCCAGGAGGACGATGGCATAGACCGTCTTCGCCTGTTGCGCTCACGCCGTGTTGGTCCTGCGACCTTTCGCAGACTGATCGCCGAACATGGCACCGCCCGGGCCGCACTTGCTGCCCTGCCGGAGGTCGCAAAAGCGGCCGGCGTGACCAATTATCGGGTCTGCCCCACCGGGGTCGTGACCGCTGAACTGAACGCAGGCCGCGCGGCAGGTGCGCGGCTGATCCACGATACCGACCCAGCCTATCCGCCTGCGTTGCGCCAGATTGACGACCGACCGCCGCTACTGTGGTGTCTGGGTGATCTCTCCCTCATGACCCGGCCCATGGTGGCGTTGGTCGGGGCGCGCAATGCCTCTTCGCTTGGGACACGCATGACCAAGCAACTCGCGGGTGAATTGGCCGAGGCAGGGTTTGTCGTGGTTTCCGGCCTCGCCCGTGGGGTTGATGCGGCTGCACACACAGCCGCGTTGACCGGCGGCACCATTGCCGTCCAGGCGGGCGGGGTCGATGTCATTTACCCAGCAGAGAACACCGCATTGGCCCATGATCTGGCCCAATCCGGCCTGCGCCTGTCGGAAATGCCGATGGGCCTGCAACCGCAAGCGCGCCACTTCCCAGCCCGCAACCGAATCATTGCGGGCCTGTCCAGCGCCGTTGTCGTGGTCGAGGCTGCCGCGAAATCCGGCAGCCTTATCACCGCGCGCAATGCCCTGGATATGCACCGCGATGTGCTGGCCGTCCCTGGCCACCCGTTTGATGCCCGTGCTGCGGGGTGCAACATGTTGATCCGCGATGGCGCGCTGCTTGTCCGGTCCGCCGCCGACGTGATTGAGGCCTTGGGCACAGCACCCGCTGCAGACACCGTGGCCCCTGAACTGCCGCTGGACCCGCCCAAACCCGCCAAACCCCTGCGCGAGGTGGCCGCATTGCACGATCAGATCCTCGCCCGCCTCGGCCCATCGCCCATGGCAGAGGATCAGCTGATCCGCGATCTGGCGGTAGGTTCAACCCAGGTTTCGCCGGCGCTGGTCGATTTGGAACTGCAAGGCAAGATCGCGCGACAGGCTGGTGGCCTTTTGGCCCGCGTCAGCTGACCCACCCCATCCAAAGATTTTCAATCCTGCGCCCAAGGCGCAATTTTTCCCCGCGTATTCCTGTCGCTTATCAGGTTTCTGACAGATGGTGAAATGCCTCCATTGACAAGTCCGCAACCGACCCCACATGTTGCGCGGCCTAAGACCGCCCTGCTTCTAACGAAAGATTCCCATGCCCGTTGTCGTCGTCGAATCCCCAGCTAAGGCTAAGACAATAAACAAATATTTGGGGTCCGACTACACCGTTTTGGCGTCCTACGGACACGTCCGAGACCTGCCGCCCAAGGACGGATCGGTCCAGCCTGACGACGATTTTGCGATGACCTGGCAGGTGGCAAGCGACAGCAAAAAGCACATCAAGGCGATTGTTGACGCGCTCAAGGATGACCCTGAACTAATCCTCGCCACCGACCCTGACCGCGAGGGCGAGGCAATCAGCTGGCACCTGTGGGAAGAGCTGTCAAACAAGCGCGGGCTGAAGATCACCAAGGCTGATCGCGTGGTGTTCAACGCGATCACCAAGTCCGCCGTAACCGAGGCGATGAAGAACCCGCGCGAGGTCGATCAGCCATTGGTCGATGCCTATCTGGCGCGCCGCGCGCTCGATTATCTGGTGGGGTTCAACCTGTCGCCGGTGCTGTGGCGCAAATTGCCCGGCTCACGATCTGCCGGTCGGGTGCAATCCGTCACCCTGCGCCTGATTGTCGAGCGCGAGATGGAGATCGAGGCATTTCGCGCGCAGGAATACTGGTCGGTCAAGGCGCAGCTGACCTCTGCGCGGGGGCAAGCGTTTGAGGCGCGGTTGACCGTGCTGGCGGGCAACAAGCTGGACAAGTTCAGCCTTGAAAACGACACGCAGGCCGAGATGGCCGTGCAAGCGATCAACAGCCGCGATCTGTCCGTGCAGCGGGTCGAAGCCAAACCCGGCACGCGCAACCCTGCACCGCCCTTCATGACCTCGACCCTGCAGCAAGAGGCCAGCCGCAAGTTCGGCTTTGGCGCGCGCCAGACGATGAGCGTCGCCCAGCGGCTTTATGAGGCAGGGCTAATCACCTACATGCGGACCGACGGCATCGACATGGCGCCAGAAGCGGTCACAGCCTCGCGCGATGCGATCGCAGCGCGGTATGGCGCGGATTACGTCCCGGCAGAGGCGCGGGTATACAAAAACAAGGCCAAGAACGCGCAAGAGGCACATGAATGCGTGCGCCCCACGGACATGTCCGTCAGCGCCGAAGAGGCCAAGATCGCCGATGCCGACCAGCGCAAGCTTTACGATCTGATCTGGAAGCGGACGCTGGCCAGCCAGATGTCAGCGGCCCGGTTGGAACGCACAACAGCAGATATCGGCAGCGCGGATGGTCAGGTGATGCTGCGCGCCACCGGTCAGGTGATGCTGTTCGACGGCTTCCTGCGCGTCTATGAAGAAGGCCGCGACGATGATGTGGTCGATGACGACGACAAGCGCCTGCCGCAACTCGCCGAAGGCGAGAAGGCCGACAAGAAAAGCGTCACACCAGAGCAGCATTTCACCCAGCCCCCGCCCCGCTACACCGAGGCGACGCTGGTCAAGAAGATGGAAGAATTGGGCATTGGCCGCCCGTCTACCTATGCCAGCATTGTCACGACAATTCAGGACCGTGGCTATGTGGAAAAGGAAAAGAACCGCCTGATCCCGCAGGACAAGGGCCGGTTGGTCACCGTCTTTCTGATCAACTATTTCCGCAAATATGTAGGCTACGACTTTACCGCCGGGCTGGAGGATCAGCTTGATCAGGTCAGCGCAGGTGATGCAGATTACAAACGCGTGCTGCATAACTTCTGGTCCGATTTCTCGGCCGCGATTGCGGAAACCGCTGATCTGCGGATCGGCGAAGTTCTCGACAAGATCAACGAGGTGCTGGAGCCGCATCTGTTCCCGCCCACTGAGGACGGCAGCGATCCGCGCCTTTGCCCCAATTGTGGTGCCGGGCGGTTGTCGATGCGCACCGCACGGTCTGGCGGGGCGTTTATCGGCTGCTCGAACTACCCCGAGTGTCGTTACACCCGGCCCTTCGGCCCGCCTGATCCTGATGCCGAAGCCTCTGCCATTCCGCCTGAGGGAAAGCTTTTGGGCACTGATGCGGGCGACAACATCCGCGTCTTCAAGGGCCGCTTTGGGCCATATGTTCAGCGCGGCGAGGTGACCGAGGACAACAAGAAGCCGCCCCGCACCGGTGTGCCAGAGGCTTGGGACCCGACAGAGATTGGTCTTGACGAGGCGCTGCGTCTGCTGGAGCTGCCGCGCCTCATCGGCACCCATCCCGAGGACGGTGTGAATGTTTGGGCCAACCTTGGTCGCTACGGTCCTTATCTGAAGCACGCGGAAAGCACGTCTTTCAAAGGTGGCACCAACGCCAACCTGCCCGCAGTCGAGGATGTCTGGACCGTCGGTATGAACCACGCTGTGCAGTTGTTGGCCGAAAAGGTCGCCAGCCGGGGCGGTCGCGGCCGTGCAGCAAAACCGATCCGCGAGCTCGGCGAACACCCCGAAGCGGGCGGTGTTGTGGCGATTTATGACGGCAAATACGGACCTTATGTGAAGTGGGAAAAGATCAACGCGACGATCCCCGATACCGTGGAACACGCTGACCTGACGATGGCGCAGGCCGTTGATCTTATCGCGGAACGTGCCGCCAAAACCGGCAAGAAGGTCGCCAAGAAAAAGGCCCCTGCCAAAAAGAAAGCCGCGCCCAAGAAAAAGGCTGCGGCCAAGAAAGCCTGATCAGCGGCCCATCTGGGCCGCGAAAAACGGCTTGAGGCAGGCGATGTTGCTGCGCAGCGCGCCTTCGTATTTGGGCAGATCGTCGGCCACATCGTCCACGCGCGACTTGTAATAGACGTGTTGCAAGGGGATCAGCCGGTCTTCGACACCGTCCAACACGCGCGCCGGGATCAGGGCCAGGTTGATCCCCGGCAGATAATTCAACTGCGCCAGCACCGGGTCACCACACTTCTTGCAGGTACCCCGCCTGACCGCAAACCGCGCCTTGTGACGCTTAAAGGCAATCATGTCCCAGTTGGCATCACTGACATGTGCCCAAGGTGATATCGTGAAATCTGAATAGGCCCGCCGGTAAACGGTCTGGCAGATGCCGCAATGACAGAACATCCGGTGGCGCGGGGCCTGCGCCAGCGTCAATGTCACGTCTCCACATGAACATTGCCCGTTCATCGCAGCCATCTCCTTTCATGGTCTGGATTAGGCCGCGCGGGCCAACAAAAATCAAGCCGGGTATCTATCGTGACCTTGCTGCAACGCAGCAACCAGATTGACTTCCCATGGGTCATTGGTCACTTATCGTCAAAAGCATGATGAGGGGTTAAGCCATGAAAAAGATTTACCCGGACGCCGCCACGGCCCTTGATGGGCTTTTGCATGACGGCATGTTTATCGCGGCGGGTGGCTTTGGCCTGTGTGGCATTCCCGAACTGCTGCTGGCCGCGATCAAGGACGCCGGCACCAAGGACCTGACCTTTGCCTCGAACAATGCAGGAGTGGACGATTTTGGCATCGGCATTTTGCTGCAGACCCGCCAGGTCAAAAAGATGATCAGCTCTTACGTGGGTGAAAACGCGGAATTCATGCGCCAATATCTGTCGGGCGAACTTGAGCTGGAATTCAACCCCCAGGGCACCCTGGCCGAACGGATGCGCGCGGGCGGTTGCGGCATCCCCGGTTTTTACACCAAGACCGGCGTTGGCACGGTGATTGCCGAGGGCAAGGAGCACAAGGACTTTCCCACCGGCAAGGACGGCGCGCCCGAAACCTATATCATGGAAGAAGGGCTTTTTGCTGATCTGGCGATTGTGAAGGCCTGGAAGGCGGATGAAAGCGGCAATTTGATTTTCCGCAAGACTGCGCGCAACTTCAACCCGCCTGCGGCCATGTGTGGACGCACCTGTGTTGTGGAGGTTGAAGAGATCGTCCCGATGGGCAGCCTTGACCCCGACAACATCCACCTGCCCGGCATCTACGTGCACCGGATCATTCAAGGGCAGCACGAGAAACGGATTGAGCAGCGCACCGTGAGGGAGAAGGCATAATGTGGGACCGCAACCAGATGGCCGAACGGGCCGCGCAGGAACTTGAAGACGGTATGTATGTGAACCTTGGTATCGGTATCCCGACGCTGGTGGCCAACTACGTGGGCGACAAGGACATCACGCTGCAATCGGAAAACGGCATGTTGGGCATGGGCCCCTTCCCGTTTGAAGGCGAAGAAGACCCCGACCTGATCAACGCAGGCAAGCAGACGATCACCGAATTGCGCCGCACATCCTATTTCGACAGCGCCACCAGCTTTGGCATGATCCGCGGCGGCAAGATCGCAGCCGCAGTTCTGGGCGCGATGGAGGTGGCCGAAAACGGTGACCTTGCCAACTGGATGATCCCCGGCAAGCTGGTCAAGGGGATGGGCGGTGCGATGGATCTGGTCGCGGGCGTAGGCCGCGTGATCGTGGTGATGGACCACACCAACAAGCATGGTGACAGCAAGCTGCTGAAAGAATGCACCCTGCCGCTGACCGGTCTGGGTGTCGTTGACCGCATCATCACCAACCTTGGTGTGCTGGACGTTGTCCCCGGTGGCCTGAAGATCATCGAGACCGCGACCGGCGTGACCGAAGACGAACTGCGCGCCGCAACAGACGCCACTCTTGTCTGATCTGGCCCAAGCCGCACCAGAGGGCACATTGACCCTGCAGACGGTCGCCATGCCCGCCGATACCAATTCCGGTGGCGATATCTTTGGCGGCTGGGTCGTCAGCCAGATGGACCTTGCCGCCGGGATCACCGCACAACAGCGCGCACAGGGCCGCGCGGCCACCGTCGCGATCGAGGCGTTGCGATTTCATGCGCCGGTGCTCGTTGGTGACCTCTTTTCGGTCTACACGCAGATCCAGCGCACCGGGCGCACATCCGTCACCATGCATGTGGAGGCTTGGGTGCGCCGCCAGCGCACCGGTGAACAGTCAATGGTGACCGAGGGCGATTTCACCTTTGTGGCGATTGCCGAAAGCGGCGTGACCCGCCCCCTGCCTGCGGAGGCGGATGATGTCAGTTGAAAAGATCAGACGCGAAGTGACCGACAACAAGGGGCGCTATGTGCTGGATCACGGCAACGGGATCAGTGAGTTGACCTATTCGATCCTGTCGCCCCAGACCGTGATTGCCGACCACACAGAAGTCGCTGCAGGCCACGAAGGTACTGGTGTCGGGCTGCAATTGCTGGAGGCTCTTCTTGCAGACGCCCGTGCGGAGGGGTTCAAGATCGTCCCGCTTTGCCCCTTTGTGAACGCCCAGCGCCGCAAACATCCCGATTGGGCGGACCTCTTTCGGGTGTAGTGCCAGGTCTCACCTTCTTCTGGCCAAAATAATCCCCGCCGGAGGCTCCGCCAACGGCAAGGGGTCCGTGCTATGATCCGCTGACCGCAAAGACGCAGCCGTCGCTGACCAGCTCTGGTGGGGTCTTACAAAGGCCCTTGGCCACATTGAACGCGGCCAGCACCTTGGGCACATAGGCGCGGGTTTCAGGGTATGGCGGCACACCTGCGTGGTCACGCACGGCCCCTTCGCCCGCGTTATATCCGGCAAGCACAAGGATCGGGTCCCCGTCAAAGTGGCCCATCAGCCAAGATAAGTAGGCCACACCGCCCTTGATGTTCTGGCTGGGGTCGCTGGTGTCAGTCACGCCAAACCGTGCGGCGGTCGCGGGCATGAGTTGCATCAGCCCATGCGCGCCTGCACTGCTGGTGGCATCAGACTTGCCGGAACTCTCAATCGCAATCAACGCGAGCACCAGCGCGGGCGAGACATCGGTGCCCACCGTTTCGCGCAGGATATCCAACCCGTGGGCCTGTGCGATCTCTTGCAGGGTTTGTAGCCGTGGCGCGGGCACGCCTTTGCCCGCAGGGGCATCACCCATCGCAAGGATCGCCTGTTCCAGCCGCCCCGGTCCGCTGTCATCCAGATCGGGCGAGACGTCTTGCCAGAACCATTCCAGCCCGGTCAACTGCGGCGCATCGGGCACTGCCGGTGCAGGTGCGACAGTGGCCGGTGCCGCTGATGGGTCCACCTGCACGGTGATCCGGCTGCCCGCATTGCCTGACGGCACGCCCACACGTTTAAAGGTAAAGTCCGGTTGCAGTCTTTCGCCCTCTGCAAACACCGGATTCGCACATGCCATAAGGGCCAAAGCCCTAACACTTCGTTTCATCGCCTGCATTTTGTTCCGCCTCAACGGTTTTTATTGCGCCCAACCTCGCAGATTCAGCAGGCGTAAACCACGTTTTGTGAAACAATGCGCCAAAATGGACCTTATTCGCAGCAAACCGGCAACGCCAAATGGCAGCGATTCAGATTTCGTTCATTTTTATATCATTATATTTCAGCTACTTAGATGATTTTCGCTGAAAAATCGCAGCCCCCGCAAAATTGCACGAAACCAGCCCAAATCATGCCCCAATCAAGGGGCTATATGTCCTCATCCAAGTCGGGGATCGAGCCACAAGAGGCCGGTTCGAGAAGATCCGCCGAGGTACACTGAAACGAGCGAATACCCTGAGGAGGGAAACACATGCTTAACTTTATCAAGAACTTCCGTAACGACGAAGACGGCGCAGTCACAGTTGACTGGGTTGTGCTGACTGCTGCAATCGTGGCTCTGGGCCTGGTTGTGGGTACGTCCGTCAAGGGCGGCGCCACTACTCTGGCTGCCGACGTTGGCGCTGACCTGACCGCACAGGTTACACCGTAATCATCTTCGTCTGACGATGATTGGGCCGCACCATGTTTGTGGTGCGGCCTTTTTTGTGTCTGACGCTGCTGTCAGACCCGCCAAAGCCCGGCAGCCGACCATTTTGGTCCGCCCCCACCAGGATTTTGGCGACACACTAGAGATAGGAGTTCTGTCATGCGGCAGTATTTCAAAAATTTCCGGAACGACGAAGACGGCGCTGTCACCGTTGACTGGGTTGTCCTGACCGCGGCCATCGTAGCCCTTGGTCTGGTTGTCGGCACCTCCGTGCGCGGCGGTACCACAACACTGGCGGCCGACCTCGGCGCCGACATGACGGCGATGGTCACACCCTAAGCTGTCCTGAATTGGTAGAAGGCTGCGCCCCTCTGGGTGCAGCCTTTTGCTGTTCCAGTTGAATAAAACTCGCGGGAATTTCGCCAAAATGTCGGGCCTGTGCCACGAACGGGCCGCAATCGCGCTTTACGCATAGGTCGTGATTAAAGAAGTGAGGCCCATCATGTGGCATAAATTCAAAGAATTCCGCGCCGATCAGGATGGCGCAATCTCTGTCGACTGGGTCGTGCTGACCGCTGGCATCATGTTGTTTGCCGGTGTGGTTGCGACGCTCGTCAAAGATGGCGCTGTTGATGGCGGCAATGACATCGGTACGCACGTCGCGGCGATGGCAACACCTTAACCCAACGCCAATCATTGGCGAGTAAAGATCAATGTCAGCCCGGATCAACCGGCTGCACTAACGAAACGAGGTACGACAATGCGCGCAGTATTTGGACTGGTATTGGTTCTGGGCATGGGACTTGCGGGTTTCGCAGTTTACATGGTCAAGAACTACATGACCGATCAAGAAGCCGCGTTGATTGCCGAACGTCAGCGCGCGCAGGCCTCTGTGGCCACGGTGGACGTCTATGCGGTCAACCGCGACGTTGCTTATGGCGAACAGTTGACCCTCGAAGACGTGACAGTGGTCAAATACGCCAAAGACTTCTTACCCGAAGGCGTGTTCCACGAAGAAGCGGCGCTATTCCCGCTGGGCACCGAGGTGCCGCGTGCGGCAACCCGCGCGATGTTGGCAAATGAACCAGTTCTGGCTTCAAAAGTGACAGAACCAGGTGAGAATGCAGGCATCACGCAAAGCCTGAAACCCGGGATGCGCGCATTTGAGATTAACATTGGTGCCACGTCCGGCGTGTCCAGCTTTGTTCGCCCCGGCGACCGTGTGGACGTCTATTGGACCGGGACCGTGGGCGGTGGCGCATATGGTGAACCGCGCGAGATTACCCGCCGCATTCAAAACGGTGTGGAGCTGATCGCTGTGAACCAGTCAACAGACTCCGAGCTGGAAAACGATGAGATCCCGCGCACGCTTACTGTCCAAGTTAGCCAGAATGACGTGCTTGGCCTTGCCCAGTTGCAGACAACCGGCACCCTGTCGATGTCACTGGTTGGTGCAGGCGACTTGACCGAAGCGACGGTCGTCGAAGTGGATCAGGCATCACTCCTGGGCCTACAACAACTGGCACCCGAAGCGGCCCCAACCCCGCAGGCGGCACCGCAGACCTGTTCAATCCGTACACGGCGGGGCGCAGAAGTGGTTGAAATCCCGATCCCCTGCACAAACTGACCAGACGTTAACTTTTCCAACAAATTCAAGGGCGCGGCGCTGAAAAGCACCGCGCCCTTTGGTTTTGCCGACTGCCACCTGTTGCTTGTTATCCACATAAAGTCCACGCCCCAAGGCATTGATTCTTGCAATAAATGCGAGGTGGGGGCATGGTCGCCCCTAATGATGGAGAATAATCTCCACGAACGAGGCGTGATCGGAGAGGCAGGTCACTTATGACATACGATAGATTCCTAAAGGCGGCTTTGACCGGCCTGACGTTGGCGTTGACCACAGCACCGACGTTTGCACCGGCAGAGACGTTGCGCGTGATGCGCGGCGCCCCATCGGGCGCATTGAACGTCCCCATGAACCGGGCAGTGGTCGTCGAAAGTGACGTCCCCTTCACCGAACTCAGCATCGCCAATCCTGGCATCGCTGACATTTCATCCCTGTCGGACCGTACAATTTACGTCCTCGGCAAGGAACCGGGCCGCACCACACTGACATTGCTAGGCGCTGATGGGCGTCTGATCACCAATGTTGATGTGCACGTGACCCCCGACATCGCGGAATTCAAGGAACGCCTGCAGCAAATCCTGCCCGGCGAGAACATTGAAGTGCGCACCGCCAACAACGGCATCGTGCTGTCAGGCACGGTCAGCAGCATCGCGCGGCTTGATCGGGCACTTGAACTGGCGCAGCGCTACGCGCCGGATCGCGTATCCAACCTGATGAGTGTCGGTGGCACCCAGCAGGTGATGCTGAAAGTCCGCTTTGCAGAGATGCAGCGCAGCGTCAGCAAGTCGCTGTCATCCTCCATCGGCATTCAGGGCACCGCACTCAGCGGCGATCTTGGGCTGGCGGCGGGTACCAATTCGCTGAATAACTCTGGCGCGCTGAGCAACACCTTTGGTGGTGCGGTTCCAGGCATCAACGACGCCAACGGCGCGTTCCTCTTTGGCTTTAACGCCGGTGGGGTCGAAGTTGGCATCCTGCTGGAAGCGCTTGAAGCACGCGGCGTCGTCCGCACGCTGGCGGAACCGAACCTGACGGCCCTTTCAGGGCAAGAGGCGAAGTTCCTCGCTGGTGGTGAATATCCCGTCCCTGTCAGCCAGACAGACGGTGCAGTCAGCATTCAGTACAAGCCCTTCGGTGTTGAGATGGTCTTTACCCCCCGGGTTGTAGATGGCGACATCATCAACCTGGAATTGGTGGCCGCCGTATCTTCGATTGACGCCACCAACGGGGTCACGATCAACGGCTTTACCATCGACGCCTTCAAACGGCGCGAAACCTCGACCACGGTCGAGATGCGCGACGGCGAAAGCTTTGCGATTGCTGGACTTTTGCAGGATGACTTCACCGATCTGAACGGTCAGGTGCCTTGGGTGGGTGATATCCCGGTCCTTGGTTCGCTGTTCCGCTCGGCCCAATACAGCCGGCAACAGACCGAACTGGTGATCATCGTCACCCCGCATCTTGTCACACCGACCCGCGGCGAGGCCCTGGCCCTGCCCACGGACCGTGTGCAGCCACCCAGCGAAAAGGATCTGTTCCTCTTTGGTCGTGTGGCCGTCGACAATGCCCCATCGACTGGTGGTGCAGGCGAAGTGGCCCGTCAGGACTTTAGCGGTTCCTACGGCTATGTTCTTGACGAATAAGAGAAAAGGGAGCGACGCGATGAAGTATCTTGTGACAGCAGCAGCAGCTTCGGCGCTTCTGGCCGGATGTAGCGAAGTCCAAAACTCCTGGACTGCCTTCAACTCTGAAGCGGGCAGCCAGATCGACACCGGTGACTTTGGCAACGCCTCGATGAACAACATGCTCGTGCAGACGGGGCAGTCCGACTACACAATCAACCTGGCACGGCGCTTCAACAGCGAAGTCAACGCGACGATCAACTTTGCGTTTAACTCGTCAGCGCTGGATGCAGGGGCGCAAGCAACGCTGCGCAAGCAGGCCGACTGGATCAAACAGTTCCCAGAGGTCCGGTTCCGGGTCTACGGGCACACCGATCTGGTGGGATCCGCCGCCTATAACAAGCGTCTGGGCCTGTCCCGCGCAAATGCGGCGGTGAATTTCCTTGTGGGGCAAGGCATCAGCCGCTCACGGCTTGAGGCGGTCGCGTCCTTCGGGGAAACCCGTCCGGTGGTCAACACCGCGGATCAAAACCGCGAAAACCGCCGCACCGTGACCGAAGTGTCCGGTTTCGTGCGCAATCACCCCACGGTGCTGAACGGAAAATATGCCGAGATCATTTTCCGCGACTATGTGGAAAGTGCCATCGCGCGCCCTGATGCAGCCGCCTTGGGTGGCGGTGCCGGTGGCGGCGATTCTGGCGGCTAACCCCGGTTAACAGTTTGTTCACGCTTTACGCCCGCGCTTGTCGCGGGCGTAAACATTTCAGGCCTTTGACCCGTGATCGTCGCAAGATACCGCACAATTACGATCTTTTTGTCCAAATCCCGCCACGTTTCTCGGTGACAACCGCCTCATGGGACCAGTCTGCCCCGCGAAAATCGGGGTAGCGGCACAGGACCACGGATCGTGACGGGGCTTTAACCCTTTAGCGATAGGATTCTGCTGCTCCCCTGAGAGTTAATAAGGATGCACGGCTATGAGCAGCAACGCACAAGTGAAGACCGAAAGCCCCGCAATTGTCGCCTGTACTGTCAGCCGTGACGTGCAGATCTTTGATTTGCTGATTGAGGACATGGAAACCGCGCTTGGCGAAAGCTGGGGCGATCTGGGGTTTGCCGATGCCGTGCCGTTCCTGGCGCAGCCCGAGGCGGACGACCTGCAATTCCTGGCCATCGCGATGGATCATGAGGACGAGGATAACCTTGACCTGATCAGCACCGTGATCAGCGCCGCCAAGGAAAAAGGCATCAAGGTGATCCTGATCACCGAAGACGTCAGCCCCGCGTCACTGCACCAGTTGCTGCGCGAAGGCGGCGATGAATTTGTCCCCTACCCCCTGCCCGAGGATGAGTTGGCAAACGCCATCGAACGCGTCCTGACCCCGCCAGAGGAAGTACCCGTCGCGCCAGAGCTGCAGAACAAGCTGAAGGCGACCGGCGACCACGAAGGTGTGCTGATCGCTGTGCACGGCATGGCCGGTGGCACCGGGGCGACCACGCTTGCGGTCAACCTCGCCTGGGAACTGGCGAACATCGAAAAGGAAAATCCACCGCGCGTCTGCCTGCTGGATCTTGATTTGCAATTCGGGTCGACCTCGACCTACCTGGATCTGCCGCGCCGTGAAACGGTGCTGGAGCTTTTGTCGGACACCGAAGCGATGGATAGCGAGAGCTTTATGCAGGCGCTGCTGTCATTTGAACAAAAGCTGCATGTGCTGACCTCGCCCACGGACATGATCCCGCTGGATCTGGTTTCTGGCGAAGATATCGGTCGCGTCATCGAAGTGGCACGCACCAACTTTGATTATGTGGTGATCGACATGCCATCGACCATGGTCGAGTGGAGCCAGGTCGTGCTGGAAGCCGCACATGTCTATTTCGCCACGATTGAGCTGGAAATGCGCTCTGCCCAGAACACGCTGCGATTGAAGCGCGCGCTGCAATCCGAGGATTTGCCGTTCGACAAGCTGCGTTTTGTGCTGAACCGCGCGCCAGGTTTCACCGATCTGAATGGCAAAAGCCGCGTCAAACGTCTGGCCGAAAGCCTTGGCATCTCGATCGAGGTGCAGATGCCGGACGGTGGCAAGCAAGTGCCGCAGACGGCGGATCACGGATCACCCTTGGGGGTTTCGGCGCCCAAGAATGCACTGCGCAAGGAAATGCTGAAGCTCGCGCAATCGGTTCATGCGGTCAATCAGGCCGAAGTGGCCGAAGCCGGATAAGGGGTCAAACACATGTTTTCCAAGTATAAAAAGACAGGCGACGCAGGCAAGGCCGGGGCCAAGCCGCAACTTGCTGCCGTCGCCCCTGCCCCGACGGAAGAACCGCGCAAATCGCTGATGAAGGCGATGCCCACCAAGGCGGCAGAGGCCGCCCCGATGGACAAAGAGAAAAAGCGCAAAGAGCGGATCGCAGAGATCAAGCTTGAGCTGCACAAGGCGTTGTTGGACAGCCTGAACCTCGCGGCGCTTGAAAACGCCAGCGAGGCGGATTTGCGCAATGAAATCAACGCCATCGCAGCCGAGACGCTGGATGACATGGGCATCGTGCTGAACCGCGATGAACGCCAGACGCTTAGCCAGGACCTGTTCTTTGAAGTGACCGGTTTGGGCCCGCTTGAGACGCTGCTGAAAGACGAAACCGTCAACGATATTCTGGTCAACGGACCGCAACAGATTTTTGTGGAACGCGCCGGTAAACTGGAACTGACCGACATCACGTTCAAGGATGAAAAGCACCTGTTGCGGATCATCGACAAGATCGTGTCGGCGGTGGGTCGTCGTGTGGACGAATCCAACCCTTACGTTGACGCCCGTCTGGCCGATGGCTCGCGTTTCAACGCCATGGTGCCCCCTATTGCGGTGGACGGCAGCCTTGTCTCCATTCGTAAGTTCAAAAAGGACAAGCTGGGCATTGATGATCTGGTCAAATTCGGTGCCTTCACCGAAGAAATGGCCGCTTATCTGCAGGCTGCCGTTGCCACTCGTCTGAACGTTATCGTCTCCGGCGGTACCGGTTCGGGTAAAACAACCACGCTCAACGCGCTGTCGTCTTTCATCGATGACGCCGAACGCATCCTGACGATCGAGGATACGGCGGAATTGCAACTGCAACAGACCCACGTGGGCCGGATGGAAAGCCGCCCGCCCAACGTCGAAGGCAAAGGTGGCGTTAGCCAGCGTGACTGTCTGAAAAACGCCCTGCGTATGCGTCCTGACCGCATTATCGTGGGTGAAACGCGTGGCGAAGAAGTTATCGACATGCTGCAAGCCATGAACACTGGCCACGACGGGTCCATGACCACGATCCACGCCAACAGCGCCCGCGATGGTGTGTCACGTCTGGAAAACATGATTGCGATGGCCGGGATTGAGATGCCGATCAAGGCGGTTCGCTCCCAGATTTCATCTGCTGTGAACCTGATCGTGCAGGCATCGCGTCTGCAAGATGGTTCGCGCCGCATGACCTCGATCACCGAGATCACAGGCATGGAAGGCGACGTGATTTCGATGCAGGAAGTGTTCCGCTATCAGCGTGTCGGCCTGACACCAGACAACAAGATCATCGGTCACTTCACAGCGACTGGCGTGCGCTCGAACTACTCTGAACGCTTCAAGCTTTGGGGCTATGACCTGCCACCAGCGATCTTCGAACCCATGGTCGCGGAGTAAACATTATGATTTCTGCCGAACCCCTTATCTATATTGTTATTTTTGCTGCAGTTCTGGCGCTCGTGCAGGGTGCCTATCTGGTGATCTTCGGCAAATCCATCTCCATGAACGGCAAGGTGAACCGCCGTCTGGAACTGCTTGAAAAGGGCGGCGGCCGCGAACAGGTGCTGGAACAACTCCGCAAGGAGATGACCCAGCACATGAAATCGCAGAGCATTCCACTCTATTCGATTTTGGCAGCCAAGGCGCAGAAGGCGAATATCGCCTTTTCGCCGCCTCAGATTCTTGTGTTGATGGGCATTGTGTCTTTTGTGGCCTTTCTGGGCCTGACCGTCGCAACAGAGGTCAGCATAGCCGTCCGTGCCCTGCTTGGGCCCGCGATGGGTGTCGGCGGCGTGTTCGTCTGGATCAGCTCCAAGGCCAACAAGCGCATGGCGATGATCGAGGAACAGCTGCCCGAAGCGGTGGAATTGATGGTCCGCAGCTTGCGCGTGGGGCACCCCTTTAGCTCTGCCATTTCCATCGTCGCCAAAGAGGTGGCCGACCCCTTGGGCACCGAAATGGGTGTGATCTCGGACGAAGCAGCTTATGGCCGCGACATGGGTGAAACGCTCAAGGCGATGGCCGAACGTTTGGATATGCAGGACATGCGCTTTCTGGCGGTGGCCGTGACGATCCAGCAAACCTCTGGTGGTAACCTTGCCGAAATCCTTGACGGTCTGGCCAAGGTGATCCGCGCCCGTTTCCGTCTGTTCCGCCGGGTCAAAGCAATCACGGCAGAGGCGAAATGGTCGGGCAAGCTGCTGTCGGGTTTCCCGATCCTGGCGCTGATCGGTATCAACGTCATTCAGCCCAACTACTTTGACGAAGTGATGGAGACACCCGTCTTTATCCCCGCCTGTCTTGTGGTTGCGGGCTTTCTGGTCGCAAACCTGATCGTGATGCGCGCCCTTGTGAATATCAAAGTATAAGGTGATCCGTCATGGAATTTGTCGATAAAATCAACACGATGATCACCGATATGCTGGGGCCAAGCGGCCCGCTGCTTTTGGTCGGTTTCCTTGGGATTGTGATGATCCTTGTGACCCTGCCAGTGCTGCTCAAGCGCGAGGCGGATCCGCTGGATAAGCTCAAGACCGCCAACCGCGGTCCGGTCAAGGCCAGCGGCAAGGCGGAAAAGCTGCGCACCCCCACAAGCAAGGACAAGCTGGAAAAGTACTCCAACTTTCTTGAACCACAAGATGCCGAGGAATTTTCGGCCATCAAGCTCAAGCTGATGCAGGCCGGTTACAAAAGCGCGAATGCAGTCCGGTTCTATTACTTCTTCCAGTTCTCGCTGGGCATTCTAGGCCTGATTGGCGGTGCTGCTTACCTGCTGATCAAGATGCAGCAAGGCGAGGTGACCCAGCAGAACATGATGCTGATGGTCCTTGGGCCGGGTGTTGTGGGCTATATGCTGCCGAAATATTGGGTGACCCGTCGACAGGCGACCCGTCAGGAAAACATCACCAATGGTTTCCCCGACGCGCTTGATCTGATGCTGGTCTGTGTGGAAGCGGGTCAATCGCTGGATCAATCCATCATCCGGGTGAGCCGCGAATTGAAATCGGGTTTCCCCGAGCTTGCCGAAGAGTTTGAGATTGTGGCCCACGAGATGAAGGCCGGTAAGGCCAAAGACAGCGTGCTGCGTGATTTGTCAGAACGCGCCGGTGTGCAGGATATCTCTTCCTTCGTGACCGTGCTGATCCAGTCGCAGCAGTTTGGTACATCAATTGCCGATGCGCTGCGGGTCTATGCCTCTGAAATGCGGGACAAGCGGGTGATGCGTGCCGAAGAGGCCGCCAACAAGCTGCCCACCAAAATGACGCTGGCCACAATGATGTTGACGGTGCCGCCGCTTCTGCTCATCCTGATCGGACCTTCGATCTACAACATCGCCCAGAACCTGGGCGGGGGATAAGCAACACATGCAACAATGCCGGGCGATCATCGCCATGGCCCTGATCCTGACCTTGGCCGCCTGTTCTACAGGCGGCTTTGGTGCGTCGAACGACGCAGTCGGCGCACCGGGCGTGGCGGGGACGAGCGACGTGGACGGGCTCATCGTTGGGCATCGCCTGATGGCAGCGGGTGAGTACGAGCTGGCCTTGCGCGCCTATACCCGCGCCGCCGCCCAACAGGGGCTGAATGTTGACACGATGTCGGCGCTTGGCTCTGCGAACCTGAAACTTGGGCGGTTAGGTCAGGCGGAGCGCCTGCTGCGTCGCGCGACCGAGGAAGCCCCCGATTTTCCGGCCGCATGGAACAATCTGGGCGTGATCCTGCTTGAAAAACGCGAATATGCCGAAGCGGTCGAGGTTTTCCGTCGCGCCTTTGCAACGGATAACGGGAATTCCGACCAAATCCGACAGAACCTGGCCCTCGCGCTCGCCAAACTCGAAGATCCGTTTTATGTTGATCCACAACAAAACCAGGGACCAAAACTGGTACGGCGGGGCACAGGCGACTTTGTGATCCTGACCGATCTTTGAAGGCAGAGAGCAGCAAAGGACGCAAAAATGCGCCACCCTATCGTGATGTCATCCTTGATGGCCGCCCTTGTGGCCCTTTCGGCATGTGAAAAATCCGGCGACGCACAGGTTGAACGTGCGCTACAGGACATGAACGTTGTTGATGAAACCAATCTGAATGATGTGATGCTGACCGTGGGCGACCCGGCCGCCGCCGTCACCTATTTCCAGGGGTCCGCCGCCAAAGAACCCGAACGCATTGACCTGCAACGCGGTTTGGCCAAAAGCCTTGTGCGTGCCAAGCGTCCCGCTGACGCGGTCGAGGCATGGGAAAACGTGATCGCACGCAGCGACAGCAACCACGACGACCGGGTTGAACTGGCCGATGCGCTGATCCGCACCAACCGCTGGGACGAAGCCGCGACGATGCTGAACACGATCCCGCCGACCCACGAGACGTTTAAGCGTTACCGGTTGGAGGCGATGGTCGCCGACAGCAAGGAACAATGGGACAAGGCCGACAGCTTTTATGAAACAGCTGCAGGGCTGACCACCACGCCTGCGGGCGTGCTGAATAACTGGGGCTATTCCAAGTTGACCCGCGGTGATTACACCGGGGCCGAGCGCTTGTTCACCGATGCGATCCGCATGGACGGCGGCATCTTCACCGCCAAGAACAACCTTGTGCTGGCCCGTGGGGCACAGCGCAAATATGACCTGCCCGTCGTGCCGATGACGCAGATCGAACGCGCGCAACTGTTGCACACGCTGGCCCTGACCGCGATTAAGCAGAACGATGTGACGATCGGCAAAGGCCTCCTGCGCGAAGCGGTCGACACGCACCCGCAGCACTTTGAAGAGGCGAGCCGCTCGTTGGCCGCGCTTGAAGCGAACGTGACGAACTAGGCGCATGGGCCTGACTGCCAGTGCCGCCGGCTGGTTTCTGCTGGCGGCCGTTCCTTTCGGATTATTCAGCATTTACAGCGACTTGTCGCGCATGAAGATCCCCAATCTGGCGACCGATGGCTTGGCCGCCAGCTATATCATTCTGGGCTTTATCGCCCTGCCATTTGACCTTTATCTCTGGGGCTTTGCCCACTACGCGGTGATGCTGATTGCGGGCATTGCGCTGAATGCCGCGCGGGTGATGGGCGCGGGCGACAGTAAATTCATCGCCGCCGCTGCCCCCTATATCGCCATCGCGGATCTGCGGTTGATACTTTTTTTGTTCCCCGCCGCCTTGCTGGCAGCCTATGTGACCCACCGGGCTGCCAAATACTCGCCCTTGCGCCGTGCTGTGCCGCATTGGGAAAGCTGGCAACAGGGCAAGCGCTTTCCGATGGGCTATCCCCTTGGGATGACGCTGATCCTGTATCTGCTAATCGTGCTGCTGACCCGCTGACTGCCCCAGCAATTCAGCCTTTCGTCCATCATTTCGCCATAAATGCCTGCTCTTTTGTGCCGGAATGCGGTCAATCCACCGTGCAATGGACCAATCAGTGACAGGCGACAGACGATGAACATGGAAACCACCGGCGTTATGGCGCCCCCCGCCCCCAAGGGCCTTGATGGTATGCGTCTGCCTCTGGCGATGATGCGCGATATTCTGATCAAGACGATGTATCGGATGAACTTCAACATGGTGTCCGACATCGCCAAGGCGATCTGCCTGCCGATCCCGGTCACACAGGAATTGGTCGATATGGCGCGCGGGCAACTGCTGCTAGAGGCGACAGGCACGCTGAATGCCAACAACGGCAATGAGATGGGTTATCAGCTGACCGATGCCGGGAAATCCCGTGCCCAGGATGCGCTGCGCCAGTCAGAGTATTTTGGCGCCATGCCGGTGCCATTATCGATTTATCACGAACAGATCAAGCGTCAGTCGATCCGCAACATCCACATCACCAAGGATCAGCTGTTGTCAGCAATGGGTCACTTGATCCTGCCCGATGACCTGCTGGACAATCTTGGCCCCGCGGTGGGCGCTGGCCGTTCGATCTTGATGTACGGCCCGCCGGGCAACGGGAAATCCTCGATCTCGAATGGTATTCGCGACGCGTTGGGCGACAAGATCTATGTGCCCCGCGCCGTGGAATACTCCGGTCAGGTGATCACGGTCTATGACCCGATTGTACACAACGCGGCAGAGGAAGAGGCGCAAGATGCCAATTCGCTGCGCCGCACCACGGGCCGTTTTGACACCCGCTATGTGCGATGCGAACGTCCGACCGTGATTACGGGCGGTGAATTGTCCCTGGAAATGCTCGACCTTGTTTATAACCCGGTCGCGCGGACCTATCAGGCCCCGCTGCAGATGAAGTCGACCGGCGGCATCTTTATCGTGGACGACTTGGGCCGTCAGGCCGAGCCGCCACAGTCACTGGTGAACCGCTGGATTGTGCCGCTGGAAGAGAACAAGGATATTCTGGCCCTGCAATCGGGCGAAAAGTTCGAGGTGCCTTTTGACACGCTGGTGATCTTTTCGACCAACTTCCACCCCAACGCGATCTTCGACATGGCCGCGCTGCGCCGGATTTTCTACAAGATCAAAATTGATGGCCCCTGTCAGGCGGATTTCTTGAAGATTTTCGCGATGGTCGCACGCAAGCGCAAGATGCCGCTGGACGAAGCGACGCTGGTCCATCTGCTAAACAACCGCTACCCCGAAATCGACAACGTCTATGCGAATTATCAGCCGATCTTTTTGATCGACCAGATGATTGCGATTTGCGAGTTCGAGGGGAAACCCTACCACATGTCCCCTGAATTGATTGACCGCGCATGGAACAACATGTTCGTCAAAGAAGAAGACATCGTGCGCTGATGCATTAACACGCATTCAGATTTGCGTATGCATGGCAAGTGCATGGGTTGTGTATGGGATGTGGCTCCGTCATTTTGATGGTCCATGACAGGTTTGCCGCCCCAATTTTCTGACTGGTTTTCGGCCCGTGGCTGGTCAATTCACCCGCATCAGCAGGACATGCTGGATCGGGCGGATGCCCCCGCGCTGTTGCTGATCGCCCCCACCGGCGGGGGCAAGACTTTGGCCGGGTTCCTGCCCACATTGGCAGAGCTGGCGGATGGCCAACATGTTGGAATTCATACGCTTTATGTCTCCCCGCTCAAGGCATTAGCAGCTGACATCAAACGCAACCTGCGCACCCCGGTCGACGAAATGGACCTGCCGATCCGGATCGAGGATCGCACCGGCGACACCTCTGCCACGCAAAAAAAACGCCAGCGCGCGGACCCGCCGCATATTCTACTAACGACGCCGGAAAGCCTTGCGTTATTAACCTCTTACGAGGACGCGCCGCGCATGTTCAAGGGCCTGCAGCGGGTCATTGTGGACGAAATTCACGCGCTGCAGGAAAGCAAAAGGGGCGATCAGCTGATGCTGGCCTTAGGGCGACTGCAACGGCTGGCCCCGGATATGCGGCGCATCGGCCTGTCTGCCACGGTCGAGGACCCGGCTGTGATCGCTAAGTCATTGGCATGTAACCCAGATCCCTGTGAAATCCTGCACGCGGACCCCGGCCCAGACCCTGATATTTCGATGTTGGTCACCGCGGAAAAGCCGCCCTGGTCGGGCGGCGGTGCGGCTTATGCCATCCCCGCGGTGCTTGAACAGGTCCGGCAACACAAGACCACACTGATCTTTCACAACACGCGGGCCCAGGCGGAAATTTTCTTTCATAATCTATGGCTTGCCAATACCGACGACCTGCCCATCGGCATCCATCACGGATCGCTGTCGCGTGAACAGCGCGCCAATGTCGAAGGTGCAATGGTCCGAGGAGAGCTGCGCGCCATCGTCTGCACCGGCAGTCTGGACCTTGGCATTGACTGGGGTGATGTGGATCTGGTGATCCAGATCGGCGCGCCCAAGAACGTCAAGCGCCTGATTCAGCGGATTGGCCGCGCCAACCATCGCTACAACGCACCATCCAAGGCATTGCTGGTGCCCGCCAATCGCTTTGAAGTCATTGAATGTATTGCCGCTTTGGAGGCCGCGAAGGCGGGAGATCTGGACGGCGATCCGCCCGGTCCCGGCCCCCGTGATGTGTTGTGTCAACACATCCTTATCACAGCCTGTGCAGGCCCCTTTGATGCGGATGACCTCTTTGCCGAGGTCCGTACCGTTGGT
Organism: Yoonia sp. R2331; assembly: GCF_041103235.1. Classification (NCBI taxonomy): domain Bacteria; kingdom Pseudomonadati; phylum Pseudomonadota; class Alphaproteobacteria; order Rhodobacterales; family Paracoccaceae; genus Cognatiyoonia; species Cognatiyoonia denitrificans. The sequence continues at coordinate 748,049 of NZ_JBGCUN010000001.1, read as the reverse complement.
GCATTTGCAGAACTTACCCGCGCGCAGTTTGATGAATGTCTGGATTTTTGCGCCACCGGTGGCTACGCACTGCGCGCTTATGACAAATGGAAAAGGTTGAAAGAAACCAATGGCCTGTGGCACCTGCGCGACCCCCGCGCCAGCCGCAATATCCGCATGAACATCGGCACGATTCAGGACACCGACACACTGAAAGTCCGCTACAAGGGCAGCTTCAAGCCGCTGGGCGAAATTGAAGAGGGCTTTGCCGCATCGCTGACCCCCGGTGACACATTCCTGATCGGCGGCAAGATTGTTCGCTACGAGGGCCTGCGTGAATTAACGGTCGAAGTCTCGCGCCACGCCGCCAAAAAGCCCAAGATTGCCACCTTCATGGGCACCAAATTTGCCACGTCGACCCAGCTTCAGGCCCGCATCCTGCGCATGATCGAAAGCGGCGACTGGGACGCCCTGCCCGATCACACGCGTGATTGGTTGAACCTGCAAAGGGACCTGTCGAAATTGCCAGAGGCGGATCGCATCCTCGTTGAAAGTTTCCCACATCAAGGCCAGCAGCACACGGTTTTCTACGGCTTTGCAGGGCGTAACGCCATGCAAACGCTGGGTCTTTTGCTAACACAGCGGATGGAAGAACTCTCATTGAACCCGCTTGGCTTTGTGGCGACCGATTACGCCACGATGATCTGGGGGCTTGATCCGGTCACCAACCCTGCACCGCTGATCCAGCCCGATGCTCTGCGCGACGGGTTCGAGACGTGGTTGCAAGGCAATGCGGTGATGAAAAAGACCTTTCGCACTGCCGCCACGATCGCCGGGCTGATCGAACGCAACCTGCCGCAAAGCCGCAAATCCGGACGGCAAGCGACATTCAGTTCAGATATTCTTTACGAAACGCTGGTGAAGTATGACCCGGATCATCTGATGTTGGACATCACAAGGGACGAGGCGCTGAGCGGTCTGGTTGACTTGGGCCGGATCGAGGAAATGCTGTCCAGAACCGAAGGCCGCTTTGACCATGTCGTCCGTGACCGTGTCACGCCATTGGCCGCACCACTGATGCTGGAAGTCGGCCGGGTGCCGATCAAAGGCGAAGGGCGGGAACTACTCGTCGAGCGCGAAACCCAGGCGCTGATGGAGGCGTCAGGCCTCAATACCATTGACGTTCCCGGCACAAAACCGAAATGGCGCGTTGGTTGGTAAACAAATGGTTGATTTGCGGCAAAGCCTGCAGCAAGAACAGATCATGAACGCATATATTTTCAACCTGTCCGGCATCACATTGCACGCTCTGCCCACTGGCGCGCTTTGGGCGCCTGACAGCGGCACGTTGACCGTCTCTGACCTGCATCTGGGCAAGTCTGATCGCATCGCACGGCGGCGCGGGATCATGCTCCCCCCCTACGAAACACGCGCGACGCTCGACAAGCTCGACACACTGCTGGACACCCTCATGCCACAGCGTGTTGTTTGTTTAGGTGATAGTTTCGATGACCTGGATGCGGCGAACAGCCTTGATGAAGTTGAAAAAATGCAACTCGCTCGGCAACAAGCCGGGCGCGATTGGATCTGGATAGAGGGCAACCACGACCCCGGCCCCGTTGATCTGGGTGGGCAGCATCTGAGTGAGCTACCCGATTGCCCGTTGATCTATCGCCACATTGCAATACCAGGCACCAAGGGCGAGATTTCAGGTCACTATCACCCCAAATGCAGTGTGTCGCGCGGCGGCGCGCGACCGGCATTCCTGATTGACGCAGCACGCGTGATCCTGCCTGCCTTTGGCGCTTTCACCGGCGGTTTGCGCGCCAGTCACCCGGCGCTTCAATCGCTGATGCAACCCGATGCAACCGCCGTGCTGACCGGCAAAAGGGCTATGCCCGTGCCCTTGGCGGCAACGTTTTAGGCGGTCAGGCCCTCGGGTTCAGCCAGACCATTGGCACGGCAACAGGCGGTGACAGTGTTGGCCAGCAGACAGGCAATTGTCATCGGCCCCACACCACCTGGCACCGGTGTGATGGCACCAGCCACAGCGGCACAGCTGTCATAGTCCACATCCCCGACCAAACGTGTACCACCTTCTGGCTTGTCGATCCGATTGATGCCCACATCAATCACCGTCGCACCCTCTTTGATCCAGTCGCCCGGCACCATCTGTGGCCGCCCTACCGCCGCCACAACGATATCCGCCTGACGCACAACACCCGGCAAATCCGCCGTGCGCGAATGGGCAATCGTCACTGTGCAGCTGTCATTCAACAGCAATTGCGCCATCGGCTTGCCCACAATGTTAGACCGACCGATCACCACCGCATTCATTCCCGACAAAGACCCGTGATGATCTCGCAGCATCATCAAGCAACCCAGCGGCGTACAAGGCACCATGCTTTTCTGTCCGGTCCCCAAAAGACCGACGTTCGAGATATGAAACCCATCCACGTCCTTGGCCGGGTCAATCGCATTCAGGATCGTGTCGCCGTCAATATGGTCTGGCACCGGCAGTTGGCACAGAATGCCGTGCACGGCCGGATCGTTGTTCAACTGTTCAATCAATTCCAACAGATCCTCTTGCGAGGTCGCCACATCCAGCTTGTGCTCGAAAGAGGCCATGCCAACCTCAAGCGTCTGCTTGCCCTTGTTTCGCACGTAAACCTGGCTGGCGGGGTCTTCACCGACCAAAACAACGGCCAGGCCGGGCACGATCCCGTGTTCTTCCTTTAGCCGCGCAACGTGGTCCGCCACCTTGCCCCGCACCGTGGCCGCAAAGGCCTTTCCGTCAATCACTGTCGCTGTCATCAGTCTTTCTTCCGAATAAAAATATGCCCGCCGGAGGTGACCTTCCGAGACGGCGGGCGGGGCGTTTTGCCCCCCAAACGGGGGGCAAGAGCGGCGCGCGTCGGACCCTAGAACAAGCCTTCGATCTGGCCGTCCGCGTTCAGCATGATGGCCTCCGCCGAAGGCACGCGCGGCAGGCCCGGCATGGTCATGATCTCACCGCAGATGGCAACGACAAAACCGGCCCCGGCAGAAAGCCGCACTTCACGGATCGGAACCGCGTGGCCCGTTGGCGCACCACGCAACGCGGGATCGGTCGAGAATGAGTACTGCGTTTTCGCCATACACACGGGCAGGTTGCCATAACCCTGCTCCTCCCACGCGCGCAACTGATCGCGGATCTTTTTGTCCGCAATCACCTCATCAGCGCGGTAGATGCGCTTGGCGATCGTGTCGATCTTTTCAAACAGGCCCAGATCATCGCCATAGATCGGCGCAAAATTCGCGCTGTCCTGATCGGCAATCTCGGCCACGCGGGTCGCGAGATCCCTGGTCCCTTCGGACCCATGCGCCCAGTGCTTGCACAAGATCGCCTCAGACCCCTGACTTTCGACGAAATCCTTGACCGCCTGAACTTCGGCGTCGGTGTCGGTGACAAAGTGGTTGATCGCCACGACCACTGGCACGCCGAATGATTTGACGTTCTCGATGTGACGCCCAAGGTTCGGGCAGCCTGCGGTCACCGCGTCGACATTCTCAGCCCCAAGGTCTGCCTTGGCCACGCCGCCGTTCATCTTCATGGCACGCACTGTTGCCACAACCACCACGCAAGACGGCGCAATGCCGGCCTTGCGGCACTTGATGTTCATGAACTTTTCGGCGCCCAAATCAGCGCCAAACCCCGCCTCGGTCACCACATAGTCCGCAACCTTCAGCGCCGTGGTAGTCGCTGTGACAGAGTTACAGCCATGCGCGATGTTCGCAAATGGCCCACCGTGCACAAAGGCCGGGTTGTTTTCCAGTGTTTGCACAAGGTTTGGCTGCATCGCGTCTTTCAGCAGAACGGTCATGGCACCGTCGGCCTTGATGTCGCGGCAGTAGACCGGGGTGCGGTCGCGACGATAGGCCACGATGATGTCGCCCAGACGTTTTTGTAGGTCTTCAAGGTTCAGCGCCAGACACAGGATCGCCATGACCTCGGACGCCACCGTGATGTCAAACCCGGCCTCACGGGGGAAACCGTTGGCCACGCCGCCCAGGCTGGCAGTGATCTGGCGCAGCGCACGGTCGTTCATGTCCATCACCCGGCGCCAGACGACGCGACGGATGTCGATCTCAAGTTCATTGCCCCAGTAGATGTGGTTGTCGATCATCGCCGACAGCAGGTTGTGCGCGGATGTGATGGCGTGAAAATCACCTGTGAAATGCAGGTTCATATCCTCCATCGGAACCACCTGCGCATAGCCACCGCCGGCAGCGCCACCCTTCATGCCAAAGCACGGACCCAGCGACGCCTCGCGGATACAGATCGCGGCCTTCTTACCGATCGCGTTCAGGCCGTCACCCAGACCCACGGTTGTGGTCGTTTTGCCCTCACCTGCTGGGGTCGGGTTGATCGCAGTCACAAGGATCAGCTTGCCGTCGTTGTTGCCCTGTACAGAATCGATGAACGACTGGCTGACCTTCGCCTTGTCGTGGCCATAGGGCAAAAGATCATCACTACCGATACCCAGCTTGGCACCAATTTCTTGAATCGGACGCTTTTTGGCTTCGCGTGCGATTTCGATGTCCGACTTGTATTCCATTGCTTTCATCCTGTTGGGGGCGCGAACGCCTGCATCCGTCAGGATATGTCTAGCGAGGTCGTATGCTACGGTGCACCCGGATTACGACATAATCCGCGTCAGAATCGTCGGCACAGGCCGCCGTGGTTTCGGATAAGAAACGCAATGCGCCGATCAACCACGCCAGGCTGGTTGATCCGGGACGTGCAAACGCAGGCGCTGACCGCGCTCAAACAGGCCGGGTCGTTCGACCCAGGCCGTAACCCCGCGCTTGCCGGTCGCTGCCGTTTTGAAAGCTTTACCATGACCGGGGCGATCCTGCTCTATCTCGCGAGCCGGGAAATTGCAGGGGCGGTTTTCCATGTTGATCGTGATGGTCGCCCCGTCAGGGCCCTGAAGTCGCGAGGACGGCGGCACATGGCTGAAATCGGGAATGCCGCGCACCACCAGCGACGCGCCCAGCCAAACCGGGTCAATCGCTTCCAACCCGCAGTCCTTGGCAATCTCGTCCAACTCTTCGGCGCTGAGTACCGACATTTGCCGGACATTCGCGATCTCTGTGCCTTGTGGGTGCTGCGCAATCACGCGGACGCAGGACGCGCGGGTGCGGCCTCCGTGCCGCCCTTCGCCCACCGGGCCGTCAAAGGTCAGTTCCATTGTGTCCACCGCGGCCGCGCGGATCGAGGTGTTATCCGCGACGGTTCCAAGCCAGACGATCTCTCCATAATGGTCGGTTGGGACAAGTTCTGGCATCTGATTCCTCTGTACGCTCGTTGATGAGATCATGCCTAGGCTGCATCGGGACAGAGTTCAAATCACGGATTGTGTTGCCCAGTGTCACGAAAAAGCCGCCCGGATTGGGGCGGCTTGATCGGGTATCAGGTGGACGGTTCCGGCTCCATCCCGCTGTCGGGGGATTTTGGCTTTTTCGGCTTCGTCTTGGGAATCGAGGTGATCGAGGACCCGCCAGAGGGTGGCGTGTCGTCGGCGTCATCACCACGGTTGAGCGGCTCGCCCGCGATTACGCGCGTGATCTCGTTTCCGGTCAGGGTTTCGTATTCAAGAAGGCCCTGCGCCAGACGCTCAAACTCTTCCGATTTCTCCGTCAGAATGCGGCGCGCGGTTTCATAGCCTTCGTCGATCATTTCTTTGACTTTGTCGTCAATGATCTTTTGCGTGGCCGCCGAGTGGTTGGTACCACCGCCATAATTGCCCAGATAGCTGTTCTGCTCGTTGGCGTAATCGACATAGCCCAACTCTTCGGCAAAGCCGAATTGCGTGACCATCGCGCGGGCAATTTTTGACGCCTGCTGAATATCCGATGATGCACCAGAGGTCACGTTTTCAGGGCCAAAGGTCAGTTCCTCGGCCACGCGGCCACCCATCGCCATGGCGATCATGGATTTGTATTTGGTGAAACTGACGCTCAACTGATCGCGTTCCGGCAGGGACAGCACCAGACCCAGCGCGCGGCCGCGCGGGATGATGGTCGCCTTGTGGATCGGGTCATGTTGTGGCGTGTTCAAGCCAACTATCGCATGGCCTGCTTCGTGATAGGCGGTCAGCTTCTTCTCGTCCTCGGTCATGACCATGGAACGGCGTTCGCTGCCCATCATCACTTTGTCCTTGGCGGATTCAAAGTCGATCATCGTCACAAACCGGCGGCCCACGCGTGCGGCCATCAGCGCGCTTTCGTTCACAAGGTTCGCCAGATCAGCGCCCGAGAACCCGGGCGTGCCGCGCGCGATGATGCGCAGGTCGACATCGGGGCCAAGCGGCACCTTGCGCGCATGAACGCCCAAAATCTTTTCGCGGCCCTTGATATCGGGGTTTGGCACCTGCACCTGACGGTCAAAGCGGCCCGGACGCAGCAGCGCGGGGTCCAGCACGTCGGGGCGGTTGGTGGCGGCCACGATGATGATGCCTTCGTTGGCTTCAAAACCGTCCATTTCGACCAGCAACTGGTTCAGCGTCTGTTCACGTTCGTCATTCCCGCCGCCATAACCGGCACCACGCGAGCGGCCCACGGCGTCAATTTCGTCGATGAACACGATGCAAGGCGCGTTTTTCTTGGCCTGTTCGAACATGTCGCGCACACGTGATGCACCGACACCGACGAACATTTCGACAAAGTCCGAACCCGAGATGGTGAAGAACGGCACGCCAGCCTCACCCGCGATGGCGCGGGCGAGCAGCGTTTTACCGGTGCCCGGAGGGCCCACCAGCAGCGCACCTTTGGGGATTTTGCCGCCCAGGCGGCTGAATTTCTGCGGGTTGCGCAGGAATTCGACGATTTCTTCAAGCTCTTCCTTGGCCTCATCGATGCCTGCGACCTCGTCAAAGGTGACGCGGCCATGCTTTTCGGTCAGCAGCTTGGCCTTGGATTTGCCAAAGCCCATCGCGCCGCCACGGCCACCGCCCTGCATCCGGTTCATGAAGTAGATCCAGACGCCGATCAGTAGGATGAAGGGGCCCAGCGCAAAAAGGAAACTCGACAAGGCCGATTGTTCCTGACTTTGCGCCTGCACCGGGATGTCGCGTTCGATCAAAAGGTCGGTCACCTCCGCGTCGCCCGGTTTGATCGTCACATAGTCGCGGCCATCGGTCTTGCGATAGCGGACCTGTTCGCCATCCAGCGTCACCTGCGTGACGGTGCCGCCTTCGACGGATTCAACAAATTCCGAATAGCTTTGGCTATTGCTCAGCCCGTTGTTGGCCCCGCCGTTGAACAGCTGGAACAGCGCCAGCACCAACAGAAACAGGACGACCCAAAAGACGAGATTACGTGCGTTGCCCAAGACAGGCTCCTTTAACAGCGGAAGATCAGCCGGGGGGAGTCGGACCCCCGCATTGACCTTAAAATAGAGTTTCCTAACCGATCTTCAATGCGGAAGCGCGCTTCACACGGTTTTCGCAGCAAATCGCGCGGTCCACCCCGCATTTAACCCCGCCAAGGGGGCGGCAATAAGGCGTTCGTCCTGCCAAATAGCAGGACTTGCCATAAGTGCGGCCCGTGGATGGCCGGTTTCGCGCCATTCGGGGCATTGGCTTAGCGCGCCTTTGATGGCCGAGATGCGCAATTCGGGCGCATGGGGGCCGTTCAGCGACCACCGCCCATCCCAGATGTGATCGGTGGCGCAATCAGGTCCGATGGCCTTGACCTCGCGGCAGATCAGTATCTGATCGTTGGCCGCCTGCATCACGCACCCGTGGAGCGTTGTGGTGCCCCCCGAAAGGAGTTGGTCCACCGCACTTTCAAGCGCCGACAAACGCGGTCGGTAGGGATTGCCGCCGATTGCAATCAGTGCATTGGCCACGATCCGCAGACGGGTTTCTTCTTCGACGGTGGCCAGCGCATCGCGATCAAATGCAACATAGCCTGCCTCTGCGATCCCGACCGTGGTGACTGCCTGCGTCGCCTGCTTCACCCGCTGATCCAGCGCCGCCTTGGCGCGTGCCATCTGCCGGGCGGTCTTGGCAAGTGTCGCCACATCCAACCCCTCTTGCCCGATCAGACGCCGGATGCGGACCCGGTCGAAACGCGCGTCTTCATTGCTGGGATCATCGACAAAGGGGATCTTCAGCGTCTTGCAATAGTGCCGCAACGCCTCTCGCCGGACGCCAAGAAGCGGGCGCACGATAGTCAATCCCGGCGTCTCGCGCTTTGCGGCCATGCCAGCCAACCCATCGACACCGGACCCACGGATCAGGCGCATCAGGACCGTCTCGGCCTGATCATCCTGGGTATGGGCCATCACAACGTGGCCCCTGGGCGCGCAATACGCTGTGATCCGGTCCAGTCGGGCCTGACGGGCGGCGTCTTGCAGATTACCAGTGCCGTCCCAGCCCGTCCAAGTGAGAGTCGCGTGGCGCAGCCCCAGCACGTCACATTCAGCAGCGACCATCGCGGCCTCTGCCGCACTTTCAGGCCGGAACCCGTGGTCAACGGTCATCACCTTGAGCGCAATACCGTAGATGCGCGCCCAGCCTGCCGCCAGATGCAACATCGCCATACTGTCGCCCCCGCCAGAGACGGCCAAGGCGATTTCTGAGGGGAAATTCGGGCCAAGCAGCGCGCCCATTTCATCAGCAAAATGCTGTGGTAGGTCTACTGGCATCCCAGACCGGACATCGCCGTTTGCGCCTGTGTCACGAAGGCGTTGCCCGGGAAACGCACGCCAACCTCTGCCAGTGTCAGGCAAGCATCTTGTGTCTGTCCCAGCTGACCCAATGCGCTGCCTAACTTGAACAGCGCCTCAGGTGCGGTGGGGCCGCTGGCGTCGGTGGAAAAGCTGGCGAGAAAGGCGCGCGCAGCATTTGTGGTTTCGCCCAGTCCTTCGAACGCTTTGCCCTTCATCAGCTCCGCCTCGGCGGCTACTGGCGATCCGGGGTAGGACGTAACGAAGGTCGCAAGGAGGTCAGCGGCGCCGCGAAAGTCACCGGATGCGAGCGCCTCCTGCGCCCGCTCAAAATCGGCCTGTTCGCCAATGGCAAGGGCCGGGCCGCCAGTGGCGGGGGCCGGATTGGCAACTGGCACGTCGGTGCCGTTATCAACGCCGCCAAGGGACGGCGTGTCGCCTAACAGGCTGATATCACAACCGTCTTCAAGCTCGCACAGGCGAAATTCCAGATCACCAATGCGGTTGGTGCCATCCACAGTGATGCGGTTGACGCGAAACTCCAGCTCTTCGGTTTTAGAGGTCAGGCGCTGCAACTCTGCCTCGATCGCGTTCAGGCGGTCCAGCGGCGTATTGCCACTCGTGTCATTGCCGACGCTGCCGGTTGTTGAAAGCTCCGTGCGCAGCCGCTGGATGTCGACATAAAGGATCGACAACTGCTGACGGATGTCTGCGAGCGTTTGGTCCTGGGCCATCACCGATGGCGCAGACAGGGCCAGACCCAAAACAAGTGCAACACGGATCAACATCAAACGCAGGTCCTTAGCTAAGCGCACCAACGGAAATGATCGTCACGGCGCGGCGGTTCTTGGCGTAGCAGCTTTCGTCAGAGCATACCTCAATCGGGCGTTCCTTGCCGTAGCTGATCGTGCGCAGGCGGTTAGCAGGCACCCCTTTGGAGATCAGATATTCGCGCACCGTGTTGGCGCGACGCGCACCAAGGGCAAGGTTGTATTCGCGTGTGCCCTGTTCATCCGCATGGCCTTCGACAATTGCCAGATAGTCGCCATTGGTCATCAACCAGCTGGCTTGCCCATCAAGCGTGGCCTGCCCCGCAGCCGTCAGCGTCGAGCTATCGACCTGGAACAGCACGCGATCACCAATGGTCTGCGCAAAGAACTGCGGGCTTGTCGGGTCAGCGGCCCCTGTTGGCGCGTTCAATCCAGCACCCGCACCGGCCCCTGCACCGGTCGTGTCATTGACGCCCCCGCCAAAACGGTCGGGCCGTGTGCAAGCGGCCGTGCTGAGGGTGAGCAGCACCAATAAGGCTTTGGTTGTGAATGTCATGGGTCTGTCCTGTTCTACCGCTTATATTTTTTGGCACCTTATCACGGCTTGGCTGTGGTGAAAACGTGCCTGCATGTGATGTTTCAGGGCTGTAACGGACCCCATGAAGGGTCAGAGCCTGCGCCCTGAACCGGCACTGCCTGCAGGTTCCGCCCTGAGATGTCGACCGAATAAAGAGAGGAGGCACCCGCCGCCCCTTGGGTTTCGCGCATGAACATCAGCACCCGGCCATTTGGCGACCATGTGGGGCCTTCGTCCAGAAAGGAGGCGGTCAGCAGGCGTTCTTCGCTGCCATCGGTGCGCATGACACCAATGTGGAACCGGCCTGCGTTCTGCTTGGTAAAGGCAATCAGATCACCGCGCGGCGACCAGACGGGCGTGCCGTAACGGCCTTCGCCAAACGAGATTCGCTGTGCCTCACCGCCATTTGCGGACATGATGTAAAGCTGCTGGGTGCCGCTGCGGTCGCTTTCAAACACGATGCGGCTGCCATCGGGGCTAAAGCTTGGGGCGGTTTCAATCGAAGGCGCAGAGGTCAGGCGGGTATGCGCGCCGGTGCCAAGGTCTGTCTGATAAAGATCGGTGTTGCCGCCATTGGCCAGGCTATAGATCACCCGGTTCCCATCGCGCGAAAACCGTGGGCTGAACGCCATCTCGCCCTCTGCCGTAGGCAATTGCTGGCGTCCAACGGTGGCCACATCCAGCACATTGATGCGCGGGAAGCCGGTTTCATAGGTGGTATAAAGCACCCGGTCGCCCTTGGGGCTGAACCGTGGAGCAAGCACAATGGCGCTGCTGTCGGTCAGGAATTGCAGGTTTGCGCCATCGTAATCCATGATCGCAATACGTTTTTGCCGCGCGTCTTTGGGGCCGGTTTCGGCCACGAACACCACGCGGCTGTCGAAATATCCGCCTTCGCCTGTAATCCGGCCATAGGCGGCGTCAGCCACCTTATGCGCCATGCGCCGCCAGCCCTGCACGGTACCTGCAAATTGCAGCCCCTCGCCCAGTTCGGCGCCCGCAAAGACGTCATAAAGCCGGAATTTCACGACCAATTGATCACCACTGACCGCAACCGCCCCGCCGATCAGCGCCTGCGCATTGATCGCGCGCCAGTCGGGGTAAGCAACCGGTGCGCCAAAGGATGCAGGCTGGCTGATAAACGCGCTCGACGGGATTTCGCGGAAAAGGCCCGTGTTCGCCAGATCCTGTGCGACCAGACGTGTAATGTCAGCGGCCAGTTGTTCGGCCCCTGCTGTTTCGGCCTGAAACCCGGGCACCGCAAAGGGCAAGGGTTCGATCACACCATCGGTGATAGTCAGCCGCAGTGGGCCGTCCTGTGCCTGTGCGGGGCCTGCCAAAAAGGTCGCCAGACCCAAGGCCATCAGAAGTCTCAACATTGCTCAATCCTCGCCTTGTGCGGGCTTTTCATTCGTTTTGATGGGTTCGCTTGCGCAATCAAGGGGCAATTCGCGCCGAATTCCCCGTTGCGCGACAGTTCGCCGGTTGCCAGGCCCATCACCGCAACCTCATGCCAGAGGGGTCAAAGGTAATCACCACCTCTTTCCACTGGTCATACTTTTCGGCCGGAAGGTCATACCCCCCCTGCCCCTGACAGCGCAGGATCGCGCGGCGCGCGGCCTGAAATGCGGTTTCGGTCGCGCTGCTATCTCCATCCGAAGAGATCAGTTGCACATTGCCGGACACCTTGCCGTCCTGATCCAGTGCAAAGCCCACCTCGACCGTCACGCGCGCTGCAACCGATCCGGGATCGACGTTCCAGCAGCGATTGACGGCCACCCGGAAACCTTCGCGTTCCGACCCTGTCATCGGCGGGCCCTCAGCCGCTGGCAGCTGCATAGATTCGAGCGCTGCGGCGACGGCGGCCTCGACATCCGCTTCACTGTCTTCCAAGACCTCTGCCGCCTGTGGCGCAGGTTCTTCAACCGGGGCTTCGGCGACCTCAGGTTCTGCGGGTGCGGGGCGGTTGGGCCGCACGGTTGGCCGCAAGGATGTGGAAACAGCGCCAGAGGGTTCCTCGGCTTCGGTCACGATCTCTGTTGCGGCTTCTTCGGGGGCTGTTGCCTCGGTCGGTTCCTCAACCACCTCGGCCGGCTCTGTCGCGTCTGGCGTGGCACTTTCCTGCACGACATCCGCGACCTCCGTATCAAGCGGCGGCGGGGCCACGGGTTCGGGGGCCACACGGTCAGCGGGGCGCGGAACAGGCGTGTCGCTAATTTTAAGATCGGGAGAGGCCAGTTCCTGTGGCGGTGCCGGTGGTGTCGGGGCCTGATCGGTCACATCCGCAACGGGTTCGGGCGGCGCAGGGGCTTCTGGCGGTGGCGTTTCCTCTGCCGGTTGCGGCACCGGTTCGGGTAGGGTCACATCCTCTGGCGGCGAGTCTTCTGCCGGGACAGGTGGCGTATCTTCGACCAGCGGCACGGTTGGCGCATCGGGCGCTTCACTGGCAGGGTCTGGCGTGGTGGCTGCCACGAGTGCTGCGAATTCTTCGCCCGACACCACCGAAACATCGGCCACCTCAAACGGCAGCGGATCGGATTGGAACCCCCAGCCCGCCACAAGCCAGATCACAAGGCCCACATGCCCCGCACTTGAAATATAGGTGCCGGTCGAGGCCACGGGGCTAGCCGTCCTGATCGTTCAGCGTCGGACCGCCAATATCCGTCACCAAACCGATGTTGTTAAAGCCTGCCGCATTCAGCGCGCCCATGACCTGCGCCACACGGTTCCAGGCGTTGGACCCGTCCGCGCGCAGGAAAATCCGGTCGCTTTCGCGCTCTGCAGCGATGGCCTGCAGTTTGACGACCAGATCCGCCTCGGCGGTTTCGGTGTTCTGGATCAGCAAGCCACCGTCCGCCGTGATCGTCACGGTCAGCGGTTCCTCTTGATCGGTAGGCAATGCGTTGGCAGCGGTTTCCGGCAGTTCAACTGGCACGCCCACCGTCAACAGCGGCGCGGCCACCATGAAGATGATCAACAGCACCAGCATCACGTCCACGAAAGGTGTGACGTTGATCTCTGACATCGGTTGGCTCCGGCTGGACCGGCGACGCCTGCGCCGTCCGCCATCTTCCCCGCCCGGTTTGATAACACCGGCCCCCATGCTCAGCTATCCAACTGACGGCTGAGGATCGTGGCGAATTCGTCAGCAAAGGCCTCGTAGCCTGCGACAATCCGGTCCGCGTCCGCGCTGAGTTTGTTATAGAAAACCACCGCCGGGATCGCGGCCATCAGGCCAAGTCCTGTCGCCAGCAAGGCCTCGGCAATGCCGGGGGCCACAACGGCGAGGTTTGTGTTTTGCTGCTCTGCGATTTCGACAAAGGCATTCATGATGCCAAAGACCGTGCCGAACAGACCAACGAAAGGTGCGGTTGACCCGGTGGTGGCCAGAACCGGCAGGCCCTTTTGCAGTTTGCCCGCCTCTTTGGCGATGGCCACATCCATGCTGCGGTCGATCCGGGCCTGTGCACCTGCAATCAACGCGCCGTCCTGTCGGTGCGACCTGCGCCACTCCAACATGCCGGCGCTAAATATCGTCTCGGACGCGCCGCGCGGTGTGTCACCGATCTGGTCGAACAACTGGTCCAACGGCTCGCCGGACCAAAATGCCCGATCAAAAATATCCGCTTCGCGCCGGGCGCGGCGATATTGGATCAGTTTGTCGACAATCACCGCCCAGCACCAGACTGAGGCGACGATCAGCATGATCATGACCAGTTTGACAAGGATTGTGGCGCGGGCAAACAAGGCCCACATCGTAAAATCGGTTGCTGCTTCCATATGCCCGCTCTGCTTGTGAGGCCGTTATCGGCCCTTGTTTGGACGCAACATAAGCGATGATCCTTGGGAAATCCATTGCGCTCGCGCAGTTCGCGCGCACTTCCTCGTGCGCACTACCCCAGTTTTGCGCGAAGATCCGCTGGCAGCCGTGTGGGCCGCCCTTCGGTGGTCATGCAGACCGCCGTGACAACTGCGCGAAAGATCACTTGATCGCCACGCCGCACCTCTTGGTCAAACACCCAGCGGCTTTGCCCCTCTGGCCGGTGCGTGGTCACCACGGTCAACCGGTCATCCAGCCGTGCCGGTGCCAGATAATCCGCCTCGACCCGGCGCACGACAAAGACGATACCGTCCTCTTTCATCTTGTTCTGGTCCAGCCCCATGACTTCAACCAGCTCGGACCGGGCACGTTCGATGTATTTGAGATAGTTGGCATAATAGACGATCCCGCCCATGTCGGTGTCTTCATAATAGACCCGCACAGGCAGGTGATGAGGTGTGGCGTCCTGAGGCATGGCAATCCTGTCCATTTTTCAAACCAAGGCCTCGTAGGCCCGGGCGACCTAAAGGTCGTGAAACAGATAAAAGGTGTTCCCATAGGGATCGGCAACCGTGAATTGCCGCAATCCCCAAGGTGTGTCGGCAACAGGCTCTGTGATCGTTGCGCCGCAACCTTTCAAATCAGCAAAGGCTGCATCAACGTCGTCGACAAACACCCAGAAGGTCCCTCCGGTCTTGACCGCGTCGGCCTGCCGCAAGAATAGCGCACAATCTCCGCGTGACACCGCGCCAATGCGACCTGCCGTGTTGTGCCAGCCGATCTTGAACCTCAGATGGTCGCGGTAATAGGCCTGCGCTGCCGCGACATCCGGCACCGAAAGTTCTGGTGTTGCTGGGGCAAAGTGCATCACAATTTCCCTTTGCTTTGTCAGGACGGTTTGGACTGCAAGGTCAACCGCGCCGCAACACGCAGAGCGTGGCTTGCATCCCTTGCAACCGCTGGCATCACAGGATCATAGGCAGCGCGCACCACATCCGCCACATCGGGGCGCAAAACGGTTGTGTCATTGACCACCGCCAGCGGTGACGTGTCGACAAATGCTCGGTCTGACCACAGCAGAATTGTCTGCACGGCCTGTGACAGGGCCAGCGTGTCGGCGCTGACCGCCGCCAGATGGTCGTCATAGCGCAGGAAAACAAAGGCCGCCTTGATCGCGCCCGCCTCATCAAAGCGGAAAATCCGGTATTGATTGGCCTGTGCCGCTTTCAGCCGCCCGACCAGCGGTCCAAGGTCTGGCACCAATTGATCCAGATGCGGCACTTGGGGCAGTTCATCCCAGTCCTGACAGAAGAACACCATAAGATTGGCACCCAGTTCCGGGTCGGTCTCGGCCATCTGATGCCCGGCGAGCGTGACCACCGCCTCGATCGCGCCTTTGAAGACGCCCAGCGTCGCTTCGTCCACGCCAAAGACCACAGGCGCGATTGGCCGTGCCCAGCGCACACAGACATATTGCCCGTCACTGCGCGTAAACAGCGCCTCTATCTCGCTTGCGTCCATCTTCTTCTGGCCCCAAAAAATCCCCGCCGGAGGCATCCGACCTATGCACCGAATAGATCGGTCTGATCCTTGGGCGCGTCCAGCCCCAAATGCGCCCAGGCCTTGGCGGCCAGCATCCGCCCGCGCGGGGTGCGTTGGATCAGCCCTTGCTGCAGCAAATAGGGCTCTATCACATCTTCAAGGCTGTCGCGGCTTTCTGACAGCGCAGCACTCAGCGTCTCAACCCCAACCGGACCGCCACCATAGCTTTCAGCGATCAGCCGCAAATAGCGACGATCGGCATTATCCAGCCCCAGATCATCAACGCCCAACCGTGTCAGCGCCCGGTCCGCAATCGCCTGCGTCACCGTGCCGTCGCCCTCGACCACGGCGAAATCGACCACGCGCCGCAGCAACCGTCCGGCGATCCTTGGGGTGCCACGGGCGCGCCGTGCAATCTCGCGCGCGCCGCCGTCTTCGGCGGGCGCACCCATCAGCCGCGCGCCGCGCGTGACAATCTCGTGCAACTCATCTTGTGTGTAGAATTCAAGACGTGTCGGAATGCCAAAGCGGTCGCGTAGCGGTGTGGTCAACAACCCCATGCGCGTCGTGGCACCCACAAGCGTAAAGGGCTGTAATTCGATCCGCACCGTGCGCGCGGCGGGGCCCTCGCCGATCACCAGATCAAGCTCAAAATCCTCTAGCGCCGGGTATAGCACCTCTTCCACCGCCGGGTTCAGGCGGTGAATTTCGTCGATGAACAACACATCGCGCGCTTCCAGATTTGTCAGGATCGCCGCGAGATCCCCCGCCTTGGCCAGCACTGGCCCGCTGGTCATGCGGAAATTCACACCCAACTCGCGCGCCATGATCTGCGCCAATGTGGTTTTGCCCAGGCCAGGGGGGCCGTGAAAAAGCGTGTGGTCCATCGCCTCGCCCCGACGGCGTGCGCTTTCGATAAAGACCTTCAGATTTGCCCGTGCCGCCTTTTGCCCGATGAATTCATCAAGCTGCTGTGGTCGCAAGGCGCGGTCGCCATCTTCGGCTTGCCGCTCGGGGCGCAATGTAGGATCGGGTTCGCTCATGTGGGCTCCGCGCGAAGAGGGACGATAGGACCGATGAGCACCCCCCTACCCCTTAGGTGCCAAGAGCTTCAAGGCCGCGCGGATCAGCGCAGAGGTGTCAGCCTCCGGCTCTGCCCCCATCGCTTCGGCCACAGCCCCTGCCGCGTCACCGGGCGCATAACCCAGATTGCCAAGGGCCGACAGCGCCTCGGCCTGTGCGGGATTGCCCTTGGGCGCGGGCGCGCGACGCGCAGGGGCGGGTTCATTGTCGATCACTTCGTCGCCGGTCGCCGCCGCCACGGTGCCGCCCATCGCCATCACGCCGGGGGCCTTATCCTTGAGTTCCAGAATGACCTTCTGCGCGGTTTTCGGACCGACGCCCTTGGCCTTGGCAATCGCGCTCCAATCGCCAAGCGCAATTGCGCGGCTGACACCGTCAGCACCCAGTGCGCCCAGGATCGACATCGACGCCTTGGCCCCGATCCCCTGCACCGACATCAACAAGCGGTGCCATTCCTTTTCGACCAGCGTGGTGAACCCAAAAAGCTGCAAGTTCGTCTCTTGCACCAAAAGATCAGTATAAAGTGCCACCGCCTCACCGTTGGCAGGCAGGCCCGCCATGACGCGGTTGCTGACGTAGATCACATAGCCAACGCCGCGCACGTCGATCAGAACGTGATCGGTGCTGCGGTATTCCAGCCGCCCTGCGATCCGCCCAATCATGCGCTGGCCTTTGAAAGTGCGGCCGCCAGCGTGCCCGCCGATTGCAGATGGTGCGCGTGACAAATGGCAATTGCCAGCGCGTCTGCCGCATCCGGGCCGGCAACCTTGCAGCCCGGCAGCTGAAGCTGCACCATATGCAGGATTTGCCGCTTGTCGGCATGGCCCACGCCCACAACCGCCTTTTTGACCGCGTTGGGCGCGTATTCCCCAACCCGCAGCCCAGCTTGCGCCACCGCGAGCATCGCAACGCCGCGCGCCTGACCCAATTTCAGCGTGCCCGCGCCGTCCTTGTTCACAAAGGTCTGCTCGATGGCCGCCGCATCCGGGGCATAAGACGCCAAAACATCGGTCAGGGCCAGATGCAAAGACAGCAATCGGTCCGAGAGCGCCTCTCCCTCACCGTGACACACACCGTTGGCAATATGTGAAATGCGGCTGCCAGAGACCGCGATGATCCCCCAACCCATATTGCGCAGACCGGGATCAATCCCCACAACGCGCATTGCTTACCCCTGCTCTGTCTTGTTCTTGCGCCATTGCTAGCACAAAACGCGAACATCCGCCAAGGGCTTTGCGATCCCGTGGTCGCGGCCTAACATACCGCCATTGTTTATGCGATTTGCTACCTGAAAGGACCCAGCATGGCCGATTTCGCCAATTCCCTCACCAGTTTTCTTGTCAAAAAGGGCGTTTCGCCTGCTGCTGCAGGAAGTGCTGCCAATCTGGTCATGAAGCGTGGCTTGATGAAACAGCCCTATACGGCCAACGAACTTAAGCTTTTGACTGTTTTTCTGGACACACCCGAAGCAATGAGCCTCAAGAACGGTGCGGAAGCAAAGAAATACGGTGTCGAGTTGACCAATGCGACCGTCTCGGATCTGCGCACCGAACAGCTAAACAATGGTGCCGCCGCACCTGCTGCCTTTGGCACCGAACCCCGTCAGACGGGCTATAGACCCCGCCCGGTTATCGTCACATCGTATTCTACAGCCGGGTCACCTTCGGACGATGCTGTCCGGGATATCGTCAACGCCATTTCAAGCAATCAACCGCTGCGCACCGCAGAGGCAAAGTCGATTGCGCCACAGGGATAAAGAAAGGCAAATCCGTCGCCACATAGATCAAAAGCGACCTCGCCTAACCTCTTGTTTCACAATGACTTAAGGTTAACCGTGCTTAAGAAATAGTCATTCTGAAAATGCATAGAAGCTATGCAGAAATAGTGCTGGTGAAGTGTGATCGCCACTCCTATTTGCGCCTCATGAACTTCACGCTGCACAGCAGCACCTAAACTTGAGGAGCACGCCCATGGCCGCTTTTGACACCACCCGCCCAACTGCCGTGATCTCGGCTGGTTCCATCACACGTTTCGCCACCAACCTTGTTGGTGCCGTCACAACCTGGAACGATGCGCGCATCACGCGCAAATCCCTGTCCAAGCTCAGCGCACGCGAGCTGGACGACATCGGTCTGTCCTTTGGTGACATTGACACGGTGTCACGCCGCACGTTCTGATCCCTCCCTTCAGACGTACAAAGGCCGCGCCTCGAGCATATCGGGCGCGGCCTTTTTGTGTCTGATGCGCAGTTTGGGTTTCAGGTCAATCAAACGCGCAAAGACCACACCCCCGACAGGGTGCGGCCAATGCACATAGCAATGTGCCGGTCAAAACTGTTTTACAGTCCGATGCTTTGCAACACTTGTGCGACGGCCAATGTGGCGGGGTCAGCTTGCATGATCCAGGCGCCAGCCTTTTCGATCAGCGTGCCCTCGGCCAGCTTGCCCACACGTTCGGCATAGGTCGTTTCGCCCAGGGATGCATAAATGTAGCCCTTGAACAGAAACGCTGTGCCGACCATCAGGATCAGACCGCGCAGCGGGAATTTCGGATTGTAGATACGCGGTTGCGCCTGGATCAGACCGTTACCATCAACACGGTAGGTCACGCCATTTGCCATGCGCTGATGGCTCTTGACGATCCGGCGAAGCCGCTTTTCAAAGGGTGCCTGAGCGAGTCCCATTGTTCTCTCCAGTTAAAGCCCCCACTTCAACTTTTCACGTACTCTAACGTCGCCCCAGAATGTGGCAAAATTTGGGCAAACCGCTGAAACTGAGGCATTTTAACGATCTATCCGGCGGATTTGATTAAAGTCAGCGTGGTCCAGTCAACAATGCTGATCCGGGCAATCTCATTGAAGCCGAAACGTGCATAATGGGCGGCCACGTCATCTGCCTGCTCGTTCAAAATGCCCGAAAGAATCGCGTGGCCGCCGGATGTGGTCGATGCGGCCATGTCCTTGGCGATCGCCACCAGCGGTCCTTTGAGGATATTGGCAAAAACCAGATCATAGGGTGCACGGGCGGTCAGAGCTGCGGCGTCAAAGCCTGCGGCCACAACGCAGTCAACACGGTCCGACAGATCATTGGCCGTCACATTGGCCGCCGCCACGTCCACGGCAACGGGATCAATGTCGCTGGCGACAATCGGCGCGTCCGTGACATGGGCCGCGGCCATCGCCAGCACAGCCGTGCCACAGCCGATGTCGGCCACATTGGTCAGTGGCACCCCGTCCGTAACAAGCGCGTCCAAGGCCTGCAGGCAGCCCAGCGTCGTGCCGTGATGACCAGTGCCAAAGGCCATCGCCGCCTCGATCAGCAAGGGGATCTTGTCAGCCGGCACCTTGTCAGTGTCATGCGCGCCGTAAACAAAAAAACGCCCCGCTGGCACTGGCGGCAATTCGCGCTGAACTTTGGCGACCCAATCCTGATCTGGCACTTCAGAGACAGTGAAATCCTTGACCCCGTGCAAAGCGGCCAACACCGCCAAACCGGCCTGATCGGGTGCATCGGTGAAATAGGCACCGACCTCCCACAGACCTGATCCGTCTTCGACCTCGAACACGCCAATCCCCGTGGGTTCGGGCACCAGCGCCTCTAGCGCCTCGGCCAGGGCATCTGCGGTGTCCTGGCCGGTCATGGTGGTCAATGCGGTATAGGTGGTCATCGGGGCAACTCCATATCGTTGCCCCGCGCCTATGCTGTCAGTCGTGTTTCGTCAATCAGACGCCGACGCCAATCGGGCAGGTCACGCCGGTGCCGCCGATACCGCAATAGCCGTTGGGGTTTTTGGCAAGGTATTGCTGGTGATAATCTTCGGCAAAGTAATAGGCGGGTGCCGCCACAATCTCTGTTGTGATTGCACCATATCCGGCCTTGGACAGGCGCGGTGCGAACATGGTTCTGCTGGCCTCGGCGGCGGTCTTCTGCGCATCCGAATAGGTGTAGATGCCAGATCGGTACTGCGTGCCGCGATCGTTGCCCTGCCGCATCCCTTGGGTCGGATCGTGCCCTTCCCAGAAGACCTGCAACAGCGTCTCATAACTGATCTTGGCGGGGTCAAAGACCACACGCACGACCTCATTGTGGCCGGTTTTGCCGCTGCACACCTCTTCATAAGTGGCATTGGGCGTATAGCCGCCCGCATAGCCCACGGATGTGGAATAGACGCCATCAAGTTTCCAGAACATCCGTTCCACGCCCCAGAAGCAGCCCATGCCGAACATCGCCACCTCCATGCCGTCGGGCACGTCTTTCAGCGGGGTATCGAGTACGAAATGCGTGGTCGCCGTGGGGATCGCGGCATCGCGGCCCGGCAAGGCGGCATCAGCAGAGATCATGTCGGACTTGTCGCGGAACATTGAGAACATCAGCGGCTCCTTTGCTGTGGATACTCCGGATATAGGGCGCGCACCGGGCGCTTTCTACTCTGCCGGGGCGGCGATCACGCGATTGAGACGGGTTTCATACCCCGGCACCGGATGACGCGGGATCAGCAAAGCCAGCAGGAAAGACACGCTCGCCATGCCTGCGGCCAGCAAAAAGACCGCGCCGGGTGATGTCAGCCACAGATAGCCCAAGAGCGCGGGCAGGAAGACGGCGGCGATATGGTTGATGGTAAAGGCCACAGCGGCCGTCGGTGCGATATCACCGGGGTCAGCGATTTTCTGAAAATAGGTCTTTAGTGCCAAAGCCAGCGCAAAGAAGATATGATCGACGATATAAAGCACGGCGGCCAGCACCACGCCCCAACCAAAGAAATACAAGCCGCCATAAAGCAGGAAGATCACGGCAAGGCCCGCGTATTCGAACAACAGCGCGCGTTGCTCGCCAAAAAGCGTCACCACTTTGCCCATCACCGGGGCCACGACGATGTTGGTGATCAGGGTAATCAGATACAGCACTGTGATCTCGTGCACGTCAAAGCCGAATTTTTCGACCATCATGAAGCCCGCGAAGACCATGAAAATCTGCCGCCGCGCGCCCGCCATGAACTGCAGCGCATAGTAAAGCCAGTAGCGGCGGCGCAGCACAAAGGTTTTCAACTGGGGATGGGGGGCTTCGAACTGCGGATAGGCGAGTAGGCAGAAGAGCGCGATCGCCACCGTGATCCCGCCCGAGATCATGTAGACAAAGGCGTAGGACAGATCCAAAGCCTCCCACGTCATGATGATCAGTACATAGGCCACAAACGTCGCGGCCGACCCCGCAGCCATCAGCCAGCCGATCATTTGCGGCGCGCGGGCCTTGCTGATCCACTGAAGCTGTAGCGATTGATTGACTGTCTCGTAATAGTGGAACCCGATGGACGACAGCATCGTGAGCGTCAGAATCCCCCCCATCGAAGGGAAATAGGCGGTGATCGCCGTGGCTGCGCCCAGCAGCACAAGCGACACCAGCCCCAGCACCTGTTCGCGGACAAAGATGATCAGAGCAATCACGCCAATGGCGAAAAATCCGGGGATCTCGCGCACGGTATGCAGCCAGCCAATGTCAGAGCCGTCGAAATCGCCCACTTCGATCACGAAGTTATTCAGCAATGCTGCCCAAGTGTTGAATGCGATCGGCATCGCCAATGCCATCAGAAACAGCAAGGTGATAGGTCTGCGCCAGAAGGGCAGACTGCGGGCATCTTCCAGACGAACGATCTGCATAGCCCCGGCTTACGCCTATCGTCAGGCGGTGGCGAGCGAAAAGCGCGCGGCGGCATCCGCGGCAATCGCCAGCGACTCGCGGCCAGTGGTGAAAAGCTGACCGTCGGGTGAAACGCGGAACGAGCAAAAGTAAAGACCGGGGGCCGCCGTGGCCGCGCCGCTGATCGTAGGCTTGCCATCATCCGTCAACGCGGGACTGTCGCCCAGCAACGGGCGCAGGTCGACATTGTAGCCCGTGGCCGCGATCACGGCATCAAAGGGCGCGGCACTGTCGTCAGCGAATGTCACACCGTCCTGAGTGAATGTCGCGATCCCCGGCTTTATGGCGATCTGCCCGGCCTTGATCGCGCCCAATGTGCCGACGTCAATCAGCGGGATACGTCCATCTTCGATCACCCGCGCACCGGGGCCTTTGCCGGTGGATTGCAGGCCGTAATCCTCTGGCTGCCCCACCGCCCAGCGTAGGATCGGTGCTGTGATCCGGTCGGCGGCCCTGTAACCCAAAAGCTTGCTCAGCAATCCAAAAGAGGTGATCGGCACGCCAAACAGCTCTTTTGGAAGGATGTTCACCGGCCCGCGCTGGGACAGGGTGACGTCCACGCCCGCCTGCGCCAGATCCAGTGCGATGTCGCCGCCGGAATTGCCAAACCCCACCACCAGCACACGCTGACCGGCAAAACCTCTTGCGTTTCGGTAGCCGCTTGAATGGATGATCTGCCCGGCGAACACCTCTTGTTGCGGCCACACGGGGACATGCGGTGTGCCGTTCAGACCGGTTGCCACGACAACCACATCGGTCCGGTCCGTCCCATCGGTGTGGGTCACTCGCCACCCATCACCGTCCAGCTGGATCGTCTTGACCGCCACGCCAAAGCGTGGGGATAGGGCGTTGGCGGCGGCATAAGCCTCTAGATATGTGATCACAGCAGCCCGCGATGGAAAACGGCCCACCTCTGCCGGAAATGCCATCCCCGGCAAGCCAGAGCGTCCGCGTGCCGTATGCAGTTTGAGGCAGTCATAATGACCGCGCCAGCTTGATCCCACGGCGGATGCTTGTTCCAGCAAATCAACCGCGAACCCCTGACCCTTCAGCGCGGCCGCCGCTGCCAGCCCTGCAGGTCCGGCGCCTATCACAATCGCATCTGGCATGGGCCCTCCATTGACCTGCATCAAGGTTCTGATGCGCCGTTCCAGTTAGAATGAAGTCATAACAGAAGGAAAGGAAAGCCGATGTTTTCGAAAATCCTGATTGGTGTAGACGGGTCTGACCCCGCACTTCATGCGCTGAATGCCGCCTGCGATCTGGCTAAGGCCTGCGATGCGGCGATCTATCTGGTGCATGTGCCGCACCCTGACACTGTGGCCTTCGCCACCGGTGCTGTGGCGGGCTATCATATGGTCACGACCATGCCGGACGACAAAACCGTGCAGGCCGCTGCTGCCAAGATCATCGCATCGGCCACCGACATTGTGACAAAGGCAGGCTGCACAGTTGCGGAAAGCTATACACAGCGCGGCGACCCCGGCGACATGGTCATCGCCACGGCCAAAGAAATGGATGCCGATCTGATCGTCACTGGACGGCGCGGGCTTGGCAATATCGCGGGGCTGATCCTTGGCAGTACCTCGCAGCGGATCAGCCACCACGCACATTGTGCCGTTTTGACCGTGCCCTAGCCGGGCACCAACGTCTGGCTGAGCCGGGTCAAATCAGGATAGAAGGCGGTCGCTTCTCGCGTGGCGGCCGCGTCCCAACACCTGTCGATCAGATCGACCAGTTCGGGCGCATAGACCGTCGGCGACAGCCCATCCCGGACATTGCCAAAGCTGAAATGTTCGGCCAGCCCATAGGCCACGGGAAAGACCTTGCCATCGGCGCCGATCACCACCGGTGAGACCAAATCACCCACTTTTGGCCGGGGCTTGGCTTGCAGCAGCTCGCCCGTCAGCGCGTCACAGATGATCCGGCAATCGGGGTGAATGACGTCCAGAAGCTGGCTGAGGACCATCGCCCGCAAAAGCGTTTCGTCGCTGGGTTCTTTCACAATGGCAGAGGTCAGCCCGCGCCCCAGTTCCGACACCGGATGCAGTTGCACGTGTCGCGCGCCTGCCGCGGCGATTTGCGCGACAAGGGCTGGAATATCCTCCATCCCGTCTTCACCAAGCGAGACCACAGCACCGCAGGCATGACCTTTGTCCGCCAGCGTTTTCAGCGTTTCCATCGCACGATCAAAACTGCCTTGCTTGCGCCGGATCAGGTCGTGGCGCGGGGCCAACCCGTCAAAACTGACCGAGATCAGGTCAGGCTGATGCTGATCGGCAAAACCCGCAATCCGACGCGGTTGCAGGCCGTTGGTGATGACCGACACCGCAAAGCCCTGTTCGCGCAGGCCGCCGCACAGGCGGTCCAGACCAAAGTAGATCGTCGGCTCGCCCCCCGACAGGCTGGCGCTGTCATAGCCATCCGCGGCCATCTTGGCGGTTGCTTGCAGGATGTGTTCAGGGTCCAGCCCGCGTGGCATCTGCGGGCTGGAGGTCGAATAACAATGGGCACATGTCAGATT
This sequence comes from Yoonia sp. R2331, assembly GCF_041103235.1. NCBI lineage: Bacteria > Pseudomonadati > Pseudomonadota > Alphaproteobacteria > Rhodobacterales > Paracoccaceae > Cognatiyoonia > Cognatiyoonia denitrificans. The sequence continues at coordinate 723,345 of NZ_JBGCUN010000001.1, read as the reverse complement.
GCACAATAGTGTCGGGTGGATGTGCACCACCCGACGGGCCATCAAGGCCATCAGCCCAGCTCTTGGCCGACGCGCACGCGCAGGCGTTCGGGGTCTGTGATCCCGTCGATCATGATGTCGACGTTGCGCACCCGGCCCGGGACCAGTTCCATCAGGCGTTGCAGGTCAAATTTGACCAGCGGCCCCTTGAATTCAAAGTCCCAGCAGGTGCCGTATTTACAGACGTCAAAGCCGATGACCGGGAATTCGTCGTTAAAGATCGCCTTGGAAATCGTGCCAAGGCTATCGCGGCTGATCTTGTTTGACGCGACCCGATTGGCCATTAGTTCAAGCGTTTGCTCGGTACTGAGCTTTTCAACATTAAGCATTCTAAAATCTCCTTTTTTGAAATTGCCGAAATATGGCGATTTCAACCTATCAGGGTGCTGAGCCGCCCGCAGGTCAGGAAAACCAGAGTGTAAGCGTTTTTGGTGGGCGTTATCTGCTGGAGGGCTGCTTTGCGGACGCAGCGGACAGATGCAGGCGCTGCCATCGCTGACGCAGCATTCATTCGCCTTTTACAGCACAACCGTCGCTGCAGTGCAGCCAAAGTCATGAGAGCGGTCATTGAAGACTGGCCGAAACAGCCAGGCTAACAGTAAATAGTGGTCCCGAAACCTCAGACAGGCATGCTGGTCGGTTCAAGCAGATTTCCTATCTGACTTCGAAAGCCGTTCAGCCACAAAGAGATTGAGCGCTATGGCGAGCCATATTGAAGTTCCTTCACTCGTTGGCGTTTCGTACCCAAAGATTGGAATGAGTATCAAATCAAAGAGTATGCGACTTGCGCCGAGAAGACCGAATGCGATGGCCCGTCGCATCCATTGTCGGTGATAGACTATGTCTCCGCGCCGAATTGCTAAAAAGGACAAACAGAGGGAAAGACCGGCACCAAGGCCGCCAACATTCATCGCGGCATAGTGTAGCCACAGTTCTGGTGCCGCGGGCGGCCGCCCCATGAGCAAAACGGCCGTGAGCGCAAAGAGAAGTCCCGCTATCATTGCAACCCGCCCGGCAACCCGATGCAATTTGCGGTACCGCATCCGCAGGCGCGACGAAAACTGAAGAGGTGCAAGAACACAGAACAAGATGCCTGATGCAATATGCAGTGCGATTGGTTCGGGGGAAGCAAAGTAGTGCAGCTGAACCATATCATGCAAAAAGCCCTTGGTGTCTGGGCCTTGGAGTATACCTGCCAGGACAAACGCCCCCGGTAGGGCGGGCACCGCACCCAAGAGTGCGATTCCCAAGGGGCCTCGAAGTGCTAGTCTCGAAGGCTTTGTCATGTGCCCGCTCCTTCGCGTCCGATGTTCTTACAGGTCTACAAGTTTTGATAAGTTCACTAATTCTGGACGGGTTCGAACATGACGACGTCACGATGTGAACCGTGTCGGGTTCGCCCGGTGGCTGATCATTCCTCAAGGTTCAACAGGTACTCGGCAGCTGCAGCACTCATCGCTCGGTAGTCATGTCCTATCCCGTCGATGATCTGGAACTGCCATTGAAATGCAGCCCCGACCCGCTCAGCTTCCTGACGAGAATGCTGATAGAAGCGTTGCCCGCGATCTAGTCGCCCCAAGCCCTGTGATTGATCGATGTGAGGAGTGTGCAGCAACGTCCCGCCAGATTGGTCGCTATTGTCGAGTGCACCCAGCATCAGGACAAGATGTGCGCCAAAGGCGTGCGTTAAGTCTATTTCCGTCAAGCCTGTCACCTGTAGCCCAGTGGGCATTGCCTGTGAAAGATCAGGAAATGTGTAGAACCCCGAATTTGCGGCGATGATAATGCGTGCCTTCGATCCCGGTGCGAAAATTGCGAAGCGGTGCAGGATTTGCCCACCAGCAGAATGCCCAAAAATATCGTGTTTTTCTGCCTCAGAGCCCGTTATCTGAATCAGTTGCTCAAAGACGCGATCAAAATCATCGAAAATCCAGTCCGGGCGGTTCGTCACCACATCAAACCGAATGTCAGCATCGTCGAGCGTAATTGTTGTAGCGGTTTCGGACACCCGGGCAAAACTCGGGTTATCGAAGTGTAAGTTCGAGATTGTGCCGCCCATATTATATGCGGCGAAGTCATAGTCCTCTTCCGAATACCCTAGGGCTGCCACGAATGTCCCAGAGGCACAGGCCGCGTCGATCCAAGCGTCCCTGTAGCCGACGCTGTTGCGTCCGGCACCAGGAAGGACGAGCAGGATTGGAGAAGAGGGAGTAAAGCTCTGCGGGCGCACGTAGTGCACGGTGAGACCAGCCGATCCAAGGTCTGGCAACTGGAAAGAACCTAAGCCTTCAGGCAGGGTCACGGGGTTTTCGCCCAATTCCTGGTTGACCGGTACAGTGCCATCAAAGCAGGAATTGTCGCTCTGTCCAAATGCGAGGCTTGGCGTAAGCAGAACGAAAGCGACGGTCAGCTTAGCCGCGCAACGAACAAGATATTTCATGATAGAAACCTCTTCTAAACAGGTTCTTTTAGGAAACCGCTGCTTCCATGGCTGCGGCATTGCGCTGGAACACGAGCGCCAAACCGACGGCGATGAACCATGCAATTGCCCCAAGTCCAAACACAGCGCCTGCGACTTCACCGAAGGGCGGGAAGATCGTGAGCAGACCACCAATGCCGGTCAGCAGTCCCAGGCCGATAACGATCTTGCCAAAGGCGCGATGGATCATACCGGCAAGGCTGACGAAAAGGATCCAGACACCACCGGCGATTTCGTTTCCGCCACCAAGACCGAGTTCCACTGCGTGCAGTGCTTCCCAAGTCTGAACAGCGGCTTCGAAGTCGTTCGGAGCCATCGCCGCCATCGTTTCAGTTGTGACATTGCCGATCATGCCAGCACCCAACACAAGGGTCGTCCAGACCAGTCCGAAAGCCATGGTCATTGTGCCCCAGTCGGGTGATTTGTCTCTCAAGCGACCTGCCAAAGCGACGACAAGCACAGCCAGCGCCAACGCGTTGAGCACGTAGATCACTGTGAACCACGTGATCATAAGCGCTTGATTGTCGACAGTGAACCGCACCACGCCAGCGGCGTCGATTGCATTCGTGCCAAAGCCAGACTCTGAAAATACAGTCACGAGCAGTGTAAAACCAAAGATATAGGTGGCGGCACAGATCAGGGCAGCAAGGCCCCCAATACGTTGCATAGTCATGATTTTTCCCTTTCGGTAATGAGTTGATGAATCTGCGCCGTGGGTATGTTGGCGCACGTGTTTTCGAATTGGTCTTGTTGTCTTTGCGGTCCTGCGACTGCGTCGAGGTCAAGCGCGTCCATAACCTGCATTTTGCTAAGACCATGCAGCTGGTCGACGCATATGAACTGTTCGACAGATGCGCGCTTTGCCTCCTGCAGGAGGTTGAGTTTGCTTGGATAGTCGATGTGCCACCCATCTACGGCATCGGCTTCACGCTTAGTGCCGAGGCAGGACACGACCAGTGTCACACCAGTCATGACCCCGCTCAAAGCGTTCGGGTCGGCAAAACGCGCCTCAACAAGTTGGTCAGCCGCGAGTAACTTGGCGCGGGAGGTCTTGCGAACGAGGGCAATCACATACCACCCCTGTCGCTGGAACTCCGAACACAACATGTGCCCAAGCGGACTGCTAGCTCCGATGAGGAGGACACGTTTCATTGCTTAGATCCTTTTTGAGAGCAAGTACTAGGGTCAGATCGGGTGGCAGCGGAGACTCAGTTGGCCCATAGGTCGGTCGTGTGGCCCGCTTTCCGGCAATACTATGTCCCGCAACAAGTAGTCGGGAAGATCGGCGGTCAGGTGCCGAACTGCGCCGCTGTCACCCACAAGAAGGGAATAGAGCGCGTTAAATCTGCGGGCGCGGTAGCGGAGAACATTTGTCATAGCGCGGCCCTCAACCCACAACTCTGTGGCCACGGCCCCGCAGGCACTCAATGACGATCGCTTCGCGCTTTTCGCTTGCATCAACAGCAGTCGAAATGCCGCCAACGAGCGCACCTGCAATTGCGCCCTCCAATGCATCGCCACTGTCAGCTTCACCGAGTGCAGCACCCACACCAGCGCCTAGAACAGTTGCAGCGATCGTGTCTTCATCGAATTGGGTCTGGTTGTGGGCCAAGGCCTGACACGCATCCAGGTCGGCCTGATAGGCAGGCGTCGGTGTGCCATCGAGAATAGGTTGATAATTTGCACCGCTGTCTGCGCATGCGGCCATCAGGACCAATCCAGCAGCGGTAAGAGTGAATTGTGTTTTCATCGTCTGATCTTTCTCGTTTCAGTATTGAGAAAGCAGATAGCCAGTCCTGTGCGGTCAGGGCATGACCGCAGGCATCAACGAATTGACACTTCGTAACAGAGTGACTTCAGGCTGCCTGATTGAGGTAGGCAGTTGGGCTGAGACCGGTCCATCGTTTGAAAGCACGGACGAATGATGACGCTTCAGAAAACCCTAATAGGTACGCGGTTTCGTTGACCGTCACCTTTTGGCCTTCTAGGTACTCCAGCGCCATCCGCTTGCGCAAATCGTCGTGGACTTCGGCGAAGGTGACGCCTTCTTCCTTTAAGCGGCGATACAGTGTTTGGCGGCTCATCGCGAGGTCTCTGGCAACCTTGTCCATTGAGATCGCTCCTTCATGCATCTTGGGCAAGATCTGAGCCTCGATCTCGGCCCGGATCGATGTATCGACCCGCAGATTTTCTAACAATTCATCGGCATGACGGGTGAAGACGCCAAAAGCATAGGTGTTTCCGGGCTCGAACTGCGTCTCCGGGCTGTCCCAGATTGGATCAATCTGAAGCGCATTCCGACGCGCATTGAATTTCACGGGGATACGGAAGAGTTCCGGATATTGGTCTACGTGAGGCGGTGGCGGATATGTGACCTCCAACCCGATCTCGAATGTTGCGTCCGGGAACGACCTGCGAAACTCGCTGATGAACCGGGCAAATGATGCTTCGGTCGCCAGGTACGCATCAGGTGAAACTTCCAGATGATCGACGATCCAAAGGTCGCCGCCTTCATGCAGCAGTTCAAAGCGGTTCGTCCCCGCCCGCAGCTTCCCGCTCGCCATAAGATGCAGATAGCGGTTTAGCTGTTCAATCGAATGCCGAAACGAGGCCGAGGTGTGAACAATTTGGCCAACAACCGAAATCGTTTCGAGCCGCGATTCAAGAGTGTGGCGCAGCAACAGCGACGTATCCCCGGTTTGCGCGATCGCCGCACCAATCATTGTCCGATAGGCGGCCTCTGGGATGCGATTGTCCTGATCTGACAGGTCGTTCTCTGTCAGACCACCAGCGGCGAGCAATGCGTCGCGTTTTGCGCCCTTCTTGCAAGCATAGTCCGCAAAGCTTGATGCGAACCCCGCCGCCATCGTCTGTTCTGCCATCAATCGGACTCCTATCACGAGGCCGTCTAACACTATGTCTATGAGCCGGCCTTGATCAAGAAGGCCGGTCAAGATGGCGCTTACCTATGTCATTGTCCTGCGAGCCAGTCCAAAATGGCCTTTGTCGTCTCATCGGGCAATTCCTGCTGGATCCAATGCCCGCAATCGAGGCTGACGACGTCAATACCCGGCACAAATTCCGAAAGGGTCTTTGATTGTGGGATCATGTCCCGTTCGCCATAGATCATCAGCGCAGGTTTGCGGATGATCGGGTCAACATCCGCAAGGATGTGCCAGTTGCGATCCATGTTCCTGTACCAATTGATACTGCTCGTAAATCCATTCTGGTCGAATGCTTCCCTAAAGATCGCGCGGTCCGCATCTGACATCACCGGCTCGCCAGCCCCGTCCGGGGTCAGTGCAAGATTGATCATCATCATGCCCGGCTCTGGCGGTGTCAGAGGGGCATTTTTGCGAAACAGATTGCGTAAGAACCGATCTGCGTTTGCATCCAGAATTGCATCCGCAACGCCTGGCTGCCGATTGAAGTGCACAAAGTAATTATCGGGACCAAAGTAGGTCTCCATCATTTCAATCCACGGCATATCACCGCGCAGCTGATAGGGAAGCGCCAGATTGATGACCTTCGCCACGCGTGAGGGGTGCAAAAGCGCCATGCTCCAGACGACATTTGCCCCCCAGTCGTGGCCAACAAAGATCGCATTGTCATATCCGAAATGATCCAGAAGCGCGGCAAGATCACCTGTCAGCTTTGAGATATCGTAATCCGTCACATCTGCAGGGCAGGACGAATTCCCGTAGCCGCGCTGGTTAGGAACGATGACGTGATAGCCTGCAGCCGCCAATGCTGGCATCTGATGACGCCAGGAAAAGGCATGTTCTGGCCAGCCGTGGCACAGGACAATCGGATTGCCTTTGTTTTCTTGACCGGTTTCGAAAACTTCGAGGGTTACGCCATTGACCTCAACGAATGAGGGCGCCGGGAAATTGGTGGTATCGAACATCGCTTTGTCTCCTTGAATTGGTGTCTAGCAACGTCGTACCTTTGAAAGGTACCATAATTTGATACCTTTTATGATAGAGTGTCCCAATGAACGGCAGAGCACGACAAGACGCGATTGTCCGCACCCTGCGTCGGTCCGGGTCAGCGACACTCAAAGGCCTGGCCCAAGAGGTCGGAGCATCAAGGAGCACCATTCTGCGGGATATCGCAGAGCTGCGGGATGAAGGATTCGTTATTGATACCGAACAGGGGCGCGGTGGCGGGGTGTCGATGGATACCCGTTCCGTGCAGACCGCAGCGCGCCTGACTGTGACCGAAGTTTTCGCACTGGTGATCAGCGTGGCAAGTATGCAGGCTGCGGGACAACTACCGTTTTCAGGACTGGCCGATGCGGGACTTGCCAAGATTGAGAAGGCCCTGCCGCCAGACAAACTCCGCGATCTAAGGCGCCTCCTTGATTGCCTCTATGTTGGGCCACTGGCCCCACAGGTTGATGTTTCAGATGTCACGGGGGTCGATCCTGCGCTACTTTCTGGGTTCGAGGACGCATTCCTGAACAGGAACTGCCTGCGCTTTCAGTATTCCGATGCCCGCGGTGCCTGCTCTGTACGCGAGGTTGAACCGCAGGCAATGCTCATTCTTCCGCCACTTTGGTACCTGGTTGCGTGGGATCCAGATCGGCAGGATTTTCGCCATTTCAGAATGGACCGGATCACAGGGCCGGAACAGATGGCGGGATCAACGTTTCGGAAAAGACATGTCACGTTCAGTGACGGTGTTCACCGTGTTCGCTATGCATAGCCGTGGCCGCGACGCCCACCTGATAGCTTAGTTTGCTTATCTCTTGAGTTCTTCGATCAGGAAGTCAAAGACCCGACGAATGCGACGGCTTGTGGTCAGCTCTCGGTGTGCCACCAGCCAGATCGGAAACCGCAGCGGTTCCAGATCAGGCAGGACGCGCACTACCGCCGGTTCCGCATCGCCGATCTGGGCATCCAGAACTCCAATCGCAGCACCTTGCTTCACCAGTTCCCACATCACCAGATAGCTCTCGGTGAGCAGCGGAAAGTTCGCTTCGGTCAGACCAAGCCCAAGACTGTTGAGCCCTTTCAACATGCCACCGCTGCGATCCAGATTAATAAAGTCAGCGTACCGCAGATCATAGGGTGTTTTTGGGTTGCCCAGTTTTGCTAGGTAATCAGGCGCGGCATAAAGAACTGCATCAGCCATCCCGACCTTTTTGGCGATCAGATCAGGTTCCGTCGGGCGGAAATTGCGGATCGCAATGTCGGCTTCCCGGCGCAGCAGGTCGCTGGCATGGTTCGAGACAACGATCTCAACGTGGATGCCAGGCTCTTCGCGGCGCAGCCTTGTCACAATCGGGGGCAGCAATACGGCCGCGTAAGTTTCGCTTGCCGAGATGCTGATCGGCCCCTCCAGCGCCTGTGCCTGACCCAAAGCAGTGAGCGAGACCCGGCCAGCGGCATGACCCATGTCGCGGACGTGTTCCAACAGTTCCAGGCCACTTGGCGTCAGAGTCAGCCCCCGACCGACACGTTCAAACAGGACCACGCCAAGCTCTTGCTCTAACCCGTCGACCTGTCGTCCGAGTGTTGGTTGCGCCATGCCCAGGGCGCGGGCGGCAGCCGACAATGACCCCTCTTCCGCCGTCACCAAAAAGGCACGCGCCTTGTTCCAGTCAAACTTTACCGACCGCCAATCCATGCAAATCTGCATATCAAAATTAGAGAATTGGTCAATTCGCATGGATCTCCGTCCAGCGTACACCCCTTTCCAAGATCAACCCCAACGCTCTGCCTGTTGCGGACAACCACACTAACCCGGACCGGCGAAACCTTGAAAGGAAAGGAAAGGAAAGGAAAGGAAATGAAAAACGCTACGCAACACTGGGACACGCAAGCGGCCCGCGCCGCAGGTGGTCTCTATCTGGCTATTGCAGTCTGTGGCGGCTTCAGCATCGGCTATGTGCCAATGCAGATTGTGGCGGGTGACGGTGCCACGTCGAGTGCGAACCTGATGGCCAACACGGGGCTTTATCAGCTGGGGATCTTGGCTGACAGCGCCGTGATCCTGTTCGAATTGGCGATCACGGCGATCCTTTATCAGATGTTCAGGTCAGTGGGCCCCAAAATGGCCATGGCCGCCCTGATTTCCCGGGCTGGTATGATCACGGTCATGGGGATCAACCTGCTGCTTTGGGTGATGCCATATATTTTGCTGACGCAAGCCACCGGATGGGACACTGCGCACCTGCATGCAATGGTCCAATTCTGCTTTGATGCACATGCAATTGGCGTCTTTGTCTGGCAGCTCTTTTTCGGCGTCCATCTTCTCGCACTTGGTTGGCTGATACTGAAATCTGACACTGTACCGCATCTGTTGGGATGGGGGCTATTTGTTGGTGCCTTTGGCTATCTGATTCAAGGTATCGCAAAGCTCACGTTCGTCGATGTCGCAGCCATCAACTACACCTACATCGCGCTCCTTGTAGTCGTGAGCATCTCTGAGATCAGTTTCGGCCTCTGGCTGCTGATCCGGGGTGGCCGCCCGACAATTCAATCCAATCAAACCACGCCGGTTGTGGCGTAAGGGGGATATCTCATGCTTGCATATTCTTACACTCAATATGGGCCTGCCGACGTTGTTTCAAAAGTTGAGGTTCCCACACCTACAGCAAAGCCAAATGAAGTTCTGATCAGGATCGTCGCCACAACAGTCAGCGCAGGTGACTGGCGCGCGCGCAGCCTGACGATGCCGAAAGGCCTCGGGCTGGTAGGTCGGTTGGTTTTTGGCATAACCGGTCCACGCAAACCGATCCTTGGGACAGAGCTCTCAGGGATCATCGAAAAAGTTGGAACGGACGTTTCAACTTTCCAGCCTGGCGATGCCGTTATCGGTTTTCCTGGTGCGGGATTCGGAGCGCACGCCGAGTTCATAGCAATGCCAGCGGACGGCAAACTGGTCAGAAAGCCAGACAGTCTGAGTTTTGCAGAAAGCGCTGCAATCCCGTTTGGGGCAACAACGGCCTATGACTTTCTGGTCAACAAGGCAAAGGTGCAGGCCGGTGACAGGATCCTGATCAATGGTGCGTCCGGTTCCGTCGGTTCGGCGAGCGTACAAATCGCAAAGCACCTTGGGGCAGAAGTGACCGCTGTTTGCAGTGCCAAGAATGCAGGCCTGATGCGTAAGTTGGGGGCCGACCGTGTCATCGACTATCGGAACGAGGACATTGTGGAAAACGGTGTTCAATATGACATCGTGGTAGATACTGTCGGAACTCTGCCATGGTCACAGGCCCAACAGGCCATTCGCCACGGCGGAAAGATGGTCCTCATCGCGGGAAAAACCTCGGATATGTTTTTCGGGGCCATCAAAGCGGCTCTCAAAGGCAAGAAGATGATCGGTGGTGTCGCGACCGAAAGCCGTGAGGTCCTGCAGGCGGTCGTAAATCTCGCGGCGCAAGGCGCCCTTCTTCCCGTCATCGACAGACGCTACTCATTTGACGATATGAGGGTTGCCCATGCACATGTCGATACCGGCAGAAAAAAGGGCAACGTGGTCGTGACCGTCAAGTCTGACGAGAGCGAACGCTCGCGAGGTGAAGGAAAAAATCTCGCAAGTGAGGTCGTCCATGCCTGATGCAAATGTGAATCATGAACTTCTGTTCTCACTGTCCAGCATTCTGGCGATCATAGGTTGGATAATCTTGCTGGCTTCGCCGCTCTTTCCAAGCTAATCGGATCGGATTTCGGGGGTATTCATTCCGTTGGTCTTGTCAGCTGGATATGTGGTGCTGGCAGTCTTCTTTCCTTCAGATGAAGATGGTGGTTTTGGCAACCTTGAAGCCGTCGCGACGCTCTTTTCGCACCCCAGTGCGATGTTGGCAGGTTGGATACACTTCCTTGCATTTGATCTTTTGATCGGAGCTTGGATCTGCAGGACAGCGCGTAAAGACTGTGTGTATTATTGGTTGGTTGCGCCTTGCCTTCCACTCACGTTTCTTTTTGGCCCAGCAGGTTTCCTCGCATTTTCAATCATCCGTACATCTACAAAGCACAAAACGTCCCAGATCTCTGTGAAATGAAGAAAGGTACGGCCTATGGTCGCAGCCAGGCCAATTGCACGAGCGTTTGCACATCTCGATACGCCAATACGTTCGGATCGTGCGCGATTGTATTCGCATCCTCGATCCGAATTTCACCAATAAATATAGTTAGTCTTCGTGTCCCCACGGGTTAGGAATTGTGGGGCTGCTTGGCGCTTCTTTGACATAAGACTCGATAAGGCGGCCAAAGGCGTTTCGCGCAAGCAAACTATGTTCCCGAGAATAATCGAGGCTCGCCACGAAGCTCCAATGAGCGTGCATCGCAGAAACGAATAGGAACGAGAGTTCTTCGCAGGAATGTCCTTTCAGCTCGGGATGCGCGATGGCCAACTCATGGGCCATGACTTTACCCAAAGTCTGGTACTGCAAGCGCATACGTCCCCTCAAAGGCAAAGAGCCCACCGAAAACGCAATAAGAGCATCATACACTTCCAGGTCGCTCGGCATTGACGTCACTTCGGACAAATCGAAAAAGTAGTCGAGGAACCAGTCAAGCCGTCTGACTTTCCCTAATTCGACAATGCCAAGGACAAGAGCCTCGCGATATTGATCAGACAGATGATCCGCCAGATCAATCATCAGGCTTTCAGCGTCTTTATAGTAATAGCGGACAAGCTGACGAGAAAGATCAGCTTGATTTGCAACGTTCTCAAAGGTCAACGCTTGTAGCCCCTGAGATGCCAGCAGTTTCGTCGCCGCCTGCAATATCTCGTTTTTCTTTTCCTTGGTTTGATCTTGATTGGACACAGCTTTCTACCAAACACCGTCGCTCATAGGACTTCGTCATCCCAACACGGTTGGGCCAAGTTCCATTCATCATTGATAAGGCCATAGAATGCCGATTCGCCTTGCGATCTCAAGCGGGAGAGCACCTATACATTTTGTCGGATTTTCAATTTGAAAAATTTACCGCGCAGGTCGCGCCAGACAGAGCGACCCACCCACTACCGTATTGAAGTATAAACACAAATATGGCCGCCCATTTCGGCGACGCCCAAACCCCCGAATATCGATTTTTCAAAATGCAAAGCCAAGCAGGTTAAGATTGACCCCTGCAACTTCCATCGTGCAGCGTCGCGTGCATGCGGCGCCAAGTCGCTTCATTGTATGGTTACTTCGGAAGTATGGAACGCTTATGACTTTTAGACTCACATTTGGAACGATGCTGCGATCAGCCACCTGCGCCGTCGCTTTATTCGGGGCCACATCGGTCTCTGCCGCGACGGTTGAATTGGTGACAAACGGAGATTTCTCTGCAGGTTCAGCCGGTTTTACATCGGATTTCACGGATGCCGGGGGAGGTACTCCAGGGCTTGCGCAGTTTTCGATCCTCAACAGTAACTATTTCGGGCTCCTTCCTCAGGACGGCAACTTTATCGCCATCAATGGTGGAAACCAGAATGCACTTCCGACAGTGTGGTCGCAGGACATCGCTGTCATATCCGGAACCGAATATTCGTTTTCGTTCTTGCTGGGCGGTACGACGACAGTGCCCTCTCCCGCAGGGCAGTTGTCGATCCAGTTTGATGGTGCGGAAATCCTGAATGCGACGGCATCCACAGGCAGTCCGGCGACGTTCCAGTCCTTTGGATCAACATTTGTGGCCAGCGCCACCGGGACATTTGCCTTGTCGTTTATCGAAACAAGCATCGGGTTCGGCGGGAACGACTATGGCATCGACGATATCTCGCTGACCTTCGATGACAGCGTCGCTCCACCGGCCGCTGTCCCCTTGCCCGCAACGGGTTGGCTGGTGTTGGCTTCCATGGGTGGCATGGCCGCAATGCGGCGCCGGAAGACGTCTTAGAAGAACGAATTATTTGTTATGGGAAAGGCGGCTCTCGGGCCGTCTTTTTTGTTTCATTGAACAGATTGTTGAACAACTGACGCATCAAACGTCGTCCAAATTGCTCTGCAATGGTCACCAAAAACTCGGGCGGCCAATTTTTCTTTTAATGCCAAAACCGGCACCGAGCAGTTGCAGCATCCGTCACTTTGGGCTCTCAGCAAACCTTCGCCGCACCCTAATAAAAACTCTGCGGATCAATATCGATCGACAGCCGCAGGTTATTGGGTAGGCGAAATTGTCCGGCCCAGTCGGCCAGCGCCTTTTGCAAAGGGGCGGTCTTTTCGGCCTTCACCAGTAACCGCACCCGGTGCCGCCCTCTGATCCGCGCAATCGGCGCAGGTGCGGGACCAAAGACCTGTGCCCCAATCGCGCGCAATGGTCCGTCGCGCCGGGCCATCTCTGATCCCAGATCAAAGACCTCTTGCACATTGGGGCTGCTCAGCACGATCCCCGCCATCCGTCCGTAGGGTGGCACGCCCGCCGCCTTGCGCTCAGCCGCTTCGGCCGCCCAGAATTGTTCTTCATCGCCCGCAATGATCGCCTGGATCACCGCGTGTTCGGGTTGATAGGTCTGCATCAGCGCCTCACCCGGTGCTTCGGCCCGGCCGGCACGTCCGGCCACCTGCCGCATCAGTTGAAAGGTCCGTTCAGCGGCCCGCAAATCGGACCCTTGCAACCCCAGATCCGCGTCGATGACGCCAACAAGGGTGAGCTTGGGAAAGTTATGCCCTTTGGCGACAAGCTGCGTGCCGATGATGATATCAGCCCCGCCTTCGGCAATCTCTGCGATATGTGCCTTCATCGCGCGGGCAGAACCATAAAGGTCACTCGACAGCACGACGACCTTTGCATCGGGGAAGAGGTCTGTGACCTCCTCGCCCATGCGTTCCACCCCCGGACCAACGGCAGACAACCGGTCCTCTGCCTCGCAATGGGGGCAGATAGTGGGCATCGGTTTGGTCTCACCGCATTGGTGGCACATCAGCCGCTTGAGGAACCGGTGCTCAACCATGCGCGCGTCACATTGATCGCAACCGATCTGATGCCCGCAGGCCCGGCACAACGTGATTGGCGCATAGCCACGGCGGTTGAGAAAGATCAGCGATTGTTCGTTCTTGTCCAACCGGGCGCGGACAGCACCTTGCAACGTGGGCGAGACCCATTTGCCGCCGGGCAGGTCTTCGACACGCATGTCAATCGCGGCCATCTTGGGCATGACCGCCGCGCCAAACCGGCTGGTCAGTTCCAGCCGCGCGTATTTGCCCGCCTCGACATTGGCCCAACTTTCCAGGCTGGGCGTGGCAGAGGCCAGCACCACTTGCGCACCATTCAGCGAGGCGCGCAGAACGGCCATATCGCGGGCGTTATAAAGGACGCCGTCCTCTTGTTTGTAAGATGTGTCGTGTTCTTCATCGACGACGATCAACCCCAGATCGCGATAGGGCAGAAACAGCGCTGACCGCGCGCCCACGATCAATTGCGCATCCCCCTGCCCGACCATGCGCCAGCAGCGCCGCCGCTCGGTCGCGGTCACGCCGGAATGCCATTCGGCTGGCTTCATCCCAAACCGCGCCTCGACCCGGTCGATGAATTCCCCGGTCAATGCGATTTCGGGCAAGAGCACCAGCGCCTGCCGCCCCTTGCGCAGACAGGCGGCCACCGCTTCAAGGTAGACCTCGGTCTTGCCAGATCCGGTCACGCCTTTCAGCAAGGTGGTGCCATAGGTGCCGGACCCGACTGCCTCGCGCAGGACCTTGGCACCTGCAAGCTGATCCGCTGTCAGGTCCTTGCCGCCATAGTCCGGGTCGAGGCGCGGATAAGCAGTGTCGCGTGGTGCGTCCTCTTCGGCAACAGCGCCCAGTTTGACCAGCCCCTTGACGACAGAGGTGCCGACGCCGGCCATCTCGGCCACTTCCCTCAGCGTGAACGACAGCCCGCCGTAGTCGCGCAGGACCTCAAGCACCTTGGTCCGAGCGGCGGTGACACGGTTGGGGTCCTGATCGCCCAGCCGGTAAACCTTGCGCATCGACGGTGGGTCACCCAGCCCCGGGGCGCGGGTCGCCAGACGCAGCATCGCGGACATCGGCGTCAGCGTGTAATCGGCGGCACGGGCCAGGAATGCCATCATCTCGTCCCGCATCGGTGCGACATCCAGCACCCGATAGGCGCTACGCACCTTTGAGATGTCCCAGTCGCCCTTGCCAGGCCCCCAGACCACGCCCATCACCTTGCGCGGGCCCAGCGGCACCTCGACGAAGGCCCCCAAAAAACACCCGCCCTCGGGCGCCTTGTAGTCCAGCACCCGGTCAATCGGCTGGGTCGTCAGCACACCGATCAGGTCGCCTTCGTTGAAATGGGTCAGGGGCATGCAAAGTCCGGTCTGGCAGAGTGGTCAGTTAAGGGCAATCACCCCGGACCCGCAAGATCAACCACCCCCGAAACGTAGCGGGCATCAGACTTTCGACGAAAGTCTGTATGCAAATCCTCTGCGAGGATTTGCTGCCTATTTCTTTGCAAGAAATTGACGCACCGCTGCGCGCCTGCGGGGCTTTCGGACCGGCGCGTCATGAGGTAAAGCCTGTCGCAACCGCCAACACATGCCCGGGAGAGACCCATGAAATTTTTCGTCGACACGGCCGAAATTGACGCCATCAAGGAACTGCACGCATTGGGCATGGTCGATGGGGTCACTACCAACCCCTCGCTGATCGCCAAATCGGGCCGCGATATCCTCGAAGTAACGAAGGAAATTTGCGACATCGTGGACGGCCCCGTCTCGGCCGAGGTTGTGGCCCTTGACGCTGACACCATGCTGGCCGAAGGCCGCAAGCTGGCCAAGATCGCAGACAACATCGCGGTCAAAGTGCCGCTCACCTGGGCCGGTCTGCAAACCTGCAAGGCGCTGAGCGACGAAGGCACCATGGTCAATGTCACCCTGTGTTTTTCCGCCAATCAGGCGCTGCTCGCCGCCAAGGCCGGGGCCACCTTCATCAGCCCCTTCATCGGGCGTCTTGATGATATCAACACCGACGGTCTGGAACTGATCGAGGACATTCGCACCATCTATGACAACTATGGCTTTGACACCCAGATCCTTGCGGCCTCGATCCGGTCGGCCAACCATATGTCAGAATGCGCCAAGATCGGTGCAGACGTGGCAACCGCACCTCCGGGCGTGATTAAGGCGATGGCAAACCATGTGCTGACTGACAAAGGTCTAGCAGGCTTCATGGCTGACGTCGAAAAGGCCGGCATCAAGATCCTCTAACATGCAAAAGCGGCCCGGTCGCCCGCCGCGTAGCGCCGTGGGCGACACCTACCCCAGAGCCACGCAATCAGCGTAATGCTGGACGACGCCGTCTTCATCCGCCTCAAGCACCAGCCCGTGGATATCCGTCTCGAACCCCGGACATTCGCGGGAAAAGGCGCGGTTGAACTTCAGATAGTCCACGATCCGGGTGTTAAAGACCTCACCGGGGATTAGAAGCGGGATGCCGGGCGGATAGGGCGTGACCAGACTGGTGGTCACTCGGCCTTCCAGATCATCAATTGCCACCCGTTCCGTTTTACGTCCCGCAATGCAGGCAAAAGCATCGCCCGGCGTCATCACCGGTGTCACATCACTCAAGTACATTTCGGTCGACAGGATCGCGACATCGTATTTGGCATAAAGTGCGTGCACGTGCTGACACAGGTCGCGCAGCCCCATGCCTTCATAGCGCGGCTGTTGCTTGCAGAAATCAGGCATGCAGCGCCACATCGGCTGGTTCTTGTCGAAGTCATCCTTGAACTGCTGCAATTCGGTCAGCAGCGAATTCCACCGCCCCTTGGTGATGCCAATCGTGAACAGGATGAAAAAGCTGTAAAGCCCGGTCTTTTCGACCACCACGCCGTGTTCGGCCAGGTATTTAGTCACAATAGACGCAGGGATCCCTGTTTCTTCAAACCGTCCATCGATGTTCAAACCCGGCGTGATCAGCGTGGCCTTGATCGGATCAAGCAGGTTAAACCCGCGTTCCATATCGCCAAAGGCATGCCAGGATTCTTCGCCGTCAGCCTTTTGCACGCCATCCGCATCGGTCCGTCGCAGCACCCAGTTTTCAGGGCTTTCAACGCCGTCTTCGTCCAGCGCCAGCTCTTCAGGGCCCCAGACCTTAAACCACCAGTCATCCGCGCCGTATTCGTCATCAACCTTGCGCATGGCCCGGCGGAAATCGAAGGATTCCAGCAGGCTTTCCTCGACCAGCGCGCGCCCACCCGGCGGCTCCATCATGGCGGCAGCCACATCGCAACTGGCAATGATGCTATACTGCGGACTGGTCGATGTGTGCATCAAATAGGCCTCATTAAAGAGGTGCCTGTCCAGCTTGGTGTCCTGACTGTCCTGCACCAGAACGTGACTGGCCTGACTGATCCCGGCCAGCAATTTGTGGATGGACTGCGTGGCGTAGGTCACGGAATGCCGGGGGCGTTCCCGTTTGCGCCCCATCGCGTGATAGGTGCCGTAAAACGGGTGAAAGGCGGCATGCGGCAGCCAGGCTTCGTCAAAGTGCAGGTTGTCGATATAACCGTCGAGCATGTCCTTGATGACTTCGGTGTTATAAAGCACCCCGTCATACGTCGATTGCGTCAGCGTCAGGATACGCGGCTTGATCGCCGTTAGATCACGCCCTGCCAGCAGCGGATGTTCGGCCATCTTCGCCTTGATCGCTTCAACCTCGAACTCTGCCTTCTGGATCGGGCCGATAATGCCAAAATGATTGCGCGTGGGTTTGAGGAACACCGGGATTGCCCCGGTCATGATGATGCTGTGCAGGATCGACTTGTGGCAATTGCGATCAACGATCACCACGTCACCGGGAGCTACAGTATGGTGCCAGACCATCTTGTTAGAGGTGCTGGTGCCATTGGTCACAAAGAAACAATGATCGGCGTTGAAAATCCGCGCCGCATTTCGTTCGGACGCGCCGATCGCGCCGTTGTGGTCCAACAGCTGCCCCAACTCTTCCACCGCATTGCAGACATCCGCCCGCAACATATTTTCGCCGTAGAACTGATGATACATCTGCCCAATCGGACTCTTGAGGAAGGCCACGCCACCGGAATGTCCTGGACAATGCCACGAGTAAGACCCGTCTTCGGCATAGTCCAAAAGCGCCTTGAAGAACGGCGGCTGGATGCTTTCCAGATAAGCCTTTGCCTCACGCGCGATGTGGCGAGCGACAAATTCGGGCGTATCCTCGAACATATGGATGAAGCCATGCAATTCGCGCAAGATGTCGTTTGGCAAATGGCGGCTGGTCTTGGTCTCGCCATAGATATAGATCGGCACGTCTTCGTTTTTCCAGCGCACCTCTTCGATGAAATTGCGCAGGTTCAGAACGGCAGGGTCCAGTTCCGGCCCCGGTGTGAATTCTTCGTCATCAATCGACAGCACAAAGGCGCTGGCGCGGGATTGCTGCTGGGCAAATTGCGACAGATCGCCATAGGTCGTAGCCCCGAGCACCTCGAACCCCTCCTTTTCGATCGCTTCGGCGACGGCGCGGATGCCAAAGCCTGACGAATTGTCAGACCGAAAATCCTCGTCAATGATCACGATGGGGAAACGGAATTTCATCAGCTGCTCCTGCTGCTGGCAGGCGACGCCGCGCCCGGGAGTGGGGTTCAGTAGTGTGCTGTGCCAGCGGCGGCGTCAAGTGGGGCGCGGATGTTGGGGACCTCGGGAAAAGGTATGCATAGGATGCAGCTGCGATGTGCATGGCTTGTGCATCACCCGGAACGCTGCATTTGACTCAAAAGCCGCACCTGACAGTTTTCCACAAAAACGTGCTGACCGGCCCGTTTGGTATGGTATGATTTGCAAAACAAATCGCTTGAGCAGGCAACATGACAAAAACACCCCTAATGGACGGCAACGTCCGTGACCGCATTATTGCTGACCCCGATCTTTTGCTGGACGACCAGGACATTATGAAGGCCCTTGTCGCCGCAAACGAACAGGCGATGGGCGGCAATATCGTCGATCTGCGCGGCATCGCGATGGAACGGCTCGAGGCGCGATTGGATCGTCTGGAAGACACGCACCGCTCGGTGATTGCAGCCGCATACGAGAACCTTGCCGGGACCAATCAGGTGCATCGCGCCGTGCTGCGCCTGCTGGATGCAACGAAATTTGAGGTCTTTTTGCATGACCTGAAAGGCGACGTGGCCGATACCCTGCGGGTTGATGTGATGAAGCTTGTTCTGGAAAGCCAGGAAGCAGGCGAAGACCCTGCAGTGGCCAAGATGGGCGATGTGCTGTCGGTGGCCGAACCGGGCTATTGCGACGCCTACGTGACCCGTGGCCGTGATGTGCCCGTGCGGCAGGTGACACTGCGACAGGTCAAACCGCAGGACCAGAAGATCTATGGCGACAAGGCCGATTACATGCGGTCAGAGGCGTGTCTAAAACTTGATTTTGGCGCAGGCCGCCTGCCCGGCATGTTGGTCATGGGGTCCGAAGACCCGCATTTGTTCACACCGCAGCAGGGCACCGATTTGCTGACGTTCTTTGCGGGCGTCTTTGAGCGCACGATGCGGCGCTGGCTGGCGTGATCCGGTGATCGCCCCCGCCTTGACTGATGCGCTGTCGAAATGGCTTGACCATGCGCGCGCCATTGATGGGGCCGCGGAAAACACGCTGAAGGCCTATCAGGCAGATGTGCTTGGGTTTCTGGCCTTCATGGGGGACCACCATGGCGGTGCGCAAGGGCTTGGCCCGATTGCGAAAATCACTGTCAGTGACATGCGCGCATGGATGGCGCGTGCGCGTGCTGGTGGCGTTGGCGCGCGCAGCCTTGCGCGGCAGCTCTCGGCGGTGAAATCGTTTTATCGCTGGCTGGCCGAACGCGAAGGGTTTGAACCAACAGCTGTGCTATCCACCCGCGCGCCCAAATTCCAGAAAAAGCTGCCCCGCCCGCTGGCCGAAGACGCAGCCGTCGCAATGATCGACACAGTGGAATTGCAAGCCACCGAAGGCTGGATCGCGGCACGTGACAGCGCCGTGGTCACGCTGATGTATGGTTGCGGACTGCGGATATCAGAAGCTTTGGGCCTAACCGGTCGAGACTACCCCCTGCCCGACACGCTGCGGATCACCGGCAAGGGTGGGAAAGAAAGGATCGTGCCGGTCATCGGCCCTGCCCGCGTGGCCGTCGCAGCCTACATCGACCTTGCGCCCTTTGACCCCGTCCCTGACGGCCCGCTGTTTCGTGGGGCACGTGGCGGTGCGCTGAACCCGCGCATGGTCCAAAAAGTGATGGAGCGCGCGCGCTTGCAACTTGGCCTGCCCGCTACCGCAACCCCGCATGCGATGCGCCACAGCTTTGCCACCCACCTGCTGACCGCCGGTGGTGATCTTCGCGCCATTCAGGAATTGCTGGGCCACAGTTCATTGTCGACCACACAGGCCTATACGGCCGTTGACACCGCCCGCCTGATGGAGGTCTACAGCAAGGCCCACCCGCGCGCCTGAGGCTTGCCCTTTCCCCTAAAACCGGACATCACGCCTGAATGACACTTTCCCAAAAAGCCCTACTCGTACACTTTCTGACCGCGTCGGGAGCCGTCTTTGCGATGCTGGCGATGCTGGCCGCAGTCGACAGCAATTGGTCGCTGATGTTTGTCTGGTTGGTGGTGGCTTTTGCCGTGGACGGTATCGACGGCCCGCTGGCCCGCAAATACGATGTCAAAACCAATGCGCCGATCTTTGATGGAGTCTTGCTGGACCTGATCATCGACTACCTGACCTACGTCTTTATCCCGGCTTTTGCGCTTTATGAAAGTGGGCTGATGGATGGCTGGTCGGGCTGGGTTGCGATCATCATCATCACCTTTGCCAGCGCGCTGTATTTTGCCGACACGCGCATGAAAACAAACGATTATTCGTTTCGCGGATTTCCGGGGTGCTGGAACATGCTAGTGCTGGTTCTGTTCGCGCTGGAACCGCATTGGTCGATCTGCCTGATCCTTGTTGCTGTGCTGGCGTTGGCGATGTTTCTGCCGGTGAAGTTCGTGCATCCGGTACGCACCGCGCGGTGGCGGATGATCACGCTGCCGATGGCCTTTGCATGGGTGATCTTTGCGGGCTGGGCCGCTTGGGTCAACTTTGCACCTGAAAGCTGGGCGCATTGGGGGCTGATGGTGACGTCCGTTTATCTTGTGGCCGCAGGTGCCGCGCAGCAGGTGCTGCACGGGCCAGACGGCTAAAGCCGGGTCAACACCACGCCACCGACAATCAGCGCCGCCGCAAGCGCCTTTTGCCGACCCAGTCGTTCGCCAAAGGCCAGCCAACCGATCAACACCGCAAAGAGGATCGAGGTTTCGCGCAGTGCCGCCACCAGCGCGATCGGTGCCTGGGTCATCGCCCAAACTGCAATGGCATACGCCCCGTAAGACGCAAAGGCCGCCACTGCGCCCAATGTCCAAGCGTTGCGGTCTGCCACAAAAACACCGCGACCACGCAAGGCAACACACACCGGCGTAAAGAAAAGCGCGTCCAACACAAAAAGCCATGCGACATACATGGTGGCATCCCCCGCCACCCGCGCGCCCAAACCATCGACAAGTGAATAGCCTGCCGTCATTACAGCCGAGCCAAGCGCCAGCGGCACCAGTCTGATCCGTTCCCCCGCGCCCCAGACCCCTTGCGCCATCAACAGGATTCCGGTGCCAAGGACAAGGATGCCTGCGTATTCCCATCCGCCCATAATGTCGCTCAGGAACAGGGCCGAGATCGCCAGCACGACCATCGGCGCAGCCCCTCGCGCGATGGGATAGACTCGGCTTAGGTCACCCTGTTCATAAGCGTAGGCGAGGAACAGTTTATACCCCGAATGAAACACGCCTGACGCCAGCAACCAAAGCCAGACCTCTGCGCTGGGAAAGGCACGGGTCTGTGCGATGCACAGCCCCAGCACGCCCTGCACCAGCGTCAAGATCAACATCGACGTCATCTTGGATGTGCCCTGTTTGATGATCGCGTTCCAGGTGGCGTGCAAAAACGCCGCGAACAGAACCGCCACCAAGACCCAGAAACTCATCGCGCCCCATGCTCAGATCAACAGCGATCCGGCCCCTTCCAGACGCAAGAGTGTCACCTTCGCCTCGATCCCGCCAGCCCCGGAAAATCCGCCCAGCCCGTTGGCCGCCAGAACACGGTGGCAAGGGATGAAAATGGCAATCGGATTGGCGCCGCAAGCCTGCCCAATGGCCTGAGCCGAGACGTTCAACTCGCCCGCCAGATCGCCATAGGTGCGGGTTTCACCAAAGGGAATGGCGCAAAGGGCAGTATAGAAATCCTGCTGAAACGCAGACCCTCGTGGTGCCAACGGCAGGGTGAAATTTTGCAAATCACCTGCGAAATAGGCCGCTAACTCAGCCCGCGCTTGATCGAACAACGGCCCTTGGGTCAGCGTGCCGCCCTGCCCCCAGATCAGCCGTGTGATCGCCCCGTCCGTGGCATCCGCACCCAGCGGGCCGAGCGGGCTGTCAGTCAGGATCACCGGGTCACCCCGGCCTTGTCGGTTACCACCATCATCGTGGCCTGCATGGTCGAGATCAGCGTTTCCACGCCGTCATCCACAGCAAACGCGCGGCCTTGCGTGACCATCAAGGTGCGCCCCGCCTTGATCACTTCGCCTTCGCAACGAAAGGTCAGACCTTTGGCGGGGGACAAAAAGTTCGACTTGAATTCGACGGTCAACACCTCGGCGTTGGCCTCCATCAAGGTGAAGGCCGCATAGCCACAGGCGCTGTCCAACACCGTGGTCACGACGCCTGCATGGATGAACCCATGCTGCTGGATCAGGTCGGTGCGAAACGGAAACTCCAGCGTCACGCGCCCCGGCGCAAGACGGGTCGGGGTGACGCCGAATGTCGCCATCACCCCTTGGTCATCAAAGCTCTGCGCGCAACGGGCCCGCCAATTGGGGTTGCGCGGCTTCATCATTTAACTTAGCGCCGCATCGCAGCGGCCGCAGACGCCTGCATGGCTGTGGCTACCCACATCGGGCAGGATCTTCCAGCAACGTAGACACTTTTCGCCTTCGGCCTTGGCAAAGACAACGCCTACATCACTGCCCTCAACGGCAAACGCATCCGCAGGGGCGGCGTCTGTCGTGACATGGATGCCAGAGGTGATGCACAGATCGTCGAAGCTGACAGTTTCCAAAACCTTGGCCTGATCTGCGCTGACAAAGACGGTCGGCGCCGCTTCGAGCGAGGCACCAATCACCTTTTCTGTCCGCTGCACTTCCAGCGCACCGGTTACAACCCGGCGGACACTGCGCACAGTCGCCCATTTTGCCGCCAGAGCGTCGTCTTTCCAGTCACCCGGCGTCTCTGGAAAGTCCACCAGATGCACAGAGCTGGCATCACCCGGGAAGCGTTCCAGCCAGACCTCTTCCATCGTAAACACAAGGATCGGCGCCAGCCATGTTGTCAGCCGTTCGAACAGCAGGTTCAGCACGGTCCGCGCCGCCCGCCGCCGCAGCGTGTCACCATCGCAATAGAGCGCATCCTTGCGGATATCGAAGTAAAACGCCGACAAATCCAGCGTGGCAAAGTCAAAGACTGTGCGGAATACCCCCTGAAAGTCGTACTTGGCATAACCTGCACGGACCTGTTCGTCGATCTCGGCCAGACGGTGCAGCACCCAGCGCTCAAGCTCTGGCATGTCTTTCGCGTCGGTCCGGTCCGCATCAGTGAAATCGGCCAGAGATCCCAGCAGGAACCGCATGGTGTTGCGCAATCGGCGATAGCTGTCGGCGACACCTTTCAGGATCTCATCGCCGATACGCTGGTCATTGGTGTAATCGGTCTGCGCCACCCAAAGCCGCAGGATATCCGCGCCGTATTGCTTAACGATCTGTTCCGGCACGATGGTGTTGCCCAAGGATTTGGACATCTTCATGCCCTTCTCATCGAGCGTAAAGCCATGGGTCAGCACCCCGCGATAGGGTGCGCGTCCCTTGGTGCCACAGGCCTGCAGCATCGAAGAATGGAACCACCCGCGATGCTGATCGGTGCCTTCCAGATACAAATCGGCCAGCCCGTCCTCGGACCCATCTTCGCGGTCGCGCAGCACAAAGGCGTGGGTCGATCCGCTGTCAAACCAAACGTCAAGGATGTCGAACACCTGATCATAGGCGTCCACGTCCACCAGCCCATCCAGGAACCGTTCCTTGGCCCCATCCTGATACCAGGCATCTGCGCCTTCGGCCTCAAACGCCTCTAGCACGCGCGCATTCACATCCGCATTGCGCAACAGGAAATCCGCATCCGTGGGCAGGGCACCCTTCTTGGTAAAGCAGGTCAGCGGCACACCCCAGGCACGCTGCCGAGACAGCACCCAATCGGGGCGCTGTTCGATCATCGCGTGCAGCCGGTTACGCCCGCGCGTCGGGGTCCATGTGACCAGCTCGTCAATGGACCGCAGTGCGCGTTCACGGATTGTGGTGCCGTAATCGTCCTGCCCATCGCCGACCGGACGATCAATCGCTGCAAACCACTGCGGCGTGTTGCGATAGAGAACCGGCGCTTTGGACCGCCAGGAATGCGGATAGCTGTGCTTGATGATCCCACGCGCCAGCAGGCCGCCCACCTCGACCAGCTTCGACATGACAGCCGTATTGGCATCACCTTCCCACGGGTTGGACTTGTTCTTCTTGTTGAGCTTGTCGCGCAGGATTTTCTTGCCACCAAAGAACGGCAGATCAGCGCGAAATGACCCGTCTTCCAGCACGTTGTAGGTGATCACCTGCTCGAGCATGCCCAGATCGCGGTAAAGCTCAAACTCTTCCATCCCGTGGGAAGGCGCACAATGTACGAACCCAGTGCCCTCTTCATCCGTCACAAAATCGGCAACACGGAAATCGCGAATGTCATCCCATTCGCCGTTGGACTCGTCGGCACCATAAAGCGGATGCCGTAGGCCATTGATCACACCGGGATCAACATCCCGGACACGCTGCCACATGCCATCTTCCAATCGCGCCTTGCCCAGCACCTGCGCGGCCAGCTTGTCAGCCAGCACAAAACGATCGCCCACATTGGCCCAGCTTTCCTCTGGCGTGCCAGTGACCTCATACAGGCCATAGTCAATCTCGGCCCCATACACGACAGCCTTGTTCGACGGGATCGTCCATGGGGTCGTGGTCCAGATCACCACATGTGCGTCTTCCAGATCAGCCTCACTGCCGCCATGGACCGCGAACTTCACCCAAACGGTAAAGCTCTCCTTGTCGTGGTACTCCACTTCGGCCTCGGCCAGTGCGGTCTTTTCAACCGGTGACCACATCACCGGCTTTGACCCCTGATAAAGCGTGCCGTTCATCAGGAAGGTCTGGAATTCTTCGGCAATCACGCGTTCTGCATGGAAATTCATCGTCAGATAAGGCTCTGGCCAATTGCCCGCCACACCCAAACGCTTGAACTCCTCGCGCTGGATATCCACCCAACCTTCAGCGAACTTGCGGCACTCTTGCCGAAAATCGACGATGTTCACATCGTCCTTGTCCTGCCCCTTGGCGCGGTACTGTTCCTCGATCTTCCACTCGATCGGCAAACCGTGACAATCCCAACCGGGGATGTAGCGCGCATCGCGACCCATCATCTGCTGGCTGCGCACGACCATATCTTTCAGGATCTTGTTCAGCGCATGCCCAATGTGCAAATGCCCGTTGGCGTAGGGCGGGCCATCATGCAGCGTGAATGGCGTGCGGCCTTTTTTCTCGCGCAGGCGGTCATAGACACCAATCTCATTCCAACGCTCCAGCCATTCTGGTTCACGTTTCGGCAATCCAGCGCGCATCGGAAAATCGGTGCGTGGCAGGTTCAGGGTGTCTTTGTATTCAGGTGTATCGGCGCACATGGGGGGCGTCCTTTGGCAATCTTAAGGAATGTCTCGACAGGGGGCGGCGTGATCCTTTCAGCACCTTGACCCGGCAACGCTACGCGCGTGCCGGGACACTAATTCGTATGAAAAACCCATGTGTCATTGCCGCCGCTTATAAGCAGCGCCGCGCCACGCCACAAGGGCACGTCCCCTGCTTCTTCTGGCCAAAATAATCCCCGCCGGAGGCCCCGACATCACCGCCGCCGCACCGGGTCGTCAAAAAGGCCGTTCACCCGCAAAACAGCACCAGAATGTCGTGCGCGCGACACGCGCGCCCCTTTTGGTCACCGGCAATAAGATCCGCTGCGATAACGCGCGGTGTCAAAGTGAAAATGGTCCCGATGTGCTGCATTGGCATTTGGCCCAAGCACGGTCCCAAAAGGCCCGCAGGCCCCGCGCCACATGCGCCGCAACGCCTCACCCTTCTGGCCACGGTTCCAATCCGTCAGTACGGTAATCTCTGACCCGGATTTCAGCCCGATCCCCGCAATATCAATCGCGCGGCCAAAAGCATGTTCGCTCAACCGCCCCGTGGAGGACGAATTGCGGTTGCGGCAGGCATAATGCGACACCACCCGCAGTGACTGCATCCCGCCGCCAATCTGACCAACAGCAGGTTTCGCAGATTGCGCAACCCAGACCTTCAGCGCGCTGGCAGTACGGCAATCAATCGTGGCACTGGGCGATAAGCGCACACCGGCAACCGAACGGACCCGCACGGCGCTTTCAATCCCACAAGCGCCGCGCCCCGGCACGCGGCCAATTGTTTCGCCCTGAATGGCGGGATCGCCGCACACCTGCCCACGCTGCCGCGCGATGCGCTGTTCAACCGCGCGCTGGGTGATTGCAGCAGGTCGCACCGTTGGGCGCAAGGACTGCGCAATGGCGTTGGGGCTAAAGGCAAACATGCCCACCTCAGCCCGTTGCTGCGGCTGCGTGGTGGCCCCGCGCGCAAGATCAGGCCGCTCAAATGGGCGCGCGCTCGGGCGCATCTCGACCGTGGGATCACCTGGTGGCGGCGGAACCAGACTGTCGGGCCGGGTTTGCGGACGCAACGCTACGACCTCGGCTACATCAGGTGCCGGGCGCGCCTCGGGGCGCATTGCACTGGTCTGGGCCTGCGCCGTCGTGGCACAGATCACAAAGACTGCGACGCAAAGCGCCTTCATGCCTTCTTGGCCGCCACGCGGCCAAAATCGGGCGCATCCGTATCCTGCCCCGCCTCGATAATGCCACGGCGGATTGCCCGCGTGCGGGTAAAATAGGCATGCAGGTGTTCGCCGTCACCTTTGCGGATGGCCCGCTGCAGGGCAAAAAGCTCTTCTGTGAACCGCCCCAAAATCTCCAGCGTCGCGTCCTTGTTGGTCAGAAACACATCACGCCACATCGTTGGGTCAGAGGCGGCGATGCGCGTAAAATCCCGAAAACCGGCTGCAGAGTAATTGATCACCTCACCATCGGTGATCCGGCTGAGATCATCGGCAACACCAACCATCGTATAGGCAATCAGATGTGGCGCATGGGACACCACAGCGCACACCAGATCATGATGTGCCGGCGCCATCGTGGCAATGTTGGACCCTAGCCCCTCCCAAAAAGCGCAGAGGTCACGCACGGCATCAGGTTCCGCGCCTTCCCCCGGCACAATCAGGCACCAGCGATTGTCAAACAATTCTGCAAAGCCAGACCGCGGCCCCGAATGCTCTGTCCCGGCCATCGGGTGGCCACCGATGAATTGCACGTTCTGCGGCAAGTGAGGCAGCACCGCCTCAAACACCGCTGTCTTGACCGAGCCCACATCTGTGACCACCGCACCCGGTTTCAGCACTGGCGCGATATCGGCCATGATGTCGCCCATCACACCAATGGGGACGCACAGCACAATCAGATCGGCGTCGCGCACGGCTTCTTGTGCCGTGTCATAAACGTCGCAAAGGTCCAATTCGCGTGCGATTGCGCGGGTCTCTGCGGTATGGGCCGTGCCGGTGATCTCCTTGGCCAACCCTGCGCGCTTGATCGCATGGCACATCGACGACGCGATCAGCCCCAGCCCGATCAGGGCGACCCGCTCATAGATTACGGCCATCAGCGCTGCCCTTTGAACTGCGCAATCCCGTGCACAACCCGACGACAAGCGCTTTCATCGCCCACGGTGATCCGCAGGCAATGGGGAAAGCCATAGCCCTTGGGATGGCGCACGATAATGCCCTGGCTCAGCAGGTATTCATTGCAACCCACGGCCTCTTCCTCATCCGCGAAACGCGCCAGAATGAAGTTAGCGGTTGAAGTATCGGACGGCACACCAATTTCGGCCAAGGCCGTGGCCAGCCATTCGCGCCAGCGGGCGTTTTCACGCTGGCACCGTTCGAAATAGGCCGTATCGCGCACAGCCGCCTCGGCCGCGGCCAGCGCAGCAGAGGACATGTTGAACGGCCCCCTGATCCGATTGAGCACGTCAATGATCGCCTGCGGGCCATAGCCCCAGCCGACACGCATCCCGCCCAGGCCATAGATCTTCGAAAAGGTCCGGGTCATCACTACATTTTCGCGTTCATTGATCAGTGACAGTCCCGCATCAAACCCTTCGACATATTCGGCATAGGCACCGTCGAGAACCAGAATAGCTTGCGGTGGCAGGCCATCGGCCAGCCGCGCCACCTCTGTCGGGCCAATCATCGTGCCTGTGGGATTGGCGGGATTGGCGATATAGACCAGCTTGGTCTTCTTGTTGCAGGCTGCAAGGATCGCATCCACATCCACCACGCGGTCGCGCTCTTTGACCTCGACCGGTGTGGCGCCAGCGGCAAGCGTCGAAATCCGGTACAGGGCAAAGCCGTGCTCGGTGTGGATCACTTCGTCCCCGGGCCCGGCAAAGGCCTGACACATAAAGTGCAAAATCTCGTCCGACCCCACACCGATAATCACGCGTGCAGGGTCAAGCGACCATACTTCGCCGATTGCGGTACGCAGGGCCATATGATCGGTGGGCGGATAGCGGTGCAGATCGTGGGCCGCCCGCATGAACGCATCCTTGGCCTTGTCGGACGGCCCAGCGGGGTTTTCATTCGACGACAGCTTCAGGACGTTGGCAATACCGTCCACGTGGCTTGCGCCACCCTGATAAAGGGCGATGTCCATGATCCCCGGTTGTGGCTTGATTGCAGCATTCATAGCGCCATTCCCCCCGCTTTCGCCCGTTCTAACGGGGTGTTTCCGGCATTGCCAGTGTCAGGTTGCCAGCACATTGCGGAATTGCCAGGGGTCACTTTCATCAATGTCTTCGGGGAAATGCTCCCACCGGTCCTGCAGCGGGGTCCAGTCGGTGTAATGCGCCTCGACCGGGCCAAGATAGGGGCGCTGCACCTCAAGGCACCTTGCGTGGTCCATCTCGTCGGTTTCCACGATCCCGGCCTGAGGGTTTTCCAACGCCCAGACCATGCCCGCCAGCACCGCCGAGGTCACCTGCAACCCCGTGGCATTCTGATAAGGCGCCAGCGTCTTGGTCTCTTCATTCGACAGTCGGGAACCGTACCACAACGCATTCTTTTCATGACCATAAAGCAGCACGCCAAGCTCATCGATGCCGGTCACGATCTCGTCCACGTCCATAATTTCGTGCACTTTCTGCTGCTTACCGGACCCGAACATCTCATGCAGGGACAGCACCGCGTCATCGGCGGGGTGATAGGCATAGTGGCAGGTCGGACGATAGTCAGGCGCACCCGCTGGGCCGACGGTATAATAGTCCGAAATGCTCACCGCCTCATTGTGGGTCACCAGAAACCCGAACTGCGGTCCGGGTGTGGGGCACCAGGTGTGAACACGGGTGATGGCGCCGGGGCGTTCGAACCAGATCGCCGCCTGACAGCCGACATCATAGCTATGCGCGGTTTCGGGCATCCACTTCTCGTGCGTGCCCCAACCCAGCTCTGCCGGTTGAAACCCTTCGGCAATGAACCCTTCGACCGACCACGTGTTGACAAATGTATCCCGCGGACGGGGCTTGGCCCTGGCTTGGGTATCGCGCTCGGCGATATGGACGCCCTTGACCCCAAGCTTTTGCATCAAAGCCGCCCAGCCGTCGCGTGTGTTGGGCACCGCATCACCGGTGTTCGTGTCCCGCGCAAGCGTCAACAGCGCTTCTTTCACGAACCAGCTGACCATGCCGGGATTGGCCCCGCAGCACGACACCGCCGTTGTGCCGCCGGGATTTGCGGCCTTTTCGTCGCGGACCTTTTGGCGCAGGGCATAATTGGTGCGGTCGGCGTTGTCGGGGGTTTCGAAATAAAAGCCCTCCCACGGCTCCACCACGGTATCGATATAAAGCACACCAATCTCGCGGCAGAACTTCATCAGATCAAGCGACGAAGTATCGACCGACAGGTTCACACAGAACCCTTTGCCATCCGGGAACAGCCCGCCAAGCACGTCGCGGTAATTGTCGCGGGTGATCGCGGTTTGAACGTGGCGGACACCTTCATCTGCCAAATGCGCAGCTGCCGCAGGATTGGGTTCAATCACCACCAGTTTGTCCGCGTCAATATCAAAATGCCGCTGGATCAAGGGCAAGGTTCCCTTACCGATCGACCCAAAGCCGATCATCACAATCGCGCCGTCAATACGGCCATAGTTAGGGTGTGCCATGCGAACCTCCGGTTAGTGTGGCACGTGGTTAGCGCAAAGCGGCGCGCATTGAAAAGACACGATCCAAAAAAGCAAAACCCCCGCCGCAGGGACAGGGGTCTTGTTTTGATATGTCAGATTGTGTCTTAGGCTGCAGACTTGCGCCGCCGTCGCGCAAAGCCTAGCCCGGCCAGCGCGCTGCCAAGCATCAGGATCGAGGCCGGCACTGGCACTTCCTGGATCGTGAAATCACTGAAAACCTGTAGTCCATCGACAGAGAACCCGTCGTTCTTGCGGTTCTTGCTGTCGTCTCTCTGAAAATTCTCAAGCTCGATCCGGGCCGAGGTTACATCCGCGCCCAAATCAATCGTCACCAGCTTAATGTTTCCATTTGCAAGCTTCGGGTCCGTGCCCCGTATCCGCATTTCAAAGCTGTCGGTTCCAGTCGTGATCCGCAGGAAGCCGCCCACGTCATTGGCATCCATCAAGCTGAAGGTCACGTAATCGAACGCAGCGCCACTCATCAGTGACACGTCCCAGCCGATGCCAAAGGTGTCGTTGCTGTCAAGAAACCACTCACCACCTGCAGGTGTGGTATTGGACCGGCCAAAGACCGTGCCGTTACGCAACGCCACTTCGGTACCTGTATTGCCCGGCAATCCAGTCACGGTGCCACCGGTCCCGGTACCGCCGAGCGATTCAAAATTGCCCACCGCCGTCGAGATCGACGCGCCCACTTCGCCCTCGCCATTGGTCACACCGAGGGCTTCAAAATCTTCGGTAGCAGCAGCGCCGACACCAAAGGTGGGATTGTAGGATGCGGCATCGAAAATCGACACGTTAATCGTTGCAGCATTTGCCATCATCGGCAAAACGGCCATCGTCGTCGCAATCATGAGGCCCTTGATACGCACGGCACTCTCCAACAGAAAAAGGTTTAACTTGGGTTAAAATATGTCAAAGGCTGGGCGAGGCAAAGGGGAAACGCCTCACTTTTTCCCCATTTTCCGTAACGGAAATAAAAATACCTGATTGTCCGCTCCCGCGAAACAATTAACCTCAAATTTCCATGCGTTTCGGCGGAATAGGTCCGTCCTGGCTACTTGCGCTCGATTCCCACGGCGACCACTTCGCCGTTATGCAGCAGGATTTCCATCCAAACCGGGCTGGATGTGAAGCGTTCGTAACCAGTGATGAAGGTCGTGTTGCGGGCGAGCGCATCGATTCTGCGCCCGCAGGGCTTGCCAAATCCGGCCCGGCAAAAGCTGGCTTTGATTGCTTCGTAAGCGTTGTCGACCTGCGTGTAGGGCCGCCGCGACTGGGCGGTTTCATAGCGCACGACCTCGTGCGTGCCGACATCACCGGTCAACACGAGTGCGGCCGTGAATTGCCGGGCGCAGCGATCGTTGAAACCGGTGATGTAATAGGGGCGCGGCGCAGTGGTGTTTGGGGCGGTGTCATAGATGGTATAGCCTGACACGCTGGCGATTTTAGCCCCCATCTCGCGGGTGGACAGCCCACAAGTGGTCCCGACCTCGCCAAAGACTTGATTGGTCAGCGGTGGGATATTGTCGTCCGGCGCGTCAGCCACGTCGCTTGGCGCTTCATTGCCCATCAACCGGCCCAGCAGGCCGGGTGACGGCGCTTCGGCCACTTCGCCATCTTCGGATGGTGCGTTATCTGCAGCACTCCCAAACAGGCCCGCAAAGAATCCGGGCGCGTCATCGGGGGCCGCAATGGCAACGCCATCTTCGCCCACATCGACGGTATCCAGCGTCGGAACTTCGTCCAGCGTGTCCTGCACACCAAAGCCCGCGCACCCTGCAAGCAGGGCCGCAACCGGCAAGGACATCAGGACAAAACGCATCACGCGCCTCCGCTCAAACAGACGATGACATAGCGCGCGATGTGGCAGAGGTCTAGCGCAGGGCGCAGTTCAGACCTCTTCGACCTCGATCACCCCGCCCAAGGACCGCAGCGCGCCCCTGATCTGCGGGTTCACCGGAAAGTCGCGGCCAAGGTCCACCTCAACCTCGCCGGGCAGATCATCTTTCATCAGACAGAAATAGATCGGGCCGCGCCCGCCCTTGACCCCGTCGCGCATTGCATTATCGAGGATTGAGGCGACCGAGGGGATCGCTTCTGGCCCATCCAGAAACACCCGCAAGCCCTGGCTGCTGACGTCCGTCACGGCGGTATCAATCGGGCTGACCGAGCGACCCAGCAGCTTGAGCTGATCCGCCTCAAGCGTGGCCTCGCATTGCAACACCACTTGCGCGCCGGTTTCCAAATGTTCGCGCGCAACCTCAAGCGTGTCGCTGAACATCGTGACCTCGTATTGCCCCGTCGGATCAGACAGTTGCACAAAGGCAAAGCGGTTGCCGCGCGCCGATTTGCGTTCCTGTCGCCCACTGACGGTGCCAGCCATCTTGACGATGGCCGCCCCCTTTTCAGCGCGCGCCGTCACCTCATCCAGCGTCATAACTTGCTTGCGTTTGAGCGCGCCCATGTAGTCGTCAAGCGGATGCCCTGACAGGTAGAACCCGATGGCCTTGAACTCTTCCGCAAGCCGTTCGGCTGGCAGCCAATCGTCGCCGCCCGCCAATCGCGGCTCTGGCAGATCGTCGCCCGCCTCACCAAACAGGCTGACCTGATTGCTGCCCTTTTGGTCAAAGATCGCCGCCGAATAGGCACTGAGTTGGTCGAGCGAGTTGAAGACCCGCTGCCGGTTCGGGTCCAACACATCAAAGGCCCCGGCCCGCGCCAGCATTTCTAGCGGACGCTTGCCGATCCGCTTCAGATCGCAGCGCCGGGCAAAATCAAACAGGTTCACAAACTGCCCGTCTGCGCGCGCTTCGACGATCAGCTTCATCGCCTCGACGCCGACGTTCTTAAGCGCGCCCAGACCATAGACAAGCTTTTGATCTTCCACATCAAATGTCGCCTGTGACCGGTTCACACAAGGTGGAACATAGTCGATCCCAAGGCCTTTTTTGACCTCTTGGAAATAGACGCCCAGCTTGTCGGTCAGATGGATATCGCAATTCATCACCCCGGCCATGAACTCAACCGGGTGGTTCGCTTTCAGCCACGCGGTTTGGTAGCTGACAACCGCATAGGCGGCGGCGTGGGATTTGTTGAACCCGTAGTTCGCGAACTTTTCCAGAAGGTCGAAAACCTCGGTCGCCTTCTTCTTGTCGACCCCGTTTTCCATCGCCCCTTTTTCGAACTTGGGGCGTTCCTTGGCCATCTCCTCGGCGATCTTCTTACCCATCGCGCGGCGCAGCAAGTCCGCACCGCCAAGCGAATAGCCCGCCATGACCTGCGCGATCTGCATCACTTGTTCCTGATAGACGATGATGCCTTGGGTTTCTGCCAGAATGTAGTCAATAGACGGGTGGATCGACTCCAGTTCCTTCTGACCATTCTTCACCTCGCAATAGGTGGGGATATTCTCCATCGGGCCGGGGCGGTAAAGCGCCACAAGCGCCACGATATCCTCGATACAGGTCGGTTTCATCCGCTTGAGCGCGTCCATCATACCGCTGGATTCCACCTGGAAAACGGCGATAGTCTTAGCGCTGGCATAAAGCTTATAGGACGCCTCATCATCCAGCGGGATGGTGCCAATGTCATTGACTGCACCTTCGGGTGGCTGGAAAAGCTCTGTCCCATCCGCCGCGATATGCAGGGGGCGCCCGGATTTGATGATTAGATCAACTGCATTCTGGATGACCGTCAGCGTTTTCAGGCCGAGAAAGTCGAATTTGACCAGCCCCGCCTGTTCGACCCATTTCATGTTGAACTGCGTCGCAGGCATGTCAGAGCGCGGATCTTGGTAAAGCGGCACCAATTCATCGAGCGGACGGTCACCAATCACCACACCCGCCGCGTGGGTCGAGGCATTGCGCAATAGCCCCTCGACCTGCTGGGCATAGGTCAACAGACGGTCCACGACCTCTTCGTTCTTGGCCTCTTCGCGCAGACGCGGTTCGTCCGCCAATGCCTTTTCAATGCTGACGGGTTTCACCCCTTCGACCGGGATCATCTTCGACAGCCGGTCCACCTGCCCGTAGGGCATCTGCAAAACCCGGCCCACGTCGCGTACAGCTGCCTTGGACAACAAGGCACCAAAGGTGATGATCTGCCCCACCTTGTCACGGCCATATTTTTCCTGCACGTAGCGGATCACTTCCTCGCGCCGGTCCATGCAAAAGTCGATGTCGAAATCCGGCATCGAAACACGTTCGGGGTTCAGGAACCTCTCAAACAGCAGCGAATAGCGCAGCGGATCAAGGTCAGTGATCAGCAACGCATAGGCCACCAGTGACCCCGCGCCAGACCCCCGCCCCGGTCCCACTGGGATGTCGTGATCTTTGGCCCATTTGATAAAGTCGGCCACGATCAGAAAGTAGCCGGGGAACCCCATGCCCTCGATAATGCCCAGCTCAAACTCTAGCCGCTTTTCGTAGTCTTCGACGGGGGCCGCATGAGGGATCACCGACAGGCGATATTTTAGCCCCTCCTGTGCCTGACGCCGCAATTCGGCGACCTCGTCATCGGCAAACTTCGGCAGGATCGGATCACGCTTGTAGGTCTTAAAGGCACAGCGCCGCGCGATTTCCACGGTGTTTTCGATCGCCTCGGGCAGGTCGGCAAAAAGTGTCGCCATCTCCTGCGGGCTTTTGAAGTAGTGCTGCGGCGTGAGCCTGCGGCGCGCTTCCTGCTGGTCGACATAGGCACCCTCAGAGATGCAGATCAGCGCGTCATGCGCCTCGTAAAGCCCTGTCTGTGGAAAGTAGACATCATTGGTCGCCACAAGCGGCAATCCCTTGGCATAGGCCATTTCGATATGGCCCCGCTCTGACAGGCTTTCCGCCTCTGGCAAGCCGCCCTCGCCCGGATGCCGCTGCAGTTCGACGTACAGCCGGTCGCCAAAGATCGCGGCGAGCCGGTCCATCAGCGCCTCAGCCTTGGGCCTTTGGCCCTGCCGCAACAGCCGCCCAACGGGGCCATCCGGCCCCCCGCTAAGGCAGATCAGCCCGCTGCCGTAGCGCGCCAATTCCTCTAGGTCGACCTGCGGCAACTGCCCGTCTGCGTCCAGATAGGCGCAAGAGTTCAGCTTCATCAGGTTCATATAGCCCGCTTCGGACTGCGCCAGCAGCACGATAGGTGCAGGCGCATCCGGGCGCTTGCCGGGCTCGGGTGTCGTGTAGGCCAGATCAACCTGACAGCCGACAATCGGCTGCACCCCTTCCTTACTGGCGTATTCAGAGAATTCCAGCGCCGCGAACATATTATTGCTGTCGGTGATTGCCACTGCAGGCATGTCGTGTTTCGCGGCCAGACCGGCCAGTTTCTTGACCGGCACGGCCCCTTCCAACAGGGAATATTCGGTGTGCAGACGCAGGTGAATGAATCGGGGATCGTTGCTCATGCAGCGACATTATGTGCCGGATTTCCGCGCCGCCAGTTGATAATACTTAGCACAACTGCTAACTTTATCCGAAACACCCGCTAAGCCCCTGACATGTCGACACATCTGAACACATTTTTTGCTGCAATGGCCGACCCGACCCGCCGCGCGGTGATCGAACAACTGACCGCGGGCCGGGCCACCGTCAGCGAATTGGCAGCTCAACATGACATGGCGCTGCCCAGTTTCATGCGTCATCTCAAGGTGTTAGAGGACGCAGGACTGGTCCGTTCCGTCAAAAAGGGCCGCGTGCGGACCTGCGTGATCGAACCCGGACCATTGATCGAGGCACAGGGTTGG
Organism: Yoonia sp. R2331; assembly: GCF_041103235.1. Taxonomy (NCBI): domain Bacteria; kingdom Pseudomonadati; phylum Pseudomonadota; class Alphaproteobacteria; order Rhodobacterales; family Paracoccaceae; genus Cognatiyoonia; species Cognatiyoonia denitrificans. The sequence continues at coordinate 687,613 of NZ_JBGCUN010000001.1, read as the reverse complement.
CTGGCATGGCAACGCGCAGTCTGGGAAGGCCGCAATGACAGGCTGACGGCACTTGCCGAAGGATTGGAGGACCCATCATGACCAACGCAACCACGTTGACATTCACCCGCCATATCAAGGCCAGCCGCGCCGCAATCTGGCGCTGCTGGACGGAACCCGCATTGCTGAAAAAGTGGTTTGCCCCGGCACCTGTCAGCACAACCGAGGCCGAGATGGACGCGCGACCGGGAGGCATCTTTCGCACGGTGATGGAGGTTCCGGAACATGGCACTATGGCCGGCAATCCCGGTTGCGTGCTTGTCGCCGATGCGGAGCAACGGTTGGTCTGGACCAACGCGCTTGGGCCAGAATTCTGCCCCAACGCGATGGGCGACGGCCCCATGGATTTTGCCTTTACCGCCGAAATTCTGATCACACCAGCAGAAGGCGGAAGCACCTACACCGTTGTCGTTCAACACGCGACCGATGCCGCGCGAGAGGTGCATGAAAACATGGGGTTCTTTGAAGGTTGGGGGGCTGCCGCGGATCAGATGGCCGAACTTGCGGCATCACTTTGACCGGCGCTGTCATACCAAAAGCCGATCCTGATGAGGCTGCATAACCTCAATTCTGTTGCCAAAAGGGTCGGCGATATAGAACCGCCGCCAACCGGGCAACGATGAGACTTCGCCGCCTTCCAACGCAGCGCGCGCCTGTTCCAAATCGTCCACAACAAGCGCCGGATGCGCCTTGCGCGCAGGAGTGAACGGTTCCTCGACCCCCAAATGCAAGTTGACCCCTGCACCAGCAAACCAGCAGCCCCCGCGCCCGGCCAGGGCGGCGGGCTTTGCAACCTCGCGCAATCCAAGCCGCCCGCAATAAAAAGCGCGCGCCACATCTTCCTGCCCCGGCGGCATCGCCAACTGCACATGATCAAGGCCGGTAATGGAAAAACTGCTCATATTCATAGCTTAACCCGACACGCATACGGCGGAAAGGCTTGCTATTCGCGCATTTGCCCGCTTTTCTGGCAATCGACCGGGGGGTTCTTGTCTACGCCGCATCGACATCGGACCGCACACCCCAGCACGATCGGTAAGGCGGCTTGAGTTTCACATGGAGACGACGTTTCTTCTGAACGGAGAGACCGTGACCGCCCAAACCGGTCCGACAACCACACTGCTGGATTGGTTGCGCGACGGGCAAGGCCTGTGCGGCACCAAGGAAGGCTGCAACGAAGGTGACTGCGGCGCCTGCACCGTGATGATCACCGATTCCGACGGCGCCCGTGCTCTGAACGCTTGCATTCTGTTTGTACCGCAATTGGCGGGCAAGGCGGTGCGCACGGTCGAAGGCATCGCCGCCCCTGATGGCACCCTGCACCCGGTGCAACAGGCGATGGTGGATCACCACGGATCTCAATGCGGATTTTGCACACCGGGGTTTGTGGTCAGCATGGCGACCGCGCATTTCAATGGCCGCGCTGATCACGACGATCAGCTTGCGGGCAACCTGTGCCGCTGCACCGGCTATGCGCCTATCGTGCGCGCGGCAATGGCGGCGGCAGCAGCCAAAGTGCCTGCGCACATGACCGATGTGCCGGATGACACGAAAGATAAGTTGTCTCTGGACGCCTTTGCCGACTGGTACATGGAAAACCCCGATGCGACGCTGATCGCCGGGGCCACAGACGTGGGCCTATGGGTCACCAAGCAGTTCCGTGATCTGGGGGATGTGCAATTCCTGTCGCGCGTGCAGGGGCTGCGCCACAACGTGGCAACGCCGAAGACGTTCCACATCGGCGCAATGGTCCCAATGACAGAGGTGCTGGACACTGTGGCGGCCGACTATCCCAGCTATGCCGCGATGATCCGCCGCTATGGATCGGTGCAAGTGCGCAATGCCGCGACTATTGGTGGCAATATCGCCAACGGCTCGCCCATCGGGGACAACCCACCTGTGCTGATCGCTTTGGACGCCACGCTGCATCTGCGCTGCGGCGACAAGACACGTGATCTGGCGATTGCTGATTTCTTTGTGGATTACGGGAAACAAGACCGCGCGCCAGGGGAATTTGTGACCGGAGTGACCATCCCCCGCGGGCAGGATTCGCTACGGGTTTACAAGCTGTCGAAACGGTTCGATCAAGATATTTCGGCCGTTTGCGGCGCATTTAACGTCATGATTGCGGACGGCGTAGTACAAGCGGCCCGCGTCGCTTTTGGCGGGATGGCAGGCATTCCCAAGCGGGCCTCTTCGGTCGAATCCTCCCTCATCGGCCAACCCTGGACGCAGGCAACAATCACGGTCGCGGCAGAGGCGATGGCGCTGGATTTCACACCGCTCAGCGATATGCGTGCAAGTGCTGCCTACCGGTTGCAGGCCGCGCAAAAAATGCTGCACCGCTATTTTGCGGACCTTTCAGGTGTTGCGGTGCAGGTGCGCGAGGTCTCGGCATGAGCGTCGGAAAACCGCTGGCTCATGATGCCGCCGCCCTGCATGTGACGGGGGCTGCACGTTACACCGATGACATTCCCATGCCCGCCGGTGCACTGCATCTGGCCTTTGGCACCAGCGCTGTGGCCCGCGGCAAGATCACTGGGATTGACCTGGCATCCGTGCGCGCAGCGCCCGGCGTTCGCGCCGTGTTGACGGCCCATGACCTGCCCTATGCCAATGACGTCAGCCCGTCTTCCCATGATGAGCCGCTTTTGGCGACGGATATGGTGCACTACCTTGGTCAACCGATTTTTCTGGTGGTGGCCGAGAGCCACCTTGCCGCCCGCCACGCCGCACGTTTGGGCCAGATCGACATTGCGCCGGAAACCCCAATCCTAACTGTGGATGAAGCGCTCGCAGCCAACGCACGCTTCGAAGAAGGCCCGCGCATCTGGACCAAAGGCGACGTTGATGCAGCCTTGTCAGCTGCGCCGCACCGCCTGCAAGGCCGGATTGAGATGGGCGGGCAAGAACATTTCTATCTAGAAGGCCAAGCCGCCGCCGCCTTGCCGCAAGAGGGCGGCGATATGGTTGTGCATAGCTCCACCCAGCACCCAACTGAAATTCAGCACAAAGTGGCCGAGGCGCTTGGCGTGCCGATGCATGGCGTCCGAGTCGAAACCCGGCGTATGGGCGGCGGCTTTGGCGGCAAGGAAAGCCAGGGCAACGCGCTGGCCGTGGCTTGCGCCGTCGCCGCACGATTGACCGGGCGGCCCTGCAAGATGCGCTATGACCGTGACGACGATATGATGATCACCGGCAAGCGCCACGATTTTCGCATCGACTATGACGTCGGGTTCGACGATGCGGGTCGCGTGCTGGGTGTCGACTTCACCCAAGCCACCCGCTGTGGCTGGGCGATGGACCTGTCCTTGCCCGTGGCCGACCGCGCTATGCTGCATGCCGACAACGCTTATAATCTGCCTAGCTGCCGGATCACGTCGCACCGACTGCGGACAAACACCCAAAGTGCCACCGCCTATCGCGGGTTTGGCGGACCGCAAGGGGTATTGGGGATCGAGCGGGTGATGGACGAAGTGGCCCATGCCACCGGGTTGGACCCGGTCATGGTGCGGCAGGCGAACTACTATCCGGCGATGGCGGATGGGGGGCCAGCCCCGTCGCCATTGACGCTTGGACCAATGGCGCATCAAACGGCGACCCCCCGGGATATTTCTGGCCAGAAGAAGACAGGACGCGGCACCCGGTTTGGCGGGGCGCATTCACCAAAGGCCACGGTGGCGACCACGCCCTATGGCATGGAAGTGACCGACTTCATCCTGCACGAGATGACAGAGGCGCTGTTGGTGACAGCCGACTACGCCAAGCGGTGTGACGCGATTGCGAGTTGGAACGCGCAGAACGACATCCTCAAAAAGGGCATTGGGTTCAGCCCGGTCAAGTTCGGCATTTCCTTTACGTTGACCCATCTCAATCAGGCGGGCGCGTTGGTGCATGTCTATCAGGACGGCTCTGTCCATATGAACCACGGCGGAACAGAGATGGGCCAGGGCCTGTTTCAGAAGGTGGCGCAGGTCGCCGCAGCGCGCTTTGGGATCGACGTGAGCGCGGTCAAGATCACTGCCACGGACACTGCAAAGGTGCCCAATACCTCGGCCACAGCGGCCTCTTCTGGGTCGGATTTGAACGGCATGGCGGTTGCGGCGGCCTGCGACACGATCCGCGACCGGATCGCTGGCTGCCTTGCTAAGCTGCATCAGTCACGGGTTGAGGAAATCCAGTTTGCCGATGGCATGGTGCGGGTGGGTGTTACCCGGATGACCTTTGCTGAAGCCGCAAAGCTGGCCTATGAAAATCGTGTCAGCCTGTCTGCAACCGGATTCTATAAGACCCCCGACCTGCAATGGGACCGGATCAAGGGTCAGGGGCGTCCATTCTTCTACTTTGCCCAAGGCGCCGCCCTGACCGAAGTAGTGATCGACACATTGACCGGCGAAAACCGCATTCTGCGCGCCGACATTCTGCATGACGCCGGAGCCTCACTAAATCCGGCGCTGGACATCGGCCAGGTCGAGGGCGGCTATGTCCAAGGTGCCGGATGGCTCACAACCGAAGAGCTTGTTTGGGACGAAACGGGCCGTCTGAGGACCCATGCGCCGTCGACCTACAAGATCCCCGCCTGCGGCGACCGGCCCGACATCTTCAATGTGGCACTTTGGGACGCCCCCAACCCTGCACAGACGATTTATCGGTCCAAGGCAGTGGGGGAGCCGCCGTTCATGCTGGGGATTTCGGCCCATCTGGCACTGTCGGATGCTGTCGCGGCCTGTGGCGACAGCTATCCCGATCTGCAGGCCCCCGCCACGGCGGAAGAAGTCCTTGCCGCGATTGCAAGAGCGCGGCAATGAGCGCGATTCGCATCACCATCACCCGCACGGTCGGGTCCGCCCCGCGCGATGCTGGCACGCAAATGCTAGTCCGGGCAGATCGAACCACCGGTACCATTGGCGGCGGCGCGCTGGAATGGAACGCAATGGCCCGTGCCCGGCAGATGTTGCGAGATGGTCAAACCCGACATACGGAAACCGTGGCACTTGGCCCCGCGCTGGGCCAATGCTGCGGTGGGTCAGTCTCACTGCGGTATGAGGTGGCGACAGAACTGACAGATGCACCGCGCAAGCCGCTGTGGATTTACGGCTCAGGCCATGTGGGCCGGGCGCTGGTCGGCGTCATGGCTCCGCTGCCCGACTGGGCGATCATCTGGGTGGATACCGCCGCAGACCGGTTCCCTGACCTGCCCCAAGGTGTGACGCAACTGGTTGCGGTCGACCCTGCTCGCAGTGTGCTCCATGCGCCGCGTGATGCCCATCACCTGATCTTGACCTACAGCCATCAGATCGACCTTGATCTGTGCCACGCCCTCTTGTCGCACGGCTTTGCCTCTGCCGGCCTGATCGGGTCGGCCACCAAATGGGCGCGGTTCAAATCGCGGCTGGCTGCATTGGGCCACGCGCAAGCAGATATCCTGCGCATTGCCTGCCCGATTGGCGACCCGGCAGTGGGCAAACACCCGCAAGCCCTTGCTATCGGTGTGGCAATGGCGATGCTGACGGGTGGGAAACGGGCAATGTCGGGGGACAAGGCGGGATGAACGACGTGTTGCTGGATTTGCAAGGCCTGACCAAGGCCTACCCCGGGGTGATTGCCAACAAGGACGTCTCTTTTCAGATTGGACGCGGCGAGGTTCATGCTTTGCTGGGCGAAAATGGTGCAGGCAAATCCACATTGGTCAAAACCATCTATGGGCTGGTGAAGCCCGACAGCGGTGCCATGACCATGAATGGTACAGGCTTTACCCCGGCAGAGCCGCGTGCGGCCCGTGCAGCCGGTGTCGCAATGGTTTTTCAGCATTTTTCGCTTTTTGATGCGCTCAGCGTTGCAGAGAATATCGCCCTTGGCATGGAAAGCCCGCCCCGGATGCAAGAACTTGCCGCCCGCGTGCGGGCTGTTTCGGATCAATACGGGCTTCCGCTCGACCCCGACCGGACCGTAGGTGATCTGTCTGCGGGCGAACGGCAGCGGGTCGAGATCATTCGGTGCCTGCTGCAAGACCCCAAGCTGCTAATTATGGACGAACCCACCAGCGTGCTGACCCCGCAAGAGGTCGATATCCTGTTTGAAACCCTGCGCAAATTGCGCAGCGAGGGTACCTCGATCCTCTATATCTCGCACAAGCTGGAAGAGATCCGCAGCTTGTGTGAAGCCGCGACGATCTTGCGATTAGGCGAAGTTGTCGGGTCCTGCGATCCTCGGGCCACTTCGGCCCGTGACATGGCAGAATTGATGGTGGGTCAGGTGTTGCATGTGCCTGAAAAGGCAGAAAAACCACAAGGGGACGTGGTGCTGGAACTGACCGCACTCAGCGCGCCTGCGCCGCATCAGTTTGGCACCGCCTTGCGCGATATCTCGATCACTGTGCAGGCCGGCGAAGTTCTGGGCATCGGTGGTGTTGCGGGTAACGGTCAGGACGAGTTGGTCGCAGCGTTGTCGGGCGAGATGAAGACCAAAACCGGCATGATCCGGTTTGCCGGGCAGGACATGGGACCGTTGTCGGTCAACGTCCGGCGCGGCATGGGACTTTTGGCGGCACCCGAGGAACGCATGGGCCATGCAGCAGCACCCGATATGAGCCTGACTGAGAACGCGCTGATGACAGGTGCGGTGCGCAAAGGGTTGGACCAGCGCGGTTTTATCCGTTGGGACCGCGCCAGGGCGTTTGCGGCAGAGGTCATCGCGGCGTTCGACGTGCGCACCCCCGGCACCGAAAACGCGGCGCGGTCATTGTCGGGCGGAAACTTGCAGAAATTCGTCATCGGGCGCGAGATCATGCAGGACCCCCGCGTGCTGGTGATCAATCAGCCGACATGGGGCGTCGATGCCTCTGCCGCTGCGGCTATCCGGCAAGCGCTGCTGGATCTGGCCGCCAAAGGGTCGGCGGTGATCTGCATCAGCCAGGACCTTGATGAGTTGATGGAAATCTCTGACCGGTTTTGTGCACTGAACGAGGGGCGTTTGTCACCACCCCGCCCAGCGCAAGGGCTGAGCGTGGAAGAGATTGGGCTGATGCTGGGTGGTGCCCATGATATGGAGGTTGCGCATGTTGATGGCTGAGATTGCGCGCAAGCGCGCCGCATGCTGCGGGCGGGCCGCCCCGTTGCGAGCGACGGTTCCGGTTGATGGCTCAGGAGCCTCCGGCGGGGATTATTATGGCCGGAAGAAGCTGGGGGTGCGCACATGATCGCCCTCGAGAAACGCCCGCAGCCCAGTCAGCGTTGGGTTTTTCTGGCACCGCTGCTGGCGGTCATTCTGACGATGATTGTGGGCGGCATTCTGTTTGCCGCCTTGGGCAAGAACCCCCTGGTGGTGATCCGCACGATTTTCTATGACCCGCTCTTTTCGCAGAATGCCTGGTTCTATCGTCCCGAGATTCTCATTAAGGGCGGCCCCCTTGTGCTGCTGGCCATCGGGCTGAGTTTCGGGTTCCGCGCGGGCATATGGAACATCGGGGCCGAGGGGCAGTACATCGTCGGGGCGATCTGCGGGGCGGCAGCGGGACTGGCGCTTTATCCTGCCGAGACGCGGTTGATCTTTCCGCTGATGGTGCTGGCAGGCGCGCTGGGCGGCTGGGCCTGGGCGATGATCCCTGCGGTATTGCGGGTGCGGTTTGGCACCAATGAAATTCTGGTCAGCCTGATGTTGGTCTATGTGGCCGAACAATTGCTGGCGACCATGGCGCTGGTGGCCCTGCGCAACCCTGAAGGCATGGGATTTCCCGGCAGCCGCAACCTGAGCCAATGGCCTGCGGCCGCCAACAAAGAGCTGATCGCAGGTAGCGGCATGCACTGGGGCGTGGTCGCGGCCTTTATCGCAGTGATCTTTGCCTATGTGGTACTGGCGCGGCACAGGTTTGGCTTTCAGGTTCGGCTATCTGGTCAGGCCCCGCGCGCGGCGCGTTTTGCAGGCGTCAATCCCGGTCAGATGATCCTGTTCTGCATGGGGATTTCCGGTGCCTTGGCCGGGCTGGCCGGCCTCTTTGAGGTGACCGGCCCCTCGGGTCAGATCAGCATTGATTTCAACGTGGGCTATGGCTTTACCGCCATTATCGTAGCGTTTCTGGGCCGCCTGCACCCGGTCGGCATCCTGCTGGCGGGCGGGTTGATGGCGCTCACTTACGTGGGCGGCGGCATCGCGCAAAGCCAGCTGGGCCTGCCCGTCGCCGCAATCCAGCTGTTGCAGGGGATGCTGCTGTTTTTCCTGTTGGCGGTGGATGTACTGACGAATTACCGGCTGCGGATTGGTGCGGGGGCCACGGCGTGAGTGTGTGGGTCGCGGCAGTATTGGGGCTTGTGATCGGCATTGTCGCCGGCTTTTTCCAGAGTCTTGGCGGCACGATGCTATTGTTGGACCTTGGCACCGGGTCCTTTTTCTGGCCGATCCAATACGTTTGTTTTGCAATCATATTCGTCGCACTTTGGTTCACGGCAGAGGCGGCAATGCGGTTCGTCTGGCGGCGCATCAAAGGTAAGCCAAGACGTTTGATCGATCCTTCTGACGAACTCGGTCAAATGAAGCGGCCATTCCTCGTTGGTTTCTGGCTGGGGTTCGCACCCACCTACGTGGTGATGTAAAGGAAATTTGTGATGGACCTCTCCGCAATCAACCCGATCCTGTTGCTCGCATCCCTCATGGTCGCCGCAACTCCGATTCTGCTCGCCGCCGCCGGAGAACTTGTCGTCGAACGCGCAGGCGTGCTGAACCTTGGTGTCGAGGGCATGATGATCGTCGGTGCGATCAGCGGCTTTAGCATCGCGGTGAGCACCGGGTCACCTTGGCTGGGCTTCATCAGCGCCGCCGTGGGGGGCGCGTTGCTCAGCTTGCTCTTTGGCATCCTCACCCAGTATTTCCTGTCCAATCAGGTGGCGACCGGCCTTGCGCTGACGCTCTTTGGCTTGGGGCTGTCGGCGCTCATGGGGCAAGGCTACATCGGCATCAAAGCGCCCAGCTTTCCCGACTGGCACATCCCGCTGTTGGGCGACATCCCCGTTATCGGAGAGATCGTGTTCCAGCATGACCCGATGGTCTATGTCGGGCTGCTGATTGTCGCGGGCGTCTGGGCCTTTTTGAAATACAGCCGCGCGGGATTGATCCTGCGGGCTGTTGGCGAAAACCACGACGCAGCACATGCGCTGGGCTATCACGTGATCCGCGTGCGGCTGTTGGCGATCATGTTCGGTGGGGCCTGTGCCGGGCTTGGCGGCGCCTATCTTAGCCTTGTGCGGGTGCCACAATGGACCGAAGGCATGACCGCCGGTGCAGGCTGGATCGCACTAGCCATCGTGGTCTTTGCAAGCTGGAAACCGGGGAGGCTTTTGCTGGGTGCTTATCTCTTTGGCGGTGTGACTGTTTTACAGTTGAACCTGCAGGCCGCGGGCCTTGCGATCCCGGTCGAGTACCTTTCCATGTCGCCCTACATTGCCACCATCGTCGTTCTGGTCATTATGTCGGCTGGACGCGCGCCCGGATCACTGGGGCGAATCTTTCACGCCGCGCGCTAGCGGTCAAAAACCGGGGTGGGACCCGGATCCAACAAACGGGAGAACCATGTTGAAACGTAGAAATCTGCTTACCACTGCTGCCCTTGCCAGCGCTCTGGCCGTCACCGGCCTGCCCGCCTTTGCGGACGGCCACGAGCCTCTGAAAGTCGGCTTTGTCTATGTCGGCCCTGTGGGCGACGGCGGCTGGACCTATGAACACGACCAGGGCCGTCTGGCCGTGGAAGAGGCTTTTGGCGACAAGGTTGAAACCGTCTTTGTCGAGAGCGTCCCCGAGGGCCCCGATTCAGAGCGTGTGATGACACAGATGGCCCTCGACGGGGCTGACCTGATCTTTACCACATCCTTTGGCTACATGGACCCAACGATCAACGTCGCAGCCAAGTTCCCGGATGTGAAGTTCGAGCACGCCACCGGATATAAGACCGCCGAAAACGTCAGCGTCTATTCTGCCCGCTTCTATGAAGGCCGCGCCGTGCAGGGCCATATCGCGGGCAAGATGACCGAAAGCAACATCGTCGGCTACATCGCCTCTGTGCCGATCCCCGAAGTGATCCGCGGCATCAACTCTGCCTATCTGCACGCCAAAGCCGTCAACCCCGATGTGGAATTCAAGATCGTCTGGGTCTTTGAATGGTTCAACCCAGCCAAAGAAGCAGACGCCGCAAGCGTGCTGATCGAACAGGGTGCGGACATCATTCTGCAACACACCGATTCCACAGCACCCCTTGCAGCCGCGGAAGAGGCTGGCGTGTTGGGCTTTGGTCAGGCATCTGACATGGCCGCCTACAAGGACACGTCGCGTATCGGGTCCATCATCGACAACTGGGCGCCCTACTACATTGCACGCACGCAGGCCGTCATGGATGGCACATGGGAAAGCGTGAACACATGGGACGGCATGGACACCGGCATGGTGAAAATGGGCGAGATGACCGACAAGATCCCGGCTGACATTCAGGCCGAGGCCGAGGCCATGGCCGCCGCCATTGCAGCAGGTGAGTACAAGCCCTTTACCGGTCCGATCAACAAGCAAGACGGCAGCGTCTGGCTGGCTGAAGGCGAGACCGCCGATGATGGCGCGCTGGCTGGCCTGAACTTTTATGTCGAAGGCATCGTGGGCGACATCCCGCAGTAAGCTTTCGCCTCAGCACATCAAAGGCCCGCTTTCGCAGGATGGCGGGCCTTTTTGCGTTGATTGTCCACGGTGCAGCAACAATCAGCGGTGAAACACTCTTTCCCTTACGTTACGGGTGCAAATCGCGTTCGTTTCCCCCTTGTGGCGAAATTGTGGCGCATTTATGTTCAGCACGTGTTTTATAGTGTGTGAGTTGGACAGTTTATGAAGAAGATGCTCTCTGCCGCGTTGCTTGGACTGACGTTTGTTGCGTCACCCGCGCTGGCCGCCCCAATTGATGTGAACAAGCAAACCGGCAGCGTCTTTGGCGCTGAGCAGTGGAAAGTTGTCACCTCTTTCTATGCCGAAGGCACACCGCCCCGCACTGGCAGCTTTTATGCGGGTGCGTTTCAGCTGACCGCTGATGCGCTGGGCGACTTTATGGCCTTCTGCTTGCAGCCGCTGGAAAACCTCGACCTCAGCAAGGACTACACCGAAGGTACTAGTTTGGTGGACCCGGCTTTGGGCGATTTGAACAATCTCGCCGCCAACGCGTTCTTTAATGTCAGCGACGCGATCACTGCGGCTGCTTTCCAAATGGCTGTCTGGGAACTGGCACATGACGCAGGCGACTACGACATCGACGACGGTGACTTCCGTATCACTTCGCTGGCCACTGGCTCGCAGTCGAAGGCGGCTGCTGATCAGGCGCAGACTTGGCTTGATCTGGTCAAAAGCGACAGCACATGGGCCAATAATGCGCAGGGCAAGAATTTCCTGATCATCTCGGCCAATGGTACGCAGGACTTGATCACCAACATCGACAATTCGTCGGTCGTCGGCGAGGTACCCGTGCCAGCATCCGGCCTGTTTTTGCTGGCTGGCCTGGCAGGTGCAGGGGCTGTGGCCCGCCGCAAGGCCCGCAAAGCGGGCTAAGCCAACCCACTTTCACATACATCGCGCCGCGCCCGGAAACGGGCGCGGCGCGATTGCATTTTGGGGGCCTTTCAGCCCGCGATGAGACATGCCAATGTCGCAACATGACTGATTTGACACCACAAAATGGCACACCAAGATCTCGCCTGACCTTTGGCACCATGCAGTTTGGCGGCAAGGCCGACGAAGCCGCGGCGCGCGCCATGTATGATGAGGCCCGCGCGGCTGGCATCAACCACTTTGACACCGCTGTCGGCTACAACGGTGGCGCGTCCGAGACACTGCTGGGCCCGATGGTCGCAACCGAACGCGACGCAATCTACCTCGCGACGAAAGTGGGCTACATGGGCGGTGCGGGCGTGGGCAATCTGAGCGCTCAATTCGACCGCTGCCGCCAGCAACTTGGGCTGGATGCGGTTGATCTCCTTTACCTGCACCGCTTTGACGGTGACACGCCGCTGGAAGAGACGTTCACTTTCATGGCTGATCTGCAAGCCAAGGGATTGATCCGCCACATCGGCGTCAGCAATTACGCCGCGTGGCAGGTGATGAAGGCACAGGCGGTCTGCACGACACTTGGCACCCGCATCGACGTGATCCAGCCGATGTACAACCTCGTCAAACGCCAGGTCGAGGTTGAGCTGCTGCCGATGGCCGCTGATCAGGACATACTTGTGTGCCCCTATTCGCCCTTGGGCGGCGGGTTGCTGACGGGCAAATATGCGCAAGGGGGCACCGGACGGCTGACCGAGGATGACCGCTATGCCGCCCGCTACGGCCCGCAATGGATGCACGAAACGGCGGCGGCCCTTTCCGCATTGGCCGCCGCACACAATACCGATGCCGCCACGCTCGCTGTGGCGTGGGTCGCCGCGCACCGCAACGCCGTGTCCCCCATCATCTCGGCCCGGTCGGTGGCGCAACTTGCCCCCTCGCTGGCAGCCGAAGGGTTCGCCATGACACCCGCGCTTTACGACCAGATCACCGCCCTGTCGCCAACGCCCGCGCCCGCGACGGACCGGCTAGAAGAAGCATGACGGATTTCATCATTATCGGCGGCGGCGTGGCGGGCCTGTCGACGGCCGCGCGCCTGTCAGCCTTTGGGCATGTGACCCTGATCGAGCGTGAACGCAGCTTTGGCTATCATGCCTCTGGCCGCTCTGCGGCCTTGTTCGAACCGACTTACGGGCTGCCCTCAACCACCGCCCTCAGCCGCGCCAGCGCTGATTTCTTGCGGACAGAAGCCGGTGGCGTCCTGTCACCCCGTGGGTTGATGCTGATCGGCGGGCCAGACGATCACGCGGCCTTTGACGCTGATCGCGACAGTATGGGTCTGGAGGAGGTCGACGTAGATGCAGCGCGTGACACCATCCCGATCCTAAACCCCAAAACCGTCACCCGCGCCGCGACCCATGCAGAGGCGTGGGACATCGACACGGACAGATTGCTGAATATCTTCCTGCAGATCCTGCGCAGAAACGGCGGCGTGGCGCATAGCAACTGCATGCCGACCCTGATCAGCCGCACCCGGCAAGGCTGGACCGTGCAAACCACGACGCAAGGCCCGATTGGTGGGGCCATTCTGGTCAACGCCGCAGGCGCATGGGCTGATGAGGTGGCGCAAATGGCGCGCATAGCGCCCTTGGGCCTGACACCTTTGCGCCGGTCGATGGGCCGCATCCCGGCCCCCGGCGACCATGATGTCAGCGGCTGGCCGATGCTATTCGGTCCGGGCGAAACCTGGTACGCAAAACCCGATGCGGACGCATTGATCGTTTCACCTGCTGACGAAGACCCTTCCGCACCCATAGACGCCTTTGCCGACGACATGGTGCTGGCCGAAGGATTTGCACGTTACGAAAACTATGTGACTGAACCGGTCAACCGCCTGCTGGCCTCTTGGGCCGGGCTCCGCACCTTTGCGCCCGACCGCAACCTGGTGCTTGGCCCGGATCCAACAGATCCTGCGTTCGTCTGGTGCGCGGGGCAAGGCGGCTACGGCTTTCAAACCGCCCCCGCTGCCAGCGCATTGGTGGCCGATCTGGTGATCGGGCGATCGCCCCAGATCGATGCGGACATCGTCGCGCAATTGCGGCCAGATCGCCTGCGATCCTAGCCGACCATTGCCATCAATTCCCAACTGCGTATCTGCGGCATTGCTGCGTCTTCGTCGGTGGCCTGCTGCTGCAGCCGCGCCTGAGGATCGTAAGAGCTTGTCGCCGCCCCTTCGGCAAAGATCACCTGGGGCGTCTCGAACACCAGATGATAGCCAGTGATCGCCTTTAGATCGCCGTCGACCCGCACCGAATCCAGCGTCGCTGCAAGCGACCGCGCCTGCACCAGCACCGCATCCGCGCCCAGCACATGCCGCACCCGGATGTGCCGATAAAGCATCTGCTGCCCTTGGCTGATCCACAAATCGCGTTGCGGCAGCCCAAATCCCAATGCGCCCGCCTCAACCCGCACCGGCCACAAACGGCGGTCCGTCCGATAAGGCAGGCCCGCAAATGTCTGGCTATGCACCGCGACCAAAGGCTGCGGTCCGGCATCCAGCGTGTTGACCAGATCACCTACAACCAGATCATCAATCAGGCGCGCGCCATCGGGCGTATCAATCATTGTCCCGCCCAGCAGGCTGGTTTGCATCGTTTCTGCCGTCATCGCGCTATCAAATGGGATCGGCAGGCCACCCGAATTGGGAAAACACCCGCTGGCCACACCCGCTGCCGGGCCATCAACCGCTGTAAATCCCGGCGCACAGCAATCCAGCGCATAGAACGCGGTCACCAGATGCTGGGCTGCGGTATCCATCAACGCGACCGCCGCGGAAACGCTGGGATGGATCAGCTCTGCCGGGATCCGGCACCACATCCAGCCCGTTGCGCGATCCACCCGCGAAGGAAGATCTGCCAGCGCCTTGGCCGCACACATCGCGCCGTTGGTGGCATAGGTGGCAATGCTGAAATCCTTCATCCGTCCGGCATCTGACGGCGACAGGGTCACGGTCACGTCCGGCATGGACCTGTGTGGCGGATGGGATGATGAAAGAAAGGCCATTCTGACCTCCTGTTGATCCTGATCTTCCGCAATCTGACTGACAGAGACGGCAACAGGGTGTTTCCGATATGGAAAAAATGGGGCAGTCGTCCGGGTAATTGAAAAAGCGGCAAGGCTGACCCATTTATGCGCCATGACAAAACCCTCCCTGCGGGACCGCGCACGTAACCGGTTAGACCGGCAATTCAATTCCATCAGCCGCCAGTTCCCCTGGGCTGCGCGGCCCTTGGCGTTCTTGCGGCATCCCTGGCTGTGGCTGATCCGGGTGCCGATTGCGTTCATGCTGATTTTGGGCGGTTTTCTGGCGATCCTGCCGGTCTTTGGCTTGTGGATGATCCCTGTCGGGTTGCTCTTGCTGGCCGTCGACGTCCCGCGCCTGCAAAGCCCCGTCGCCGGTGCCATCGTGCGCGGCAGACGGCGCATCGACCTCTGGCGGCACCGCAATCGGCGCTAGCGGCTGGGCATTTGGCCCGTTAGGCTGCCGTCATAGCTACAGGAGCCCTTGATGAAACCCATTCTGCCCGCCATTGCCGCGATTTGTCTTTTTCCAACCTTCGCCATGGCCGATCAAGTGGACCGCCTTGCCGCAGCCACTGATATTCTGACCGGCAAGCTAACCGCGTTTTACGTCAGCCGCGTGCCCGAACTGGCTGATGCGATGCCAAACTTTACCGTTGACGCAGAAATGCGCGCGGCCCTGGGGTGTACCCTCGACACTTACACGGCCGAGATTGGCCCCAACGCGACAGAGGCCTACGTCGCCTCGGTCGAGGCTGAGGCCGCCGCGCTTGAAATCACCAGCCTGTCTGACATGGGCAATATGCTGGGCGACATCGACGAGGCGTTAGCCCTGCGCGCCATGCAGGAATGCGGGCAGATGGACATCTCCATGCGCCGGATGCAGGAAAGCGGCCTGCTTCAGGCCCTGCAAAAACCCGGCGTGATGGAGGCCTTGTTGGCAGGCGAATGACCGCGCCTGCCCAAGAGCTTAGCCATCCTTGCGGATGGTTTCGTTCTTCGGATCATAGGGGCTGTCCTGCACGATCTCAGCGTTCCAGAGCTGATCGAACATCTTGACCTGCACTTTTGTGCCCACCTCAGCATGCGCCGGTGTCACATAGCCCATGCCGATGCTCTTGCCAAAGGCCACCGAATACCCGCCAGAGGTCAGCCGCCCGATCCGGGTACCATCCATCGCATAAAGGACCTCGCGGCCCCAAGGGTCGGCGTCGTCCGGCCCGTCGATCAACAGCGTGACACACTTTGACCGGATGCCCTTGGCGACCATCGCGTCCTTGCCGTGGAAGTCCTTGTTCAGATCAACAAAGCGCGGCAGGTCCGCTTCCAACGGGGTAGCATCGCGGCCCAACTCTGTCCCGAACGCACGATAGGACTTTTCCTGCCGCAGCCAGTTCTGCGCCCGCGCACCGACCAGCTTCATCCCGTGCGGTTCACCGGCCTTCTCCAGCAGATCGAACAGATAATTCTGCATCTCGATCGGGTGGTGCAATTCCCAGCCCAGCTCTCCGGTATAGGCCACGCGGATCGCGTTGACCGGGCACATGCCCAGCTCGATCTGCTTGGCGCTCAGCCACGGGAACCGCGTGTTGGACAGCGCCGTTTCGGGGTCCGGGTCTTTGATCACCTCGGCCAGCACATCGCGCGCTTTGGGTCCGGCAATAGCAAAGACGCCCCATTGTGTAGTCACATCCTGTTCGTTGATGCGGCCAAACTCCGCCTCTTTCTCCATGATCGCCTTGTAAAGGAAATCCTGATCATAGGCATGCCATGCCCCGGCAGAGACGAGGTAGTAGTCATCCTCCGCCAACCGCACGATGGTATATTCGGTCCGCGTCGTGCCGTGGCTGGTCAAAGCATAGGTCAGGTTGATCCGGCCCACACGCGGCAGTTTATTGGTGGTGAACCAATCCAGAAACGCCGTCGCCCCTGGTCCACTGATCCGGTGCTTGGTAAAGGCGGTGGCGTCGATCAGGCCCACGCCTTCGCGGATCGCCTTGGCCTCATCATGCGCATATTGCCACCATCCGCCACGGCGGAAGCTGCGCGATGCGGCATCGTCGAACCCCTCGGGCGCAAAATAGTTGGGCCGTTCCCAGCCATTGACCCAGCCAAACTGTGCCCCACGCGCGGCCTGCCGATCATAGGCGGGCGAGGTGCGCAACGGACGACAAGCGGGCCGTTCTTCATCCGGGTGGTGCAGGATATAGACGTGCTCGTAGCATTCCTCGTTCTTGCGCGCGGCGAACTCGGTCGTCATCCAATTGCCATAGCGTTTGGGATCAAGGCTCGCCATGTCGATCTCGGCCTCGCCATCGACCATCATCTGCGCAAGGTAATACCCGGTGCCACCGGCAGCCGTGATCCCAAAGGAAAAGCCCTCTGCCAGCCACATGTTGGTCAGCCCCGGTGCCGGACCAACCAGCGGATTGCCGTCAGGCGTATAGCAGATCGGCCCGTTGAAATCGTCCTTCAGCCCGCTGTCTTCACAAGACGGCACGCGGTGGATCATCGCCATGTACTGGTCCTCGATCCGCTCCAGATCAAGCTGGAACAGATCCGCGCGGAAGCTGTCCGGCACACCATATTCGAACCGCGCAGGCGCGCCGTGCTCATAGACGCCCAAGATCCAGCCGCCGCGCTCTTCGCGGACATATGACTGTGCATCCGCATCGCGGATCACCGGATGCTCGGCCCCGCCGGTCTTGCGGTATTCCACCAGCGCGGGATCCTGATCCATCACGATAAACTGGTGTTCCACCGGGATCGCGGGAATTTTGATCCCTAGCATCTGTGCCGTGCGCTGCGCGTGGTTGCCGCTGGCCGTCACCACATGTTCCGCCGTGATGACGATCTTCTCGTCGCTGGGCACAAGGTTGCCACCTTTTTCCATCATCTTGGTGCAGGTGACCTCCCAGTCATCGCCCGTCCAGTGGAATGCATCCGCCTGCCACTTGCGTTCGATCATCACACCGCGCTGCCGCGCGCCCTTGGCCATCGCCATGGTGACGTCAGCAGGGTTAATATAGCCATCCGTCTGGTGATAAAGCGCGCCTTCAAGGTCTTCTGTGCGGATCAGCGGCCAGCGGTCTTTGATCTCATCCGGCGTCAGAAACTCATAAGGCACGCCACAGGTTTCCGCGGTCGAGGCATAAAGCATGTATTCATCCATGCGTTCCTTGGTCTGCGCCATGCGCAGATTGCCAACAACGGCAAAGCCCGCGTTCAGACCGGTTTCTTCCTCAAGCGTCTTGTAGAACTTGATGGAATAGTCGTGGATGTGGGTCGTCGCATAAGACATATTGAAATAGGGCAGCAGGCCTGCGGCGTGCCATGTGGACCCAGACGTCAGCTCGTCGCGTTCCAGCAGCATCACATCATCCCAGCCCGCGCGCGCCAGATGATAGGCAATCGACGTGCCCACGGCCCCGCCACCGACCACTAGCGCTTTGACATTCGTTTTCATGACGCGACTCCCCGCTGCAATTCCAAGGGCAATCTAGCGCATCACCCACCCCACGTCAGAACCAGCCGACATTGTTTGTCGCGAAACCGACCTATGCAGCCGGGCCGGGGCAAGCTACCTTGTACGCAAAGTACCCGGCCATTCGAACCTTAGGAGCCCTAAATGTTCCGTTTTCTCAGAATCGCGTTTCCCAGCTTTGTCGTCGGCGTCGCCGTTGGTGCAGTTGGCTGGTATCTGACGGGGCCTCTGTTCTTTGACACCGTCGTGTCCGAAGAACTGGCGCAGGCCGAGGTGTCGGCCACAGGCACCTTTGTGGACGCCGACAGCGCCCATCGCGGCAGCGGCACCGTGTCGGTCGTCACCCGCGCCGATGGCATCACAGAACTACAATTCACCGATTTTGAGGTCACAAACGGTCCCGACCTCGAAGTGTGGCTCACCGCCCACCCCGATCCGCGATCCTCTGCGGATGTCAAAGGGGCCGACTGGCTGTCACTGGGACAGCTCAAGGGCAACGTTGGCAATCAGGCCTACACCGTGCCCGCAGGCACCGACCTTTCGGCCTATCCCGCCGTGGTGATCTGGTGCGAACAATTCGGCGTGCTCTTTTCGCCTGCGGTCTTGCGCGGGTCATAGACGACCCACACAGCTTTTTATCCGTCGCTTAGCACGCAGCGACGCACACCCAGTTCGATCGCACAGTCACTGGCGCCCAGGTTGCCGCCGTTGGCGCCACGCCGAACGGTGGGTTTGGCAGTCGGTGTTGGCGCTGCCGTTGGTGCCTCTGCCGCCTGCGGATCAGCGGACCCCACTGGCAACAAGGCAATCAGTTGCCGCGTTTCATCACGGATGGAAGCCGCATCAAAATACCGCGACCCTTGGGCCGCCGCCTGAGTCAGCAAACGTCCGTCATAGATGTCGTTGACCAACCGGCGCTCACTATCTGTGACCGGGTTGTTGCCGTGCAACAACTTATGCGCAATCCGCCCAACCTTGATGTAATCAGGCTCTGGACCAAGCAAGCCGGTAAGAATCTCTGATGGGGCAAAGGCGCGGCCATTGCGTTTGACCAGACTGTCCCAATCGGTGATGTCCCCTGCGACCATGCGTTCCAGAATGCGCGTGTTCATTGGCGAATGGATACGCCCATCATTCAAGATTTCATGCGCACGCATCGCCATGCTGGGACCGGGTGGCTCTTCGGACAAGGTGTCCTTGGCCGTATGCACACCAACGTCCGCGCGAAATTTCGGGTCCGGCGTCGGCAGCAGCGCATTAAGGGCTGCCAGATCAAACTGCCCCAGCAAAGCCGCAACATGAGCGTCAGCTGCATTGGTGATAACTTCGAGCTCTACAAAGGTGCCCAATTTGGCGGTGAACCGGCGATAATTCACAGGCGTGATCTCACCCGTGGCGGGCCTACGCGATGTCCTTGGATGCTCGATCCAGTCGATCCCGTCGACCCGCGCAAATAGCGCCTTGCGTGGCCTGCCATCGTCCACGTTCCCACCAAGGTCAGCAAAGGCCGACATGGATGCGTTTATCTCGCCCAATATCTGCCCCTGCACGGTATTGGTGTTCACCTGCTCTAGCCGCTGCATCCGCAGCGCCATCAACAGCCCACCGCGCAAATAGGTCTGCGTCTCGCCTCCGGCTCCGGCCTGATCGGCGCGACGGAAATCGAGCAGGATGTTGTTGGTTGTGGATTTTGACACCATCGTGGGGATCAGTTCCGCCCCGACAATCGTCTCGCCGTCCTTTTGTTCGTAATATTTGGCGTACCAGCCGTCGGGTGCTGGCGGAATATGCCCGCGCAAATCAATGTCCGGTGTCTTTGTGACCTGACCGGTTGCGTTCTCGAACATCATCCGCAGGGCCGTCCCGCCCGCGCTGACGTTTTCATTGCCGCCGTTCAGCGACAGCGTCGTCTCTTTGCCATGCAATTGCGTATAAAGAAAATAAAGCCCGCCACCGCCAAGCAGCAGAATACACAATGCAATTGCCGGAAGGATAACTCTGATCATCAGCCGCCTCATCTGTCGTCACGTCCGATGTGGCATGGCGGGGCAATCCGGCATACTCAGGGACCAAACGTGAAGTTTTTGCGGCACCGCTTGCCGCCCTGCCCGCCCCGGCATACAACCGGGTGACGCCAAACCGTGCCGGGACTGCCATGCAAATCTGCCGCTCTATCGCCGACATCCGCGCTGTTATGGCTGATCTGCGCAGCAAGGGCTCTGTTGGGCTTGTGACCACCATGGGCGCTTTGCATGCGGGTCACATGGCGCTGGTGGCCGCAGCGGCGGCAGATCATCCAGCCGTTGTCGCCACGATCTTTGTGAACCCCACCCAGTTCGGTGATCCTAAGGACCTCGAAAACTATCCCCGCGATGAAGACGCAGACCTTTCGATGCTGCGCGACGCAGGTGTCGCCGCAGTCTTCATCCCCGACGCCGCCGACATCTACCCGGCAGGCGAAGAAACCATCGTCGAAACCACCCGTCTGGCGAATATGCTGCACGGCAAAGTGCGCCCCGGTCACTTTCGCGGTGTCGCCACCGTCGTCACCAAGCTTTTCAACATCATCGGCGCAGATGCGGCCTATTTCGGCGAAAAGGACTACCAGCAGCTTGCCGTCATCCGGCGCATGGTCACCGACCTGCATATGCCCATCGCAATCCACGGTGTGCCAACTGTGCGAGAGCCGGATGGCCTTGCCATGTCCTCGCGCAATGTGCGTCTGATCGGGGATGAACGCTATGACGCCCGCGTCCTCAACCTGTCGCTCACCGTGGCAGAGGCGCTGGTGAAAGAAGGCAAAACCGTCGAACAAGTGGCCGAAAGCATCCGGGGCGTCATCGCCTCCAAGCGGTCGGCCAAACTCACCGGCCTCGACATTGTGGACGCCGCCACCTTTGAACCCGTAACCGGCGTGCCCACCCAAACCATCGGCATCATGATTTCCGTGCAATTCATGATGGTGATGCTCATCGACCAAAGAGAGATCACACCATGAGCAGCCAAAAAGAAGTCATTCGCCGCACCACGGTCCCACAAATTTCGTCCCGCAAGGGGGGAGAGCCGATCGTCTCGCTCACCAGCTACCACGCGCACACCGCCGCCCTAGTGGACAAATATGCCGACTTCATTCTTGTGGGCGACAGCCTTGGCATGGTGATGCACGGGATGGAAAGCACCGTGGGCGTGCCGCTTGACCTAATGATTATGCATGGCAAGGCTGTGGTCCGTGGCACTCAGCGCGCCCTGATCGTGGTCGACATGCCCTTTGGCACCTACGAAGAATCTCCGCAGATGGCTTTCCGCAACGCCGCCAAGATCATGAAGGAAACCCAGTGTCAGGCGGTCAAGCTCGAAGGTGGCGCGCGCATGGCAGAAACCATCCGCTATCTGGTCGAACGCGGCATCCCGGTCATGGCGCATATCGGGCTGACACCGCAATCGGTCAACACGATGGGCGGTTTCAAGGTACAGGGCCGGGATGAGGCGGCGTGGGCCGTACATATCAACGATGCCAAAGCCGTGGCCGATGCTGGGGCCTTTGCCGTGGTGGTCGAAGGCGTGGTCGAGGAACTGGCCGACAAGATCACCGCCGCCGTTGACATCCCCACCATCGGCATCGGTGCCTCCGTCAATTGCGATGGCCAAATCCTCGTGCTCGAGGACATGCTGGGCCTGAACCCTTGGACCCCGAAGTTTGTGAAGGTCTACGGTCAGCTTGGCCCGATGATCGAAGACAGCGTCAAACGCTACGCCCAAGACGTCCGCGCCCGCGCCTTTCCGACCGAGGACGAGGTCTATCGCTGATCTAACCCTGCGCTGACAGCCGTCAGAACGGCAAAGGGCTGCGCATTCTTACGACGCGGACATCAAGCGAAGAGCTGCATTCGCCTTGGCGTATGCTGTCGCCAAGGCGTGTTGCTTTGCGTTTGAAAGTGGTCCGTCGCCGCCAAGCATCTATAAGATTGATCTGGACCCAAACCCGACAGTCCCTATCGGGCCCCAACCATATGCATGTCGGTACTTTCAGCCTGCATCCCACCAACAAAAACCCGGCCACTTGGACCGGGTTTTTCAATTCACGATGGCGGTTGAGCTTAGTGCAACCGTGTACCCACGGCCTCGATTGCCTCGTCGATCAGGGCACCAGCCGCTTTTGCATCCATCTGCTTGGCCATGATGTCCTTGGCTGCGGAAACGGCCACAATGACCGCCTGATCCTTAACCTCTTTCACGGCCGCAGCTTGCGCGCTTGCAATCTGCTCTTCCGCGCCAGCCAGACGGCGGGCGACAGAGGCTTTGATCTCGTCCTTGGCAGCGGTCGCGGCGTTCTGTGCCTCTTCCTTGGCCGAGGCGACGATGCGGTCCGCCTGCTCCTGCACCTCTTTCTGCTTGCGCTCGTAAGAGGCCAGCAGCGACTGGGCTTCTTCGCGCAGGGCACGCGCTTCATCCAGATCGGATTTGATCGCCTTGGACCGCGCGTCCAGCATTTCGCCGACCTTTGAGGGGACTTTGAAATAGAGCAGGATTCCGATGAAAATCAGGAACGCGATTGAGACAACAAAATCGGTGTTCTTGAGCGAAAAGAACGGCTTGTCACCGGCCGCAAACGCAGGTGAGGCGGCAAGAATGAAGAGCGGGGTCAGAAAACGTTTCATCCTCTTATCCCTTCATCTTTGCAGTGACGGCCGCGGTGACGGCTTTCGCATCCGCGGTGCCGCCCATGGCAGTGACCAGCGATTTGGCCACGTCCTTGGCGACA
Organism: Yoonia sp. R2331; assembly: GCF_041103235.1. NCBI lineage: Bacteria > Pseudomonadati > Pseudomonadota > Alphaproteobacteria > Rhodobacterales > Paracoccaceae > Cognatiyoonia > Cognatiyoonia denitrificans. Next base: position 664,688 of record NZ_JBGCUN010000001.1, on the reverse strand, counting down.
GTCTTGATGCTGTCGGTTGCACTGGCGCGGATCTCGGCAATTGCCTTTTCGCTTTCCGCGGTCTGTGCTGAAATCTGTGCGTCTGCCTTGGCAAGCTCTGCATCCAGATCAGACTGGATCGCGGCGCGCGCTTCGGCGACAATCTTGCTGGCCTCGGCCCGGGCATCAGCAAGCGCCTTTTCATAGGCGGCTTCTGCTTCGGTGGCCTGCAGCTTGAAGTCTTCGGCCTTTGCCAGATCATTGGTGATCGTGCCTGACCGTTCGGCCAGCACTGCCCCAATGCGCGGCAAAGCAATGCGCGACAAGACAAAGTAGATCACGATCAGCGAGACGACGAGCCAGAAGATCTGGTTCGGCATCCAGTCCGCGCAAAGCTGCGGCATGCCAATGGCGCTACCACCTGCGTCAACGCAGGCGCCTGCTGCGGTTTCTGTTGTTTCTGTTGCCATGATGGCCCCCGGATAACCTTGGTGTTTCCTGGTCGGGTCGCGCGATGCGTCCCGACCAGACGTAAGGATATGGGTGTGTTCTTAGACGGCGAACATCAGCAGGAGCGACACGAGGAATGCAAAGATCCCCAAGGCTTCTGCGAAGGCCAGACCGATGAACAGGGTTGCTGTCTGCGATGCAGCAGCGGATGGGTTACGCAGGGCACCTGCGAGGTAGTTGCCAGCAACTGTACCAACACCGATTGCGGCAGCGCCGGAACCGATTGCAGCCAGACCAGCGCCGATGTGTGCGAGTTCGCCTTCCATGATGTATCTCCTTACGATTGGAAGTTGTCTTGTAGGGTGGGCAATCTGCCCACCAAACCTGTTAGTGAGCGGGATGCAGCGCGTCTTTCAGATAGACGCACGTCAAAATGGTGAAAACATAGGCCTGGATACCGGCCACAAGGACCTCTAGCCCGTAGATGGCAACGATGCCGAAGATGGCGACCGGGCTGACCAGCGTGATCGCGGCAAAGCCTGCGAACACTTTCAGCACGGCGTGACCGGCCATGATGTTACCTGCCAGACGAATGGAATGGCTAACCGGGCGCACGAAGTAGGAAATCACTTCGATGACTGCGATGATCGGGCGCAGCACCAGCGGCGCATCTTTCATCCAGAACAGACCCAGAAACGCTGCACCATTCAGCACGAACCCCAGGATCGTCACGCAGATGAACACGCCAAAGCCCAACACCGCCGTCACCGCGATCATCGAGGTGGGCGAATACGATGTGGGGATCAGCGCCAGATAGTTGGCAAACAAGATGAACACGAAAAGCGTCATGATATAGGGGAAATACTTCACCCCATCCTTGCCGGTCACATCCTCGACCATCTTGTAGATAAAGCCATAGATCAGCTCTGCGATGGATTGCAGACGCGTCGGGATCGTGGCGCGACCACGGCTACCAAACACAAAAATGGCAACAATGCACAAGATTGCCGCAGCCATCCAAGCCGTCACGTTGGTGGGCGTGTACCAATGCACCGGCCCGTCACCAAACAGCGGTTTGACGATGAACTGATCCAGTGGGTGAAAAACAAGTCCGCCTTCGGCTTTCGCATCAGTCGCCACGTGTTTCGTCCTCTTGTTCGCCAGCCTCGCGTGCCAGCTGCTTTCTCTGCACTTCCTTGGCCGAGCGCAGCATCGTCTGGATGCCAGCCGCGAGGCCGAAGAATATGAACAGCACCAGAAAGATCGGGGTGGTCCCGAACAGGCGGTCAAGCCCGTATCCAATGCCAAAACCGATCCCAAGACCGGCGACTAATTCGATCACCATCCGCCATGCAAGCTGTGCCTGCGAATAGTGTTCTTCGCTATGGTGCTTGACCTCTGCCGGTGCGCGGCGTTCGGCCAATTTCGCCTCTAACGCGGCCAGACGGGCCTTGTCGTCGGCGGGATTTTTGTCGTCGGACACGTCAAAACACCCCTTCGCGAAGTTGGCGCAGGTTTAGGTCCGGGGTGGGACAGAGTCAAGCAAGGCAGCAGTGCCTTTCAACCACTTGATAATAAGCCATTTTGTGGCGCGCGCAGCAGCGCGAAACACACCATAAACACGACAGTTGCCGCTATCGCGATATTCAACCAACTGGTTGACGTTTCGCACGCATCACGCTTAACCAGATCCATGACGCCCAGCCTTGATGCCACCTTTGCAGCCCTTGCCGACCCGACCCGCCGTGCGATTCTTGCGATGCTGCTCGAGGATGACATGGCCGTCACAGACGTGGCCGCGCCGTTCGAAATGTCGCTGGCCGCGATCTCAAAGCACCTGGGCGTTCTGACCGCCGCTGGCTTGATCTCTCAGGAAAAGCGCGGCCGGGTCAAATGGTGCAAGCTTGAACCTGACGCATTGCGCGAGGCCAGCGTCTGGATGCAGGGCTTTGGCCAGATGGAAGGGATTGATCTGGACGCGTTCGAGCGTTTCCTGGAGAAAGAACTCGACAACTAACCGTCATCGCGCAACAGCAGATAAAGCGCCACAATGGTCAATCCTACCCCCACCAGAATAAGCCCCGGTGGCGCGCCCGCACCCAGTGCCAACTGCCACACGATGACCCAACTGGGCGTCAGATATGTATACGCCATAACCTTGGCACTCGGCAGTCGCAGCGCCGCGAACTGCAGCAGAGTAAAGGTCGCAGCACTCGCAAAAATCGCGGTATAAAGGATCGTCAGCCAGACCACTCCGGGAAGCGCGCGCCAATCCGTCGCCCACAGATCGCCCCAGCCAATTGTCGTCAGGATAAGCGCCCCCGCCAACAGGGTACCAAAGGTAAAGACAATCGCAGGCTCGCCCCGGTTCAACCGCGCGACCAAAGGGGTATAGATCGCATGGGCCACACAGCCCCAGAAATAGATGAACTCTCCCCGGCCGACGTTCACCCCCAGCAGCGCAGTTATGTCCGCCCGAAAGATCACCCAAAGCGCACCAGTGCCGCCAATCGCCAACGCCAGCGCCATCCGTCCCGTCAGACGTTGTCGCAGCAGGAACCAGCCAAAGCCAGCCGCGATGATCGGTGTCAGTGTAAAGACGGCAGCGGCACTGACCGCCGGCGCCGTTTTCAGGCCCTCGAACATCAGCACGAAGTAAGCGGCAAAAAACGCCGCCAGCACCGGATAACGCCACAGGGCTTGCCGCGCCTTGGCTGGCAGACCGGTTGTGGCAAGAACCGCGATCCCCATGATAGCTGTGGCGATCCAGAATCGCACGGTGTTCAGGGCAATCGGCGAAATTTCGTTGGCAGCCAAAACACCCAGCGCAAAGGATCCCGCCACCAAAAGCGAGAACAAGAGCATCGCCAGATGCCCCTGAATCGCAGGCTGCATCAAATATCCCAGCTTTTGGCGTGTTCCTTGATGAAGCTCAGGAATGACTGGACTTTTGCCGTTCTGTGCAGATCGACATGTGTGACCAACCACAAAGGGGCCGACCATTCAGACTTTGACGGGATCACCTTCGTGAGGGTCTTGTGGGACGTCAATTCCTTTTCCGGAATAAATCCGATCCCGGCCCCTGCCAAAATCGCATCACGAACGATACGGCTGTCGGTGGTCCGAAAACGAACCCGGTCGCGTGTTACGGTGTTCCCCAGCCATTGATAGAATGGCGCGCGGTTTGCATCATCATCTTCACCGACAAACCAATGGTTCTTCAGGTCAGCCTCTGATGCCGGCATCCCGTGCTTCGCGATATAGGCGTCGCTCGCCACAAGTGCGATCCCGCTAAAGGCAAGCTTTTGCACCACGTTGTCCGGTTGATCAGGCTCGGTTCCCGCTCGGATCGCAACATGCGCCTCGCCATACTCGAGCCGAAACAGACGCGCCCCGGTCAGAAAGCGCACGCAAACCTCAGGGTGTTCTTCCTGATAGGCCGCCAATACAGGGGTCAACAATGATGACAACGTGGCAAGCGATGTGACCAGCAATTCGCCGCCAACACCCGCACCCTGTCCACGGATGCGCCCGGCGAGCTGGGTAAACTGATCATCCGTGGTTTGTGCAACGCGCAACAAATCGTCACCAGCTTCTGTCGCAGTATATCCACGCGCGTGGCGTTGGAACAGTTTGACGCCCAACCGATCCTCCAAAGCATCGATGTGGCGAATAACCGTGGCGTGGTGCACGCCCAGCGCATCCGCGGCCCCGCTGACCGTGCCAGCGCGCGCCACCTGATAGGCTGTCCGAATTTCGTCCCAGCTGTCCATCGCGGTCTCTCTTTGTGCATTTTGGAACAATTCGCACTCATAAATGAGAATTCTGTTCAGAAACGCAACCGCATCTTGACCATGGGATCATATCTCAACATCAAACGGTATGACTTCCCGCGCGCAACGTTTCTGGAACCTTTATGCCCGCGTCGTGCAAAAGCCCGCGCTGGCATTTGTGCGCCCGCAGTGGCTGGCCCGCAAAGTGTTTAGCCTGAACGCCATGACGGTCTATCGGCAGCCCAAGGGATTGCGGGTCACAAACATGAATTTGGGCGGTGTGTCAGCCGCCCGTTGCCAGATCGGCGATACCGCGACCAAGGGAACCCTTCTTTATTTCCACGGCGGCGCATTTGTGATCGGCAACTTGCTCGGCTACCGCCACCTTGTCGCGCAATTGGCATCACAGTCGGGGCAATCCGGCATCTATATCGACTATGGCCTTGCACCCGAAAACCCTTATCCCGCAGCCGTGGATGATGTTGAAGCGGCCTATCGCGCACTTCTGAACGACCCGACCGCCGGGCCGATCACGCTGGCCGGGGACAGTGCAGGCGGCAACCTTGTCTTTGCCCTGCTACTGCGGATCAAACGACACGGGCTGCCGATGCCAGCCGCCTGTGCGGTGATGTCGCCGGTGACGGATCTGCGCTTGCAGAACCCCTCGCTCGCCACCAACAGGCGCAGTGATCCGCTCGTGCCAAAGACCTGGGGGGCGCGGGGCGTGCGTGACTATCTGGGCAATCAGCTCTCGGATATGCCAGAGGTCTCTCCGATCCTGGGCGATTTCACTGGTTGTCCGCCGGTCTTTATCAACGTCGATCAGACTGAAATCCTCTATGATGACGGGCGACTGATGGCCGCACACCTTCGGGCGCAGGGTGTCGACGTGACACTGGTCGAGGAACGCGGCCTCACCCATGTCTGGCACCTCAACGTCGGGCGCGCACCAGAGGCGGACACCTCCGTGCGCCAGATCGCCCACTTCCTGTCGTCACACCTTGAAACGGTTGACTCACCCCGCACCCCGGCTTAAACGCCCCCAAAACCCGGTTAGCATCAGCTTTCCGGTCCCCGGCCCATCACGGGGATCGCCACCAGTCAGCGCGTTGCGCCCACTGGTGCGCTTGTCGTTTGGGCCATCGCTTCCCACCTTGGGGGCAACGTTAACGAACCGGCCCGGAGGCCATGCGCGATGTTTGAAAGTCTGTCCGAACGCCTTAGCGGCGTGTTTGATCGCCTCACCAAGCAAGGTGCGCTGTCCGAAGATGACGTCAAAACCGCCCTGCGCGAGGTCCGCGTTGCCCTGCTTGAGGCTGATGTCTCTCTGCCTGTGGCCCGCGATTTCGTCAAAGCGGTGCAGGAAAAGGCGACTGGCCAAGCCGTTACCAAGTCGATCACCCCCGGCCAGCAGGTCGTCAAGATCGTGCATGACGAGCTGCAGCATGTGCTGACCGGCGACGCCGACCCCGGTGCGTTGAAAATTGACAACCCGCCTGCCCCCATCCTGATGGTTGGTCTGCAAGGCTCTGGTAAGACCACCACCACCGCCAAACTCGCCAAGCGATTGAAAGACCGTGAGGGCAAGCGCGTGCTGATGGCCTCGCTTGACACGAACCGACCTGCCGCGATGGAACAGCTGGCGATCCTCGGCAATCAGATCGGCGTGGAAACCCTGCCCATTGTGCCGGGTGAAACCCCGGTCCAAATCGCGAAACGGGCCAAAACCCAGGCCAGCCTTGGCGGCTTTGATGTCTACATGCTCGACACTGCGGGCCGGTTGCACATCGATCAGGAATTGATCGCCCAAGCCGCAGAGGTGCGCGATGTCGCAAATCCCCGCGAAACCCTGCTGGTGGTTGACGGCCTGACCGGTCAGGACGCGGTCAACGTTGCACAGGAATTTGACGACAAAATCGGCGTCACCGGCGTTGTCCTTACCCGGATGGACGGCGACGGACGCGGCGGCGCGGCCCTGTCGATGCGTGCCATCACCGGCAAACCCATCCGTTTTGTCGGCCTTGGCGAAAAGATGGACGCGATCGAAACGTTTGAACCCGAACGCATCGCTGGCCGTATCCTTGGCATGGGCGACATCGTGGCCCTTGTCGAAAAAGCACAGGAAACGATCGAGGCTGAACAAGCCGAACGCATGATGAAGCGCTTCCAGAAAGGCGCATTCAACATGAACGACCTCAAAATGCAGCTCGAGCAGATGCTCAAAATGGGCGGCATGGAAGGGATGATGGGCATGATGCCGGGGATGGGCAAAATGCAAAAGCAAATGGACGCTGCCGGGTTTGACGACAGTATCCTGAAGCGCCAAATCGCCCTGATCAACTCCATGACCAAGAAGGAACGCGCCAACCCCGCCCTGCTGGCCGCAAGCCGCAAGAAACGCATCGCCAAGGGCGCAGGGCTCGAAGTCTCCGAACTGAACAAGCTGGTGAAACAGCATCGTCAGATGGCGGATATGATGAAGAAAATGGGCAAGATGGGCAAAGGCGGCATGCTCAAACAAGCCATGAAAGGCATGTTCGGCAAAGGTGGCGGCCTGCCCGGTGGCATGCCTGACATGAACGACCCCAAGGCAATGGAAGAAGCCGCAAAGGCGCTGCAAGGCAAAATGCCCGGCGGCCTGCCCGGTCTGGGCGGCGGTGCCGCTCTTCCGCCGGGCCTGTCCGGCTTTGGCAAAAAGAAGTAACCGCCGATATGACGCGCGACGCACCCTTTCTTTTGAACCCCAATATGCCCGCCGGAGGCTCCGACGCCGCCACGCGCGGACCCTTTGGCTGTGGGCGTCGCGTTGCAACACAAAGCCAGAATTGCGTCGCGGCTTGCCGCGTCCTCGAGGTCACGCCATGACGTCGGCCCCGACGCTGCAAACCAAGCGCCTGACGCTGCGCGGCCCTGAAAAGGACGATCTGGCCCCATATACGGACTGGATGGTGAATTCTGCGCGGCTGACGCATCTGGGCGGCAACACGACACCCGAACGCGCATGGGGCGGCATGATCTCTGGCATTGGCCATTGGCACTGGCACGGCTATGGCTTCTTTACGGTGGTGGAAACCGCGACCAAAACCCCCGTTGGCCGCATGGGCATCCTCAACCACCTCGGCTGGCCGGAACCGGAACTGGCGTACCACATGTTCGACAACGGTGAGGGCAAGGGCTACGGCTACGAATCCGGTGTTGCAGCGCGCCAGTGGGCCGGTCAGGCGATGGGCCTCGGTCCGCTGATTTCGATCATTTCGCCCGCCAACACCCGGTCCATTGCACTTGCCACCCGGCTTGGTGCCACGCCTGAAAAAGACACAACACATGATGGCGAACCGGCAACCCTTTATCGCCACCTCGCCCATGACGATCCCGCCGCTCTGGCCCAGTGGGAGGCGGTGCAATGATCCCCACGCTGACCACAGAGCGCATGACATTGGGCCCGTTCACCCATGCCCATTTTGAAGCCTTCGCAGCCTTTTGCAAAACCGACCGGTCGCGCTTTCTTGGTGGGCCGACAACCGATCCGCGCGACGCATGGGACAGTTGCATGATCCACCTCGGACAATGGCACGCCCGTGGCTATGGCGGCTTTTTTGCGACCGAAACCGCCACTGGCAAACCCTGCGGCCGCCTGTCGATCTGGCACCCGGTCAGCATCAACGAACCCGAACTCAGCTGGGTCATGTTCGACGGCTTCGAAGGCACAGGCCTTGCCGCCGAAGGTGCCATCGCCGTCCGCAACTGGGCCGCATCCCAGGGCCTGCCTGCGCTCGCCTCTTACATCGCATCCGACAACACACGCTCTATCGCGCTGGCCAAACGGTTGGGCTGCACACCAGACGGCACCCACAGCTATCGCCCCGGCGACGTTGTCGAAGTTTGGCGCCACCCGATGGGGAAAGCGGCATGAGCATGACCCTGCAGACCCAGCGCCTTGTGCTGCGCCAGCCTGTGCCGTCAGACTGGCAGCCGTTCCATGACTTCATGATGTCGGACCGGTCGACCATGTTCGGATCGCACAAGAACCTTGGTGCCACCTGGCGTGCCTTTGCAGGCGAGCTGGGTCATTGGCAGATCTTTGACTACGGCATGTGGTCGGTCACCAAACGCGGCAGCGATACCGCGCTTGGCTTTGTTGGCCCCTGGACCCCGCCAGACTGGCCCGAGACCGAAATTGGCTGGATGATGTTCGACCCGTCCCTCGAAGGGAGCGGCATCGCGTCAGAGGCGGCCCGCGCCGCGATCAGCCATGCGTGGGATGTGTTGGGCTGGACCACCGTTGTCAGCTACATTCTGCCTGACAACACCCGTTCGATCCGCCTGGCCGAAAAGCTGGGCGCCAAGCTGGACACGGACGCAACAGGTCCGACACCGAAAACGCTGGTCTACCGCCACCCGAGATCGGGGGCGCGCCCATGACACGCCCAACTTGGGAAAAATCGGCCACAGGTGCCGCACATGATCGCGTTGTCGCCACCACCGCCACCCTGCCGCGTATCGAAACTGCGCGGCTTGTGCTGCGCGCGCCACGTCTCGCGGACTGGGCAAGTCTTGAACCGATTTTCACGACCGAACGCGCCACCCATATCGGCGGCCCAATGACGGCAGAGGACGCTTGGCTGGACTTTAACCAACTGGTCGCGGGCTGGGTCCTGCGCGGCCACGGCGCTTTGACGATCACGCGCCGGGATGACGACGACACACCACTTGGGCTGGTGTTGCTGGGTCACGAATTTGGCGACCCGCAAGCCGAACTGGGCTGGCTGTTGACGACCGACGCCGAAGGCCAGGGCTACGCCACCGAGGCCGCAGCCGCCTTGCGCGACTGGGGGTTTGACCTGCTCGGTCAAGCTGGGTTTGTCAGCTACATCGCAGATGGCAACGCCACATCTGTCAAAGTCGCCGCCCGCTTGGGCGCGACCCGGACCGGCCACCATCCGCAGGCGCAGGATGTGGCAATCTATGGCTATGGGGGTGCAGCATGATCCCGACTCTGCACACCGACCGGCTGACCCTTCGCCCCTACCAGCGTAGCGACTGGGACGCATACTTTACCTTTGCCGCCTCGCCTGAGCGGACAAAATACATGGGTGGCCCGAACAACGACAAGGACGCCTGGGGTTGGTTCACCAACGATATCGCGTCCTGGGCGCTTTATGGCTTTGGCACATTGGCGATCGAAGCGGACGGACAGATTGCAGGTTTCGCGGGCCTTGTGCAGCCGCCCAACTTTCCCGAGCCTGAATGTGGCTGGGCACTTTTCGACGGCTTTGAAGGCAAGGGATATGCCACCGAAGCAGGTGCCGCCATGCTGGCCCACACCTTTGCGACCACAACACTCGACACCATCGTGTCCTATGTAGACCCAGACAATGCGGCCTCTGCCGCTGTGGCCCAGCGCCTTGGCGGGGTCGAAGACCCCGACGCCAAGGGCCCCTTTGGCGACACAAACCGCATCTTTCGCTACTTTCGCCCCACGTCAGGAGACACCCAATGACCGACGCTGTGACCCGCGCCGCGGAACTCCTCAAAGGCCACCGCGAAAGCATCGACAGGCTGGACGCGATCCTTGTCTACACACTTGGCGAGCGCTTCAAGCACACCCAGGCCGTCGGCGCGCTGAAAGCCGAACACGACCTTCCGCCCAGCGATCCCACGCGCGAAGCGCAGCAGATCGCAAGGCTGACCGACCTTGCAAACCGGGCCGATCTGGACCCCGAATTTGCCAAGAAATTCCTGAATTTCATCATTCAGGAAGTGATCCAACACCACAACCAACACAAAACGTAAGGCAGGGATGACCTGCCAAACCCAAGACATCTAAGGAGAAAAACAGATGGCTATGAAAATTCGTCTCGCCCGTGGCGGCTCCAAGAAGCGCCCCCACTATGCAATCGTTGCAGCCGACAGCCGCATGCCGCGCGACGGTCGCTTTAAGGAAAAGCTGGGCACATATAACCCGCTTCTGCCCAAAGACAGCGAAGACCGCGTGAAAATGGACATGGAGCGCGTGCAGTACTGGCTGGGTCAAGGCGCACAGCCAACCGACCGCGTCAGCCGTATGCTGGAAGCCGCTGGCGTGCTTGCAAAGAAAGACCGCAACAACCCCAACAAAGGCACACCCGGCAAAGCCGCTCAGGCCCGCGCTGAGGAAAAAGCCGCCAAGGTTGCTGCCGCTGCAGAGGCCGCCGCTGCCCCCGCAGAAGAGCCTGTAGCAGAAGAAGCGCCTGCAGAAGAAGCTGCGGCTGAAGAGTAAGCCACCCATCTGGCCCGGCCGCTCTGGCCGGGCCAATTCAGTTCGGAACGTCCATGTTTCGCTTGATCCGCCTGCTTGTTCTGATTTTCCTCGCCTTTGCAGCGGGCACCTATCTGCAACAGCAAAATGCGAGGGACGTCTGTGCGACAGAAAACGGGGATTGGCGCGACAACACCTGCTTTATCGAGAAGTGAACGCAATGCGTGACGACCAGATCATCGTGGGCAGTATCGGCGGCGCTTTTGGCGTCCACGGCGAAGTGCGGCTCAAGAGCTTTTGCGCCGATCCAGAAGCGATCGCAGACTATACACCGCTGACCACCGAAACAGGCCAATCATTCAACCAATTGGTCCTGACCGGTCGGACAAAGAACGGGTTCACCGCCCGGATTGATGGCGTCATTACCAAAGAAGACGCCGACGCGCTGCGCAATACGGCCCTTTACGCCCCGCGCGACGCGATGCCATCGCTGCCGGATGACGAATATTACTACGCTGATTTGATTGGCCTTTTGGTCCTTGATGCTGGCGGACAAACGCTTGGCACCGTCAAGAACGTGATGGACCACGGCGCGGGCGACCTGTTAGAGATCTCAGTGCCGGGGCAATCTGAAACCGTGCTCTTGCCCTTTACCCAAGCTGCCGTCCCAACGGTCGACCTGACCGCAGGCCGGATCATCGCAGACCCGCCTGATGGTCTGTTTGAGGCATCATGACGCGTGTCATCGTGCACCCCGGCTTTCACAAGACCGGCACCAGTTCACTGCAGACCTTTATGGCCAAGAATGCCGATGTGCTGGCCCCATTCGTGACCTTCTATGGCAAGGCGGCATTCCTGCAGGCAGGCTCTGCTGCGCGGATTTATGGCCAGAAACCATACCCTTGGCGGTTACGGGCCTTTCGCGTTGCTTTGGACCGGTTTCTTGTCAGCATCCCCGACGACCCGGTGATTGTACTGTCACGAGAGACCTTTAGCGGCGCAATGCCCGGACATCGCCGCCTTTTTGGGCGATTGGTCAAAGACTATGAACGCGCCGCCGTTCCACTTGGGCATCAGATTGTCGCGGCACTGCGCCAACGCTTTGGCGCTGATGTGCAGATCGAGTTCTTCTACACCCTGCGCGAACGTGAAGACTGGATCAGTAGCGTTTACGGGCATCTGTTGCGGTCAATCCATCTGGCCGAGGATTTTGAGGCTTTCCGCAATCGCTTTCCCAACCTGCGCGACCCGGCAGAAGAATCTGCGACTATCGCCGCCCGTCTTGGGATCGACATCGTGCATTTCGCCCGGCTGGAAGATGTGGGCCAGCATCGCGAAGGCCCCGCCTCTGCCCTGCTTGATTTGCTGGACATCCCAGATGACGTGCGCGCCGACTTGCCCGCCGCGCGCCGCGCGAATGTTGGTCAAAGCGCTGATTTGAAAGAAGAGTTTCTGGCCATGAATCGCGCGGGGCAGGATAAGATTGCCCTGAAGCGCGAAAAGGATCGGATGCTGCGAAAGGCAAAAGATGGCTGAAAAGAAAGCGAAATCTGCCGGGCGGCTGTCTGCCCGCCCGTCGCTGCAACCGCGCGAACTGATGACCGACACGCCCGACCTTGCGGGCGCCTGGACAGCGCAGATCATTACGCTTTTCCCCGAAACATTCCCAGGTGTTCTGGGTGCCAGCCTGACCGGCAAAGCGCTGCAGGATGGGCTGTGGCAGTTGCAGACGTTTGACTTGCGCCGTCATGGCATCGGCAAACACCGCAACGTTGACGACACGCCAGCAGGTGGTGGAGCCGGGATGGTCCTGCGCGCTGATGTGCTGGAGGCGGCCATCACCGAGGCGCGGGCGGCGGCCAAGGGCTTGAGTCCATTGGTTTATCTGTCACCGCGTGGCGCGCCGTTTACGCAGGCCACGGCGCAGAACTGGGCCCGTGCGGATGGTGTCACGCTGCTCTGCGGTCGGTTCGAAGGGGTCGACGAACGGGTGCTGCACCACTTTGGCATACAGGAGGTCAGCCTTGGTGATTTTGTCCTGACCGGCGGAGAGATCGCAGCACAGGCGATGCTGGACGCGACGGTGCGGTTGTTGCCCGGCGTGCTGGGCAATCAGGCCTCTGCGGTCGAGGAAAGCTTTAGCGACGGGCTGCTGGAACATCCGCAATTCACCAAGCCCGCCACGTGGCAAGGTCTTGATATTCCTGAAGTTCTGCTTTCTGGAAATCATGCCAAGATCGCCGCATGGCGGCAGAAAATGTCAGAAAAGATCACCGCCGACAGACGCCCCGATCTGTGGGCCGCCTATCAGGCCCGTAAGGACGGTAAAACCCCTTGATTACATAGGCCATTGGGCCTAGAAGGCACCGTTCCCGGTCGGCTTGCTGATTCCGGGCGTGGGTTTATGGAACCGCTGGAGATCGAGCGCCCTTTCGTTGGGGTCCACTCGCCAGACAGGCCGGACAGCCCGACAAATGAAAGTTGACGGCATCTCTGGCGGGCGCATTGCGGACCCGGAAAACGACACAGAGCTCTGATCGGCACGAGACACGTTGCGGGAAAACCCGTGCTATATCAAGGAGCTATCAGATGGATCTGATTGCACAACTCGAAGCGGAGCAGGTTGCTGCGCTGGGGAATGACATCCCCGATTTCAAAGCGGGTGACACAATCCGCGTCGGTTACAAAGTGACCGAAGGCACCCGGACCCGGGTTCAGAATTACGAAGGCGTCTGCATCGCCCGCAAGAATGGCAGCGGCATTGCCGGGTCGTTCACGGTGCGCAAGATTTCCTTTGGTGAAGGCGTGGAACGTGTGTTCCCGCTGCATTCCACCAACATCGACAGCATCACCGTCGTGCGTCGCGGCAAGGTCCGCCGCGCGAAGCTTTACTATCTCCGCAGCCGTCGCGGTAAGTCCGCACGTATCGCAGAGGTCAGCAACTACAAAGCGCCCAAGAGCGCCGAAGCATAAGGTAACTGTCTGATGAAAAAAGATATTCACCCCGACTACCACATCATCGACGTCAAGATGACCGATGGCACTATTGTTCAGATGAAGTCCACATGGGGCAAAGAAGGCGACCAGATGTCGCTGGATATTGACCCCTCTGTCCACCCTGCCTGGACCGGTGGTAACACCCGTCTGATGGATGCCGGTGGCCGTGTGTCGAAGTTCAAGAACAAGTACGCCGGTCTGGGCTTCTAAGACCGCGCCGGTGGGCAGACTGCCTACCCGACACTAGATACGCCGTCCCGATTGGGGCGGCGTTTTTCGTGGGCACCGCACTGGCGGGTTAACGGTGCGGCCCGGCATACACGTCCGATGCACAAACCATGCACAAGCCATACACAGCAAAGTCCTAAGCGGTGTTCACCATTAAGGATCGCCCAGGGGTGTCATCCACAACGATGCACCGGCATTGCCTCCCTCACCCGGACACCGCACAGCCGCCCGCTGCGGGCCGGTCAGGCTGTGCGACACTCCAATTGTTCATCTTACGTTAACCCGATCCGCCCGTTTTTCAGAATCTGTTAACCCTGCCCTCGCGCCCGAATGCGGTTGTTGCGGGGGGCGTGTTCCAACTCTGCCAGACCCAGCACCTCGAGCACGGGACCGACGTAATTGGCAAAGCGCCCGCGATAGCCTTTGCGGAGGCCGTAGTAACCGCCCGCCGGATTACCTGCTGACCGCGCCCAATCCTCGAACGTGCCGGGCTTGGTGGGCTTGCCTTCGTCGGCGTTGCCAAGCGGCATCCAATCGCCGTGCGCGGCGAGCATGGCGGGGGCGTCGGTCAGCGCTGCGAGGTTGTAGCTGAGCTGCGTCTTGCCGACCTGCACCACCAGCGCGGGGGGATCGCGGGCCTCGTCCCGCCAGGCCTGAAACTCGGATGTGCCGGGCGGGGTTTTCAACAGCCAGGGATCATCGGGGGTGCCGGTGCCATAGGTGACGGTGTTCATGCGATTTCTTTCGTTGCGTGGCGCGCCAGTGCGGCGGCGAAGGTTTCAAAAGACGGGGTCAGGTCGGGCATGGATTTGAGGATAAGCCCGGACATCGGGCCGGTGAAGGTCTCGGCCATGTCAAACCTTGTGCCATCCGCCTCGGGCGTGAGGTCAAACTGACGGGTGCCGGTGAACAGGCCAAGCGGCATGCCGCCGCGCCAGATCATCCGGCGGCCATCGGCCTGCACGACGCGCAGCTTGAAGGCGCGGTTGCCTGCGACCTCGCTGTAAAGCGCGATGCGTTGGCCGGTGGCGATCGTGGCGGCGGGGCCATCAAGGCGGGTTATCCCGAAATCACCGTTCGCCAGAAGGCTGCGGTTGGTCAGAATGGCCCAGACCCGATCAACGGGGGCGGTTATCAGGCGAGATGTTTGAAAGTGCGGCATGGGTTCCTCATTGACTTTGGGAACAGGTAGCCGCCTAAATATGACACCTACTGTCATATTGGAATGTGCGATGCGCGGTGCACGATTATTGCAGATTTTGCTGCTGTTGCAGAACCGGGGGCGGATGACCTCCGCCACTTTGGCCGAGGAACTCGAAGTCTCGCCGCGTACCGTGCTGCGTGATCTGGATGCGATGACAGAGGCCGGATTGCCGGTGATCGCGCATCAGGGAACCGGCGGCGGGATCGAGCTGGGGTTTGATTATCGCAGTCAGCTGACCGCGCTGACCACCGAAGAGGCCGAGGCGTTGGCGCTGATCCTGACGGCGGATATTCCGGCGCTGGATGTGCTGGGGTTGAAGACCGCCGCCAAGCGCGCGGCGGGCAAGATACTGGAAACGCAGGCCGAAACGGTCCGGCAGGTGATGGCCGAGACGGCAGGGATGTTTCGTTTGTCTGCCCCGCCGCTGGATCAGGACGACCCACGGCCCGCGGCACTTGCCCGTGCTGTGCGGGGGCGCAACAAGGTGACGCTGCGCGCGCGGGATGCGGACCGGGCGCAGGTGCATCCGACGTCGCTACGGTTTGATGGGGTGGCGTGGGTTTTGGGCAGTGAGACGGGTGAGACGCCGCAGGCCCGTTGGGGTGATGTGGTGATTTCAGCGCATATGTTCTGAGCGAGGCGCCGGGGTAAACCCCGGCCTACTCAAGGTGGCAGGGCGGGGGTGTTTTGGTGCGAGGTTCGTCCCGGCCTACGCGGCTTTGCTACCGCCACCGCCGCCACCGCGCCGTCTGCGACGCCGCTGACCGCCGCCGGGTTTGGCGTTGGTGTGGCCGGGCTTGTTCTGCTGCTTGGGCTTGCCGCCGCCACCGCCGCCGGGGCCACCGCGCCCACGGCCACGACCACCGCCGCCGCCATTGGGGCGCTTTTTCTGACCGGGCTGGATTTCCCACGGACGGCCAGAGGCGACGGGGATCGTATCCTTCATCGCTTTTTCAATGTCCTGCAGTTCGATCATCTCATCGGGGGCCACAAGTGCGACGGCCTTGCCATCGGCACCGGCACGCGCGGTGCGGCCAATGCGGTGGACGTAGTTTTCGGCCACATTCGGCAGGTCGTAGTTATAGACAAAGGCCACGCCAGGGATGTCGAGGCCACGGGCGGCCACATCGGTTGCCACCAGCACCCGGACTTGGCCGGTTTTGAACGACGCAAGGGCGCGTTCTCGCTGGCCCTGGCTTTTGTTGCCGTGGATTGAGGCGGCGGCAAAGCCTTTCTTGTCGAGCTGACGATAGATTTTCTCGCAGCCGTGTTTGGTACGGCCAAAGACGATCGCGATCTCGTCCCGGTGGGCGTCGAGCAGTTCAACCAACAGATCGAATTTTGCAGCCTGGGCCACGAAGTGCACCGATTGTTCGATTTTCTTGACGGCCTGTCCCGGCGGGTTGACTTGCACGCGGACGGGGTTCTTGAGGTAGGTATCCGCCAGTTCGTTCATCAGTTTCGGCATGGTGGCCGAAAACATCATGGTTTGGCGGTCGGCCGCCAGCAACGGCGCGATCTGGCGCAGGGCATGGATGAAGCCCATGTCGAGCATCTGATCCGCCTCATCCAGCACCAGATAGATAGTTTCATTCAGGCGCACGGCCTTGCGATCAAGCAGGTCAATCAGGCGACCGGGGGTTGCGACCAAAAGGTCAACGCCGCCCTGAAGCCGCTTGGTCTGGGCGACGATGCCGGCGCCGCCGACGACCAGGGCCACTTTCAGGTGGCTGCCCTTGGTATAGGCGGTGAGGTTATCGGCGATCTGTTTGGCCAGTTCGCGGGTGGGGGCAAGGATCAGCCCGCGTGCGGTTTTGGGGGCGGGTTTGGTGCCCGCCTTGATGAGCGCGTCGATCATTGGCAGGCCGAAAGCGGCGGTTTTGCCGGTGCCGGTCTGGGCGAGGCCCATGACGTCGCGGCCCTGCATCGCATGCGGGATGGCCTGTTTTTGGATCGGGGTTGGGTCAGTAATGCCTTGTTCGGCAAGTTTCGCCACAAGACGGGGCGCGAGGCCCAGCATATCAAAGTCCATGTCGTTCTTTCCGGCGGGACGCGCCCGCGCAAATGGGTTCATGGGCGCGGCTGCGCCCGTTGCAGTGGTGACGCCACGCTGGCGTCGGACCCCCTGCGTGATTTTGGGAACCTGTGATCGGGGCGCCTGGCGAATTTGATCGCTCTGCTCACGCGGCAGGGCGCATCCCGGTTGCGGGTCAGATGGCCCTTTGTGGCTGCGAAGTCAAGGTCCGCGAAAAAAGAGCGGGCGGGGTGTCGCATCCGCTTTCCCTGTCCGTCAGCCCAACATATAGTGGCAAAAAATCCGATAAGGGGCAAAGCAGTGGCGCATATCATCGTCGTGGGCAACGAAAAGGGCGGCGCGGGCAAATCGACCGTGGCGATGCATGTGGCAACGGCGCTGGCGCGGATGGGCCACAAGGTTGGCACGCTGGATCTGGACCTGCGGCAAAAGACCATGGGCCGCTATATCCACAACCGGCGGACGTTTTGCCAAAAGGAAGGGCTGGACCTGCCAACGCCGGACTATGTGGACCTGCCCGAGATCGACAAGAACAGCCTTGATCCCGGTGTGAACGTCTATGACCACCGGCTAAGCATGGCGGTGGCGGGGTTGGAGCCTGATTGCGATTTCATCCTGATTGACTGCCCCGGCAGCCACACAAGGCTGAGCCAGGTCGCGCATTCGCTGGCCGACACGCTGATCACGCCGCTGAACGATAGCTTTATCGACTTTGACCTGTTGGCGCATGTGGACAGTGATGCCGAAAACATCACCGGGCCAAGTGTCTATTCCGAGATGGTCTGGAACGCGCGGCAGTTGCGCGCACAGGCGGGGCTGACCCCGATTGACTGGATCGTGGTGCGCAACCGGATGGGCGCGCAGGCGATGGTGAACAAGGAAAAGATGGCCCGCGTCATTGCCAAGCTGGCGAAACGGATCGGGTTCCGCACGGCACCCGGCTTTAACGAGCGGGTGATTTTCAGAGAGCTATTCCCGCGCGGTCTGACCCTGCTTGATCTGCGCGATATCGGCGTGAAGGGGCTGAACATCTCGAACGTGGCGGCACGGAATGAATTGCGCGAGCTTATCCGAGAGTTGAACCTGCCAGGCGTGACGGTCGATTTCTGACCGCCCGCGCGGCGGGGCGGGGCGCCCGGTTGGCCGCGATCATATGCGCCAGCCCCATCGCCACGGCACCGGGGCCTGCGGGCATCCCCCCTGCCCCACCGGCCAGCAGCCGGATCAGAAAGTACAGCATCAGCCCCGCGATCGCGAGGTCCTGCCACTCAGCATCCCGCAGATAGCGCAACCCGGCAGTGGCCGACATCCAGCCCACCATCACCATCACGGCCAGCACGATCAGCCCCAGCACAATCCCGCCGCTGACTGTCGCAAACAGCAGAAAGTTGTGGATGTTGTTGCCGTCGATACTCAGGTAGCCGTGGCCGAAGCCGAGGCTTGCGTCGATCAGGTCGATACTTCCCAGATACTGCGCAACCCGCGCCGCCCGGCTGTTTTCGTCGTTGGCGATGTTCAAAGCCAGATAGGCAAAAAGATCACCTGACAGCAGCACAAGTGCGACAACACAGAGGCCGACCACAAGGAGGGGTACGAATTTCGACCGCGCCCGCGTGATCCAGACAATAGCCGCAAGAATGCAGATCAGCGCCATCGGCAGCACGCTGGAGCTGGAAAACAGCACGAAGATGGTCACAAAGGCGCTGATGCAGACAACCTTGGGGCCCCAGCCACAGCGCCAACACGCAAGGCCCAGCATAAAGAACAGATAAAACGCACCCGACAGCCCGTTGATCGTGCTGGCAACATAGGTGATGTCACCCGAGGCCACATAGGCGTTGAAGGTCGGGCGCAGCACCTGAAACACAAAGACCGTCCGGTTGAGCGATTGCATGTAATTCAGCGCACCACCCAGCAAGTCCTGCCCCGCCAATTGCGCCGAGAGCCACAGAAACACCCAGAAAATCGGATAGGCGATGACGATGGATCGGGCGATGGTGGCTTGCGTAACACCGCGCAGGTTTGCCAGTGCCAGCGCCGCTGTTGTCGACACAAACGCCATGACCAGACGCGAGATCCCCTCGCCTCCGTGCAGGGCGAAGGCCGCAAAAAGCCCAAAGAGTGCCACATAAAGCAGCGCAATCACCGGCGGAAACCGCAGATAGGGGATCGCATAAAGCGGCATCGACCCAATCACGATCAGAGAGGCAAGGTTGGACACTTCGATGCGGGTGCCGCCCAATTGCAGCACCGGAATCCAGAGCAGGCCCACACAGGCCAGCTGGATCGCAAGGATAGTGATGTTGAGTGGTCTCACGTCAGGCGTCCGGCTGCGAAGGGTCTGGGTGCGAACCTACCCTGCGCACCAGATGCGCACAACGTGCCGTGGCGCGGTGTGATCTGCCCGGACCTGCGACAATTGATTCTGGCGCAAAGTCGCCCAAAACAGCGCCATGTCCAGCTTTACCGCGCAGAAAAACAGGCAAACGCCACGCTTTTGCGGCACCAAAGACGACCGGATGCTGCGGTATGACTGCCGGTGCTAAGCCTCTGACCGCGCTTGTCTATCGCGCTGCAAGGCGCTGCTCTGCCACCCCCGGCACGAAGGCTATGGCTGCGCAAGGGGGCGCCCCGGCGCCTTGTGTAAACTTCACTTGACATTGACGTTGTCCAACAAGTGTGACAACTTGACGCATGTAGGAAGCAGCTTGGCGTCGTCGGCGCAACCGTTTTTGAACTTTGCGGATCTGGGCGTGCTTCTTCCACGATCAAGGAGGACTGCAAATGGCAGATCAAGACAAGGTTTGGCCGACAGGTCTGACCCTCGAAGAAGCAGAAGAAGTGCACAGCTACCTGATTGACGGCACCCGCGTGTTTGGCGCGATTGCCCTGATCGCGCACTTGCTTGTCGCAATCGCGACGCCGTGGCTGGGATAGGGGAGACACACCATGAACAATGCAAAAATGTGGCTTGTCGTTTCACCGACCGTTGGTGTTCCGCTCTTTTTGGGTGCGGTCGCTGTGGGGTCATTCTCGGTTCACATGCAGGTGGTCAAGAACACATCCTGGGTGTCTGACTTTCTGCAAGGCGTGCCGATGGGTACGGGCGATCAGATGGCGGCAGCAACGCTGCTGGATGAAACCAATCTGGAGGCCGCAACGGCCAGCTTTGTGATGCCCACGGGCGACGGGCTGGAAGTGACGGTGATCCTGCCGGACGGCACCAGTGCGCAAGGAATTTTGCGGATGCCGGAAACCATGGCAGCGCATGAGGCGGAGACACTGACGCCCTTGATTGTGCAATAAATACATGGGCCTGCGGCAGATGTCGCGGGCCCAACACCATTTCCAAGTGAGGCCGCAGACCCAACCGGGCGCGGCCACAGGACTGGCACCACATGTTTGACTACCGCACATTCGCCACGCGAAAACTGGCGGCTTTAGGGCCGAAGTATTTGCCGTTTGCGGATGTGGCCAGCGCAGAGGTGCCGTTGTCACGGCTGCTGCGACTGTCGCTGTTTCAGGTGACCGTCGGCATGGCGCTGGTGATGCTGGTCGGCACGCTGAACCGCGTGATGATCGTTGAACTGGCCGTGCCTGCCACCTTGGTGGCGGTAATGCTGGCGCTGCCGCTGGTCTTTGCACCGTTTCGGACGCTGATCGGTTACAAATCTGATATTCACGTCTCGGCCCTTGGCCTGCGGCGTATTCCCTACATCTGGAAAGGCACGCTGTGCCAGTTTGGCGGCTTTGCCATCATGCCCTTCGCGCTGTTGGTGCTGTCCGGCTACGGAGAAGCCGTAGATGCCCCCCGCTGGATCGGGCTGAGTGCCGCTGCACTGGCGTTTCTGCTGGTGGGTGCGGGCGTGCATATTGTGCAGACCGTCGGGCTGGCCTTGGCCACCGATCTGGTGCGAGAGCAGGACCAGCCCAAGGTTGTCGGGCTTATGTATGTGATGCTGTTGCTGGGCATGGTCGCCAGCGCGCTGATTTATGGCGCATTGCTGGAAAACTACACGCCGGGACGGCTGATTCAGGTCATTCAGGGCAGTGCGGTGGTCACGGTGGCGCTGAACCTGGCCGCGATGTGGAAGCAAGAGGCGCGCAGCCGCGCCCGCGCGCAAGAGATGAAAGCGGCCCGCCCGATGGCTTTTCAGGCCGCGTGGACGCAACTGGCGCAGACCAAAGGCATCATGCGCCTGCTGGCGGTGATCTGCCTTGGCACTTTTGGCTTTGGCATGGCCGATGTGCTGCTGGAACCTTATGGCGGGCAGGTGCTGGGGTTGTCGGTGGCGGACACCACCAAGCTGACCGCACTGTTTGCAAGCGGCACGTTGGTGGGTTTTGGCATCGCATCAAAACTTCTGAGCGGCACAACCGCGCCGGAAAACCTTGCCATGACAGGCACCGCCATTGGCGCGCCGGGCTTTGGCGCGATCATTCTTGCAGCATTGGGCGGCGGCACGCCGGTGTTCCTGCTGGGCACCTTTATGGTGGGGCTGGGTGCGGGGCTGTTTGGCCATGCGACCCTGACCGCCATGATGCGCGCAGCGCCCAAGGACCGGATTGGTCTGGCACTGGGCGCATGGGGTGCGGCACAAGCGACAGCCGCAGGTGTCGGCGTGGCACTGGCGGGCATTGTCCGTGACATCATCGTAGGCTTGCAGGCGCCAAGTGGAAGTGCCGCACATGCGCCCTATACTGTTGTGTTCAGCATCGAAGCGCTGGCCCTGTTGGCCGCGATCGTGCTGGTCCTGCCGATGGCCCGCCGGGTCGCAAAACCAGCCGAGATCAAGACAACACCGACGCAGAGCAACCGAATGGAGGCATCATGACTACGATTATCACGCGCCTAATGCCGGATCAGGCCACAGCCGAAAGCGCCGTTGACCGGCTTTTGTTCAAAGGTGTCCCCAAGCGGGCCTGTGACGTCATCACTGCCGGCGAAGACGCCGCGCAGCGGATGGAGCGCGCGACGGTGCACCCATCGGCAATTGACGCCTATGGCAAGGCGCTGGCGGCGGGCCTAGCGGTGGTGGTGGTGCGCACCACCTATAAGCCACTGGGCGCAGCTCAGCTGACCCGCGACATTCTGGACGGACGTGGCGCGTTGGATGCAGGTGCCGTGACGGATGATTATTTTGCCCCATCGCAGCCCGACAAGTCGCCCAGCATTCTAAAGGATCACCCCCACATCCTGTCCCTGCCGGTGCCGGGGCCAAAGGGGCCGATCACGCCGGAGTTCGGTGTCCCGCTGCTCAAGGCGCATCGCAGCAAACGGTCTGTCATGGCCGGTGGCCGCCGGATGTCACGGGCGTTCTGGCCGATGAAGCTGATCTCGACCAAGACGCGCAAATCCTCTGTCATCAGTGGCGGGCGGTATATGTCGCGGGCCTTCTGGCCGCAAAAGCTGTTGTCGACCAAGCCGCGCCGCAAATCGGTGATCCCCGGCGGCGGCTTCCCGTTCTCGCGCCTGTTTGGCGCACGGACCGTGAGCTAGCCAATCGACTGGCTGCGCCCTGCGGCGCGGCCAGAGAAGATGCAGCCGCCCAGAAACGTACCCTCTAGCGCGTTGTAGCCGTGGTAGCCGCCACCGCCAAAGCCCGCCGCCTCGCCCACGGCAAAGAGGCCGGGGATCGCGGCGCCCTGCCCGTCCAGCATCTGACTGTCGAGGTTGGTCTGTAGACCGCCCAGCGTCTTGCGGGTGATGAGGTTGAGCCGCACCGCAATGAGCGGCCCGTTTTGCGGGTCCAGAAACTTGTGCGGCTTGGCGGTGCGGATCAACTTGTCACCGCGATAGTTGCGCGCGGCATGGATTGCCATGATCTGCGCGTCCTTGCTGAATGGGTTATCAACTTGCGCATCGCGCGCGGCGATCTGCGCGTGCAACTGTGCGGCATCCAGCAGGTCATCGCCGGTCAGCGCATTCATGCGGGCCACAAGTTCGGGCAGCGTGTCGGCCACGACAAAGTCGGCACCGTGTTCCTTGAACGCCTCGACCGGGTCGGTGGCGCGCGCACCGGACAGAAGGCGCTGTTTGATCACCTCGGCCCATTTGCCAGAGGTAAAGTCCGGGTTCTGTTCCGACCCAGAGAGCGCGAATTCCTTTTTGATGACCTTTTGGGTCAGAATGAACCAGCTGTATTCATGGCCGGAGTTCAGGATCGCCTTGAAGGTGCCGTTGGTGTCAAACCCCGGCAGCGCGGGCGGGGCAAAGCGGTTGCCACGCGCATCAAACCACATTGAGGACGGCCCCGGCAGGATGCGGATGCCGTGCGCGGGCCAGATCGGATCCCAGTTACGCACGCCTTCGGTATAGAACCACAGACGATCCTTGTTGATTAGCCGCCCGCCTGCCTGTTCGGCAATGCCGATCATGCGGCCATCCACATGGGCGGGCACACCAGAGAGCAGGTTGGCAGGACACGGGCCAAGGCGGTCGGTGGGCCAGACCTTGCGGATCATCTCAAAATTGCCACCGATCCCGCCAGAGGCCACGATCAC